>NZ_DAMBKZ010000012.1:0-149471 GCF_032066345.1 Brucella sp.
TGCCGCCACGAATATGCGCGATGGCATAGATGAAGCCGCGATCCACGAGCGACAGACGCGAGGTGCTGAAGCTTGCCGGGATGGTGATGCCGTACGAACCATAGCCATAAAGCAGGCAAGGGGCAGAGCCGTCGAGCTTTGTATCCTTATGATAGATCAGCGAAACGGGCACCAGTTCGCCATCCATTGCCGGAGCGAGAACGCGCCGTGTGATGTAATCAGCAATATTATGGCCTGATGGGACTTCCTGCGTTTTGAGCAGTGCGCGTTCACGCGTGCGCATGTTGTAATCGAACAGTTGCTCAGGCGTGGTCATCGAAGAATAGGAGAAACGAATAACATCCGTATCGTACTCCGCGCTGCCATGCAGGCCGAGCGAATAGGCTTCTTCGTCGAATGCGATGGCGTGCTGCTCGCCTGTTTCGCGATCGCGAATAACGATGCGCGGCAAGCCATTGTCACGCTCCATCCAGACCAGATGCCGCTTATAGGCGGAGTGCGACAGGATCAGGCGTCCCGGCACTTCCGGAACCAGCTCTTCCCAGTTTTCAGGCTGCGGTGCCGAAGCCGGTGCGCGCATGATCTTGAAGTCTTTGGCCCCATCAACATTAGTCAGAATGAAGAACTCATCGCCACCGGGCGCGATATCGTATTCAACGCCTGTTTTACGAGCCATGATCAGCTGTGGTTTTGCAGACGGATCATTTGCAGGCAACAACCAGCATTCCGAAGTCTCGTGATCATGAATATCGATGAAGATGAAGTCATCGAGTGCCGAGCCACCAACGCCTAGGAAGAAACCAGCATCCTTTTCTTCAAAGATCAGCTTGTCCTGCGTCTGTGCTGTGCCGATCTTGTGGTAGAAAACCTTGGATGGTCGGTGATTTTCATCCAGCAAAGTATAGAAGAAACCTTTGCTGTCAGCATCCCAGCTGCCACCGCCATTGGTATCTGTCAGAATATCTTCGAGATCCGACATGCTGTCGAGGTCACGTACCTTGAGCTTGTAGAACTCTGATCCCTTGTCATCATACCCCCAGATCAAACGATTGTGATCGGGTGAATGATCGGCAGATGCGAGGCGGAAATAGGCTTTGTCTTTCGCCTCCTTGTCGCCGTCGAGCAGAATGGTTTCATCACCGCCATCACGCGGGGTGCGAATGAAGTAAGGCTGCTCGCCGCCGGTCCGGAACGACATGCCGTAAGCATAGGGGCCATCCTTTGAAGGAATGGATGAATCGTCTTCCTTGATGCGACCGCGCATCTCAGCAAAAAGCTGCTTCTGCAGTGCATCTGTGTCCTGCATCAAAGTGGTCTGGTAGGCATTTTCCGCCTCCAGATGCTCGCGGATTTCAGACGCCAGAACCGACGGGTCTTTGAACACTTCCTGCCAGTTGTCAGCGCGGAGCCAGGCATAATCATCAGTTCGGGTGATGCCGTGGCGCGTGTCGCTCGCGGGGTGCTTTGGTGCTTTTGGTGGCTGAGGAAAATTGGTGTCGTGTGGCATGTAAAATCCAGTAAAAAGCAAATGAAATCAGTCCGAACCGTTGTGCCGGTCCGGACTGTGAAGCACAGGAATTAATCCTGATCGAAGATCAGTGCATTGCCGTTCATGCAATAGCGCAGGCCGGTTGGCGGAGGGCCGTCCGGGAAAACGTGACCCAGATGTGCATCGCAATCCGAGCAACGAATTTCCGTGCGGTTCATACCGTAGGAGTGATCTTCAAATGCTGAGACGGCATCTGGTTCGATCGGCTGAAAGAAGCTCGGCCAGCCAGTGCCGGACTCGTATTTCGCTTCCGACTTGTAGAGTGGACGGTCGCAGCAAACACAACGATAGGTGCCGTGTAAGGAGCTGTCGAAGTTCGGGCTTGAAAAAGCGCGTTCCGTACCGTGCTGTCGGGTGATCTGATACTGGATCGGCGTAAGCTGTTCGCGCCATTCCGCATCGGTCTTCACAACCTTCAATGGGCGGGTTTGATCGGTAGAGCTAGACATATATATCTCCTCTCTTGAGCGAAGCCGTATGGATTTGAATGCGGCACAGTGCAAACGGACATAAACTCTTCAATATATTGTTGAATTGCTTGTGCGCTTAGATGCCTGCATGTGCTCTGCGTTTCGTAGCGATTATATAGTTGTTGGATAAGCCAAATGCGAGCTGATCTGAATGAAATATATTTTAATTATGCCTTTTTGCTGCCCGACTCCCTGTTCATGGTCGCAATCAATAAATTGTGTTTGTAGTGGCGTGGGTAAATAGACTTGGCAGAAAAAAACTATTGCTTATGTGTGAGCTACAAATTAATGAAGCTGCGGAAAAGAGATGCAAATCCCCCCATCTTTAAGAATATATGGCTGAGCTGAAAATAGCGTCAAACGCGTTTGGCTACAGCATAATTCCTTAAACTTGAATCAGTTTAAGGTAAAGTTATGCTGTAAATATAGATTGTTAGAGCGATCTTTGTGTGCCCAAGAGGGCGTACGGCGCTCTAGTTTGAACGGTAATTGGTTTTTTGTGTTTAAGTACATTGTATTTGCACAACCAAGAAGAAATCAATTCCGTTAATGTAAAGTGGTTTGACAATTCTATTGCAAATGGCACTATTCATTGGTATTCGCATCGCGAAATGAGTTGGGCAGGGCATAAGAATTCGCGTAGACGGCAATCGGTTTTGAGAGTCGCAGTCTGCTTGATAAAAAGCAAAGACAAAAAAAGGAAATACAATGGAAAACCCTGAAATTTACGACGAAAGCGCAGAGCTGCTTCTCAGCCTTACTGCTGATGTTGTTGCTGCTTACGTCGGAAACAACTCCATTCGTGCGAGCGAACTGCCTCTCCTGATTTCGGAAGTGCATTCTGCTTTCAAGCGTCACGTTGAGCGTGAAGAAGCTCCGGTCGTTGTTGAAAAGCCGAAGCCAGCCGTCAACCCAAAGAAGTCGGTTACTGACGATTACATCATCTGCCTGGAAGATGGTAAGAAGTTCAAGTCGCTGAAGCGTCACCTGATGACTCATTACAGCATGACGCCAGAACAATACCGTGAAAAGTGGGATCTCGATCCTAACTACCCAATGGTTGCTCCAAACTATGCTGCAGCACGTTCGCGTCTTGCAAAGAAAATGGGTCTGGGCCGCAAGCCTAAGGACGCATAATTATAGCATTTCCAGCAAGAGTGCGAAGCAGTTTTGCTTTGGATAATGCGTAAAACCAAACAGTTACAGTGGTTCCAACGATTCAGTCTGAACTGGAGCCGCTGTAATCAAATCCTGGTATCGGAAGCTTGTGTTTCGATACTGACATGCGATTTGTTTGATGATGGCTCGGAACGCATGAGGTAACCTTCATGCTCTCCGGGCCATTATTCATTTGAATTTATAGCATCGACTTTTGCTTTGCTTTTATCCCGCATAGCCGGTCCAAAGCCTGTTTTAATGCAATATGTCGATTAAGATCATAGCTCCAGTGCCCGCGAACACCACGAAGACGTTCGCGTTCGATAAGGCGGTTTAGGCGGCCTTTTGCCTGCCGCTGCTCCTCAGCTGGGGCGCGGAGAAGCTTATCCATATCAATCCCTGCTATGATTTGCAGCGCTGCGCGTTGTATCGCGCTCATGCGCTCTTCTTTGCGCGCGTTCAAAAAGGTTTGGGTTGCTTCTCTTAGGGCTAATTCCATTATCATACTCCTCGTCGGCTTAGTTTGGTGCCGAAAGGATCGCGCATTTCGCGGTTTGATGGATAAATTCCTATTATTTATAATTTTGTTAGACGCGGTATCAATTTTCTGTTGTAAAAAACTTATCCACGCTTGCAAATTCCTCACTATAAGAAGATATTCCTATTACGGTGAGGAAAGATGAATGTCTTTGGAACTAACAGATATCATCCATACCCGGGCTGAAGCTCTTGAGGCTTTGAAGGTGATTGCGGCGCGACACGGTCGAGCCCTCAGGATAGATAATTCTGGTCGTGCGTTGGGTCGCAGGCGCCAGGAAAAAAGCGTGGAACTCTGTGACG
This sequence comes from Brucella sp., assembly GCF_032066345.1. Taxonomy (NCBI): domain Bacteria; kingdom Pseudomonadati; phylum Pseudomonadota; class Alphaproteobacteria; order Hyphomicrobiales; family Brucellaceae; genus Brucella; species Brucella sp. Next base: position 4,018 of record NZ_DAMBKZ010000012.1, read on the forward strand.
CGTTGATCGATTTGTTGTCGGCACATTTTGCTGTAAGCGGCGCTGAATTGCGTTCACCGCTAAGATGCAGAAGAGAAGTAGCACAGGTCAGACAGATCGGAATGTATTTGGCGCACACATCGTTTGGAATGGTGATGAGCGAGGTTGCATGTGGGTTTTCGAGAGACAGGAGCACCGTTGTTTATGCGTGCCATCTTGTTGAAGACAGACGTGATGACGAAGATTTTGATGCAGTGGTTTCCACACTTGAAAAGGTTGTGAATTCAGGGTTCTCGGCTTGGAGGATGGCAGCATGAGCGCGGCGTTATCAGCTTCTGAAACAAGATTGGTCCGCTTTTTAAAGCAGGGCGGCTGCGAAATGCAGGACTCCGTTCGCGAAACGCATGTATTGCTGGTTGGCGAGCAGGGAACTATTGCCGCAACGCGTATCGAGATCAGCGAAATGCAGAAGCGCGGCGTCATCATCTGTGATGGCCAGCGCCTGGCTCTCTCTGGGCCAATCCGCAAGGTCGCTGCAAAATGTGCCAAACCAGCAAAGACAGCACGGGTCAGTCAGACAATTGAAACGGAGCAGGGGGAGACTGTTGAAATTAATCCAGCCGAATCTCCGCTCGCAAAGCTTTATCGCCTTAGAAGTGCCGATGGTTGCAGCTTCATTTCTGAGGACGAGTTTCGGGCAGGCGAGCGCTTAAGGGCTGATTTCACGCGCGGTTCTTTAATGCCTTCGATTTCTGCGCGATGGGATGCAAGTGTGGGCAATTCGGGTCGTTCCGGTCCCGGCGGGATGGCCGAGCTGACTGATATTGCACTGGCGAGCAGAATCCGTGTGGAGCGTGCGCTGGAAGCGGTTGGCCCCGAACTTAGCGGGGTCTTGATTGATATCTGTTGCTTCCTGAAGGGATTGAAAACAGTCGAGCGTGAGCGTCAATGGCCGGTGCGTTCAGGGAAGATGTTGCTAAAAATGGGGCTGGCAATGCTGAATAGGCACTATAATCCGCCGCGCGCAGTCGAACATAGGTCGCCGGCAGTGCTGCATTGGGGTGCGGACGATTATCGTCCGACTGCTCGTCCCGGCCAGGGTTGAGTGGGGGTGCTCATTTTGACCGCATTGACCCTTTGAAGACTTTGAACAACAAAGCATTAGCAGCGGGGGTGAAAATGCAAAGCAATCGGCAAAGTCTTGAACGAGTTCTTGCAGAGCTTGAAGCTCGAGCGAAAACCGAACGTGTCTTCGGTAAGATTTATGCCGAAACCGCGCGTAATGAAGCCGATGCCGCTGATCAGCGCATCAAAGAAGGACGTTCCCGCGGACCTCTGGACGGTCGGATTGTATCGATCAAGGATCTATTCGATGTAACTGGCGAGCCAACGCTCGCTGGTTCCATCGTGCGTAAAGTTGGATCGCCTGCCACCAATGATGCCCTCATTGTGCAACATTTGAGAGATGCGGGCGCGATCATTGTCGGTAAAACGCATATGACGGAATTCGCCTTTACTGCAGTCGGATTAAACCCCCATTACGGCGTGCCAGCCAATGCAGTGGACCCAACGCGCGTTCCTGGTGGTTCATCGTCGGGGGCGGCAGTTTCGGTTGCAGAAGGTACGAGCGAAATCGCCATAGGTTCAGATACTGGCGGCTCTGTGCGAATCCCTGCCGCTTTGAATGGCGTAGTTGGCTTCAAACCAACCGCTAAACGCATTCCGCTGGATGGCGCATTTCCACTGGCCCCTTCACTTGATTCTATCGGTCCTCTGGCGCGGACGGTTGCGGATTGCATTCTGACGGACGCGATAATGGCCGGCGAAGCGCCCGTTCTGCCTGATGCTACAGATTTGAGCACGCTGACGGTTGGCTTGCCGGAAGGCGTGCTCTTGGCTGATATGGAGCCGGAAGTAGCGGAAGCTTTTGGTGAGGCGTTAAACGCTCTCAAAAATGCGGGCGTTAGGGTCGTCCCGCTTGAGGTCAACGATCTTATTTTAGAGCTGCGCAAAGCAGCACGGATTGGTTCGATTGCCGGTATTGAAGCAAGCCATGTTCATGCCGACACCTGGCTCAAAGACCCGGATGCAAATGTCGATCATCGGGTGAAGTATACGCTTGCAGAACGCTTGAATGTCTCAGATCAGGCATATGAAGGCTTGATGCAAACGCGGAAAAATCTGGTTCAGGAAATGGACCGGCGATTGGGTGGCATGGATTTCTTCGTAACCCCCACGACGCCAATTGTTGCGCCGACGATTGCGTCTGTCAGCGAAGATCCCGTTGAATATGACCGTGTTGAAGGATTGCTGCTGCGTAACACGCAGATCGCCAATCAATTCGACCTTTGCAGCATCACTCTGCCGATGCCGGTTAAAGGAATGCCAGCAGGATTCATGCTGACAGCCCGAAACGGTGCCGACAAGTTGTTGTTTGCTGCAGCTCTTGCCGTCGAAAAGTTGCTAAAGCGCCTCCCGAAAAGTGGGAACCGGTTTTCGGAATAAGATGCGCGTAAAGACAAACAGATAAAGCATCTCCAATGATTCAATCTGAACAGGAAATGCTTTAGGCTGAGACTTTCAATGCTGCTGCATCGCGGCGGATGCGCGCGACCATGGAGCGAAGGCCATTTGAACGCTGTGGCGTAAGATGCTCATCAAGTCCGAGCTTCTTCAGCACCTCTTCCGGATCGGAAGCGACGATTTCAGACGCTTTACGACCGGAATAGAATGCAAGCACAATAGCAACGAGACCGCGGACGATATGGGCGTCAGAATCGCCGAGAAATTCGACAACCGGATCATTGCCTTCATGTGGAATAGTCTTCAGCCACACCTGGCTGACGCAGCCTTGAACCTTATGCGCCGCATCACGGGCATCATCTGGATAGGCTGGCAATTCCTTACCAAGATCAATCACATAGCGATAGCGATCTTCCCAATCGTCGAGAAATTCGAAGTCGGAGATAATGCTGTCGATTGTGGTGGTCATGATATTTGCTCAGATTTGATCCCGGATATGCCGTCTATATAGGGATAAATGTGACAAAGGTCACGGAAAAGCATCACTTGCGTGCGGGAATTGCACCTGTGGAAGAATGATCAAGTGCGCGCAGTGCTTCAGCGCGTGGCGTAGGGATCGGAATGGCATGGAGTAAGCTTTTCGTGGGCTGCTCCGTCGTTGTGTCCTGCGTTACAGTAACTGGCGACGCAGTCTGCGGCTTTGTACCGAAGCGATCGCTTAAATATTCAAGTACCCCACCGCTGCGTTCCAGCACACCGCTCGCGGCACTGGAAAGAACAGACGCGCCGTTTTCACATAAAGCAGGGTTGTTTACGCAAAGCTTGCCCAGTTCCAGGGCCGTTTTGCCATTATTGAGCAATTGGTCAATCGAATCCGGCTCCGCTTTGGTTTGAACCGGAGCGCTGTTCTTCGTCGATGTGTTTTCCTGATCCGCAGGAAAGAAGTGCGGCATCACCATGAATGCCAGCGACAGCCAGATTGCGGATTTGATGAGAAAACGGATCATTAGCTCAAAAATGTTGATCGGAAGCTTCGGGGCTATTCTCTACGGAATTTGAAAAGATTCCGTAACTGACGGATTCGACGCATTCATGACATGAAACAAATGCCGAGAGCCGAAGGCCTTGATGTCACTTGTCTACCTTCTGTTTACCATAGTGAAAAAACCCGGCCTCTGAACCGTCAGATTTTGGCTCAATGGACGCAACACGGTTCAGTTTTATCGTTTCTTTAAAGCCTCACCTGCAATTCTACTGTCGACGGGCTGATCCCTGATGGTGAAGCCAAACGAGTATTGAGTGAGTAAGGCAAGTTGAACGCCATTCTTTTGAACGCAGCACAGATCGTAGGCACGCAGGTGCAGGCGCTCGCGCGTTTTCACGAACGTTTCTGTCAGCGCTGGACTGAGCAATCAGACGCGTCTGCGATTCGCGTCGTCGGCTCATTCATGCTTTTCCCGGTTCTCTTGTTTGCTGCGGTACTCGCATCCGGCGTGGTGACTGATATTGCAGCCATAGCCGTTCTCGCGGCGAGCCTTGCAGGCGTTGCCATGATTTTCTGTGCGCTAAGCCTGATGGGCTTGAGTGCCGCAGTCCTTGGTGGTCTGAATTTTGCCGCCTATGGCGCAGGGCTGGTTTCAATTGCCGCCTTCGCGAATACCAGCAATGTCACGCTTTGGCTTATGGCTGCAGCTTTGCCGTTGGAAGCATGGTTTGTGAGCCGCAAGCCTATGGCAACACTTGGCGGCGCAGCTGTTGCGGCTTCCGTACTAAGTGCGTTTGGGTTGATCGGCGGGGCCACCGTTGCTGGTGTATCGTCGGTCTCGTTGCTTGTTTTGATGTTTTATATGGCGAGCCTTGTTGCGCGCAGCTTCATGATCCGAAGCGCGATAACATTGGCGCCACAGACTTTGAACAAGCCTGTCGTTGCTGAAGGCGATGTGCAGCTTTCGATGGATGCTGAAGGTATTGTATCGGAAATTGATGCGAAGTCTGCCGCTGTTCTGGGCGTCGAACCCAAGATGCTGGAAGGCACAGCACTGATTGATCGCGTTCATGTGGCTGATCGCGTGCAATATTTGTCGCTTCTCGCAGACCTGCGCTCGTTGCGCACTGCCCGCGCAGCAGATATTCGCCTGCGCACACTTGAAAACGGCAGCCCGGTCTTTCTGTCATTCCGCATGGATGGTGCGGCTATGAATGGCGTGATCACGCTGATCGGACGTTCGCTTGAAGGTGAGCAGAAGCTCATTGAGGAAATCAATGCGCTGAAGGCGCAGCTTGAAGCGGAACGCATCGGCAAAGGTCGATTGCTCGCAACTGTCAGCCACGAGCTGCGTACGCCGCTTAATTCGATCATCGGCTTCTCCGATATGCTGTCGCATGAAATGGGATGCCAGCTGCAGAATGAAAAGCAGCGTGAATATGCTGGTCTCATTCACAAGTCGGGCCACTATCTGCTTGAGCTGGTCAATTCTGTCCTTGATAATTCAAGGCTGGAAACCGGCACGTATCGGATCGAACCGCAGAGCTTCAGCTTCCGTGATGCTGCTGAACTGTGTGCCGCGGTTATGCTGCCGCTCGCTGAAAAGAAGGGTCTTGCCTTCTGTCATCGTGTGAACGCGACAACCGGGGAGGTCGTTGCTGACCGCCGTGCAGTACAGCAGATTTTGCTTAATCTTGCTGCCAACGCGGTGAAGTTTACCGAGACTGGCGGCTGCGTCACCATCGACGCTACCCGCGTCATGATTGATGGACGTCCACAGTTGGAAATCATCGTCGCCGATACGGGTATCGGTATCGAACCGGAAGATATGCAGCGCATCGGATCGCCATTCGTGCGAGCTGACAATAACTATACGCGTGCGCAAGAGGGAAGTGGACTTGGCCTTTCAGTGGTCAAGGGGCTGGTCGAGCTTCATCAGGGCTCGATGACCATTAAGAGCTGTGTGGGTGAGGGAACGGTCGTAACTGTTCTTCTGCCGGTCGCAGGCCCGCAAAAACTGCTTGAGCAGGATTCTTTGGGAGAAGAAGATCAACAGAAGCTTGGCACGGTGATTGATATCCACCGTCACCAGGGAGAACGGATTAATGAGTGGCAGAAAGACGAAAACCGGGACCAAGGCCCAGAGCGGATCGATGCGCAAACCCGCAAAACGGCATAGTCTCGGTCGCCGCCTCCTTCAGTTCTTTTTCAATTCTGCTTCTAAGCTGGCGATAGCTGCTGGCGAATTCATTGTGCGCAATCCCGTGCTAACCGGTGGTGCGACGGCCTTTGCTGTGGTGATGGGCTTTGTTTCAGCCAATGCGCTTTGGTACCAGCCAGAAGCGCACAATGCCGTCTTCTTTAAAACCCGTGCGGACTTTGTGTTCAAGGCAACGCCGCGTGCGGTTCTGCCGGGCACGGCTGCTGCTAACAAATCTGAGGAAACAGCACCTACCCAAACGGCAAGTGCGGAAACATCTGCAACAGCTGAGACGAAGCCAGATCAGCAACCGACGGAAACTGCGGACCTGTCTCCTGATCGGCTGCAAACGACCGGCTCGATTGATGAAATGCTGCCCGCCCTTGCGCCAAATGCCGATATTGAAATTGCTCGATTGCAGCAAAGATTGCTGACGCTCGGCATATATAAAGGTGCTGTAGACGGATTTACCGGTCCGCAAACACGCGAAGCAATTGAGCGTTGGCAGGCACTTCAAAAGAAGGTAGGCGTTCCGGCACAAAGTGGCGCGGTGCAGACGGCGAATGAAGATGATGTCGCGAAGGTGATTGATTTAGCGGTGCCGTCCCCAAGGCCTGAACCGGCAGTTTTGAAAATCGACGCATCAGCAAAACGTGCACCTGACCTTGCATCGCTGGAAAGCAAGCCGAGGCAGGAAAAGAAGCAGCTGGCTGCAGAACCTGCCGTACAACAGCAGGCAAAGATTTCCTCGCAGGATATCGTGCGGGTGCAGGCTGGCCTCAAAGCCTTCGGCAACGAAATGGTGAGCGTTGATGGTGTTCCGGGTAAATCCACGCAGGACGCGATTCGCGAGTTCCAGAAGCTGTTCAATCTTCGTGTCACCGGCGAAGTGGATGCCGCACTGATTTCCAAGATGCGTGAAATCGGTCTCATCAGTTGATGCAGGGTAAACTATGCGCCTGACATCGGATTTCTGGGTTTCGGCACTCATACGCAAAGTTCAGGGCGAGGGCGGCTTTGCGTATCTCGCCCGCCGCGGTTCTAAAGAAGCCGGTGCAATTTTCATCAAGGTAAGTTCGCGCTTTGGCACATGTGATCTTTATTCACCTGCGCCGCAAACGTCCTATGAGGAAAGCACAGACGGAGAGCGCATGTTTCTGCGCATTCTTCATGATGTCGATGACGTTAAAGCATCAGAACGCATGGATCGAGAGGTCAGATTTGATCCCGATCTTTGGCTTATAGAGCTCGAAGATATTGCCGATCCTGAGGGCTTTTTCTCAGTCTCGAAAGACGAGTTATAAGGTTGAACGCTTCGTTGCGGACTCTTCATCCGTAGCCGTTACCATCTCGCGCAACTTGCTGCGAAGCAGTTTGGACATGTCATCTGCCTTCCATCGGCGCACGAGCATGACAGCCTTTTCCTGATCGATTGAACGATAAATCTGAATGAATTCGCGTAGGCCTTCGCGATCAGCGGCCACTGGCCCAAGCACGGCAGACATGACCATGAAACATTCAGAAGCAGACAAGCCAAGCGCACGCAAGGCGATAGGTAAATGTGAGGCGGGCCACTGACCGATAATGTGATCGGCACGCTCAAAAGATACATCGAGAGAATCAGCCAATGCCGTGCGGAAAATCTGGTCGTCGATCAGAAGCGCTGTATCGATGAGATGTTCCGGGCTGGATAAGGCACCAGAGTTGAAAAACGATGGCTGATGCGGCAGCACGCCTTCTGAACTTTCGGCCTCATTGATAGTGGGCTGGATTTCAGTCTTATCGGTTCCGAGCCCAGCAAGGTTTTCCTGTAAGGCCAACAGCCTATCAATAACCGGATCGGTGAAGCTGCGTAACACGCCCTTCAACAACGCATCGTCGGATTGTCTGCGGGCAATGGCGCGGGCATGAGCAAGGCCGTTCTTGCCGATGATATCGACGAGATCCTCAGACCGTAGCACAGGCGAACGCAAAAGAATCGGTGCGGAGATTTCGACAGGTTCGTTTGCGAGCGACAATACGAGGCGTCGTGGCGCGTCTTCAATCTGTGCCAGCGCAGAAGCGGCCTGCCGCTTGCCTCGCATAGTTGCGCGTTCAAGCAGCGGAAATGCAAGATCTTCAAGTTGGTGGGCATCATGCCGTCCGGGGCGTGTGATTGAGGCAAACGCAGCTATAGCAGCGCCAAGAAGGTCATCTGCTTTGCTCCCATCAGCTCTCAAATTTGATTGGTTCCGATTGCCTGAAATCTCTTCCAGGACGCGGAACTGATCGTTTGTCACGCAAGGTACTCCGGTAGGCTAATACTATTAACGCGGCCTGCCGCATGTCGGCAGACTGGATAATAGGCATGAAGCCTTAGCAACTCATTAACCGTGAGTAGGAAAGTGTCTGTTTTGCAGGTAGTTAACGACAGCATGTCTCCCGAAAGTGGGAACCAGTTTCGGGATAAAGGCAAGTTTAAAAACCAAAGCTTACAGCGGTTCCAACGATTCTTTCTTAACTGGAACCGCTGTAGCTCGCTTCATACGGCGCACAGCTCGCTTGCGTGAAGAAGTTTTGCACTTGTTGACGCCAGCTTGCATCGGGAATGAAACTCCGCAGAACCACTGCGGCTTCGCTTACATCCTGCTCAATAATGATCGAGCGTCCATCATTCTGCACGCCTTCAGAGCGAAGAGCAGCGATGCCAATCGGGTCAGCGATAATGAGATCAAGCTGTTTGTCGGCCGATACATTGTCGTTGAGGCTATAAAGATTGTCACCATTGGGAGCATAGACAGATAGTGACCAGAAGGGCGTGGCGCCTTTCGTCGTGATGTGGACCGGCCCTTCCGACAAATCAAACCGACAGGCAGCCTGCTCCATCAGCGGGTCCTGATCACTTATCAACCCCGATTTTTCGGATAGAAGGTGGAAACGGTAGGCATCACCCAAAGCTTCCAGATGAGACCATGCATTCTTGCTTGAATAAAGCGGGACAAGCAGCAGGACAGCAATATGCACGATTGCAGCACCGATCAGGCCAAGAAGCAGTAAACGCAGGACTTTAGCCACGACATGCCTCCAGATTTGCGACCGGCACAATACGGGGCATGACAAGATCGACGAGGCCGGAAGAGCTTGCAGCTGGCGTGTCGTAAAGCGTCATCACCAGAACGAAGTTGCCGCTACCTTCAACGGGAAGCCAATTGTCCGGGCTTGCATTCGGACCAACCGTAACCTGCACGCGCCCGTCATTGTCATAGAGCATCTCACGCGAATGCAGTGCGGTCTGAAGACCTTCGCGAGGAACAATAGGCTCCAGATTGGTGTTGGCTGGATAAAGCGTCCAGAACCGCGTTGATGGTGTAAGGCCGGTCAAACGATAACTGCACCCACGACGCAGCTCCCTGCCATTGCTGTCACGGCGCGCATAGAAGGGGAGGCCTTCTGCTGTGCCGATAGCGAGGAAGGCTTTGCGGGCAGCACGCGCTTTTGAATAAGGATCGGCGTCTGTCGTGCCGGAAGCTGGGTAAGCACTCCATGCCCCCAACTGCAATTCACCAAAACCATCGAAATTGTCGAGGGTGTAATCTGTTACCCAGATGCCCCCACCAAGCGAGATGACCAGAACCACCAGAACTTTGAGAATAGTCTTCAGCATAAGGCGCTCAGAGTACCGATACTTTCGAGCGCCCGGCAAGTGCAGGCACAGGTGGCGCGTTGCGAATCTTGTCGTTGAGTTCCTTGAGCGCCTTCGTGGCGACAGGTGACAGAACGCGCGGTGGTGCCGACATCATCTCTTCCGGCTTTCCGGTTGCAGCAACCTTTGGCTCAGCCGTCTTGGCCGGTGCAGGGAAGGCGGGGGTGATGCCTGGAATTGGCCTTAGCTCGATATTCTGATGGGCATAATTCATCATTCGCTGCCAGGCCATGGCAGGCAGCACACCGCCGGTCAGATCCTTCATCGGCGTGAAATTATCATTGCCGAACCAGACCGCGGCGGTGAAATTGCCGGTAAATCCTACAAACCAGGCGTCACGATAATTCTGTGTCGTGCCGGTCTTTCCGCCAACGCGCGTCATTGGAAGTGCTGCCCGGCGGGCTGTGCCGCGTTCAGGCACCTGCACCAGCATCGAATTCATTTCGAAAGCCGCTTTCTCGGACAATGCCCGATGTGGTTTGGGCGCATCGCGAGAGAAGTCCCAGAGAACTTTGCCTTCCGAAGAGACGATCTGCGTGAAGGCATGACGATTGCCAGCCATGCCACCATTCGGGAAGACATTGAAGCCTGTCGCCTGATCCATCACGGTCATTTCGGACGTACCAAGCACCATGGTCTTGTGTGAGGAAATGGGTGATTCCACACCCATTGCCTTGGTGAGCGCCACAATCGGCGCGGTCGTCAGATGATCGCGCGCCAGCCGAACCGGCACGGAATTCAACGAGCGCACGAGCGCGGTTGTCAGGTCCACGCGACCGGCAAAGCTGCGGCCATAATTGCGTGGTGACCAATTGCCCCAGCTGATTGGCGCGTCGGAAACGATGGTGTTCGGCGTCATGCCTTTCTCCATCGCAGCTGCATAAACATATGGCTTGAAGGATGATCCAGCCTGCCGCAGCGCCTTTGTTGCACGGTTAAACTGACTTTCGCCGTAGTCGCGTCCGCCGACTAGCGCACGCACCGAGCCGTCATTGGCGATGACGACTGTTGCAGCTTCGGAAACCTTATAATCCTTACCGTACTGGCGCAGATGGAATTCGAGCGATTCTTCTGCTGCCTTCTGGATATTACGGTCGAGCGTAGTCCGCACCGTCAAGGTGTGTTGCGGCACGTTGCCCGCGATTTTCTTCACCTCTTCAAAGGCCCAGTCGAGGAAATAGTCCGGACTTTCATTTTTGGCGCGGTCGATGACGCTGGCCGGGTTGCGGCGTGCAACTGCCACCTGTCCGTCGCTCATGAAACCGCTTTCCACCATGTTCGAAAGAACGACATTTGCGCGAGCGCGGGCGGCAGGAAGATTGACATGAGGCGCGAACTTCGCTGGCGCTTTGAACAGACCTGCCAGCATGGCAGCTTCGGCGAGACTTACATCCTTGATGTTTTTACCAAAGTAAAACTCGGATGCGGCTGCGATGCCGAAGGTGCCGCCGCCCATATAGGCGCGGTCGAGATAAAGCTGGAGTATCTCTTTCTTGCTCAGATTGCTTTCAAGCCAGATTGCAAGGAAAGCCTCCTTGATCTTGCGTTCGATCGTGCGCTCATTGGAAAGAAACAGATTTTTGGCAAGCTGCTGTGTGAGAGTAGAGCCGCCTTGAACCACACCATTCGCGCGCAGGTTCTGGCTCAGCGCACGGCTCAACCCCCAGAAATCAATGCCGTAATGATCGAAAAAGCGACGGTCTTCGGTGCCAAGCACAGCTTTGAGGACGTGGTCTGGCAATTCATCAATCGGCACAGCCTGCCGGTGCAGGATGCCGCGCTGGCCGATTTCGTTACCGTAACGGTCGAGGAATGTGACGGCATAATCATCCTGCGCGCGCCAGTCCTTCTTGGTTTCCTCAAAGGCAGGCAGCGCGAGCGCGAGCATGACGACAGAGCCGATCACGCCCAGCGTAAAACCTTCATCGAGAACCTCGACGACGAGACGACGGAACCCGCGCACCCGGAAACGCCGGGAGAAAATAGTGATGTTTTCCCACCATTCACGGGCATAAAAACGCAGATTGTAGAGGCCGGAGTCAATCCAGGCGTCAAGACCGATGAGCCGCGAAACCCGGAAGGGCTTGCGCTTTTTCTTGTCAGTATCTTCATCGGCCGTTTTACGCATGAACTCTACTTTATAGCCGTTAAAGTTGTGAGACGAGCGAAACCTACCCGTCAATCATATCAGATTAATAAGCTATAACTCACGTAAATTAGTAAACAGATATCATAAAAAGATCAGGAAAATAATCATTGATAGGAAAATAGTCCTTGACGGCGTAACGGTCATTTGCTAGCTATTAGATACAGTCAGAAAAGTGTGACTGGTGCCGAAGAAGCCTCGATACCCCCGGCTTTTATCGGCAATGCAAACCCCCGGAAGCGTCATGCTTTCGGGGTTTTGCATGAAAAGGGGAGTTTGACGGATAAGGCCGTTGAAAACGCGAAAAATTGACGAGTGCCGCGAGGCAAGAGTCAGGCTGGCTTTTTGCCTGCAAATGAAACACGACGTTGCCGTCACCGAAATCGCAAAGGTGATGGGATGTTCCGAGAGGCAATATCTTCACTGGTTGAAGCGCTTTGGTCTGAATGAGCAGGTGCAAAACAAATCGTCCAGCACCGAAAATGCTCTGCAACGATTGCGGACTGAGCTCAACAAACTGATCGATGGGGAGGAGCTGCCAGACAAAAACAAGGCAGAAGCCCTCATGGCTCTGGCGAAAGCAGTGAAGACGGTTGGTGAGCTTGCAACTGAGACGGGGGCGTCGGAAGTAGGCGGTGGTGCTTTGGTACCAAGCCTTCATGAAGCCAGACAGGCTCTGGCTCGCATAGACAGGAGAATCGACGAACTTGCAAAAAGGCGCGCGCAGGAAATCTTGGGGCGCGGACTTGACGCGAAATCAGATCATGACAGTGGAAAGCGAATGGCTGCTCAAGGCGCGTGATGCGCAATTGCCGCCGCCCGCCGGTTGGCGAACCTGGCTTATTCTGGGTGGTCGCGGCTCTGGCAAAACGCGTGCTGGTGCTGAATGGGTTTCTGGCATGGCTCTGGGTTTGGCACCTTTTGCAGCAAGCGCTTGTGGGCACATCGCGCTGGTTGGTGAAACTTTTGCCGACGCGCGCGAGGTGATGGTGGATGGTCCATCCGGCATATTGTCTGTCTCACGGCTTTCGCGGCCGCGATATGAAGCAACGCGTAAGCGACTTCTGTGGGACAATGGTGCGGTGGCGTCGCTTTATTCGTCCGAGGATCCGGATGGATTACGCGGACCGCAATTTGATGCTGCATGGTGCGACGAGCTGGCGAAATGGAAGAACCCGCAAGCCACATGGGACATGCTGCAATTTGGCCTGCGTCTGGGCGACTTCCCGCGTCAGGTTGTGACGACGACACCGCGGGCCGTGCCTTTGTTGAAGGCATTGATCAGCGATGCTTCAGTTTCGATGACGCATATGCGGACATGTGAAAACGCAACCAATCTGGCGAATGGTTTTATTGAGACGATTAACCAGCGATATGCCGGAACAAGGCTTGGACGGCAGGAACTCGACGGCGAATTGATTGAAGAGCGCGCAGGAGCATTGTGGTCGCGTGAGCGGATAGAACAGTGCTTTGAGGTTCAGGCACCGGAACTTATCCGCATTCTCGTGGCGATTGATCCGCCTGCTTCATCGGGTAAGTCGTCGGATGCTTGCGGGATCGTGGTTGCAGGTATCGATGAAAATGGTTTTGCGCATGTGCTTGCCGATGAAACCATGAACATGGCCAAGCCACATCAATGGGCGCGGCGGGCGATTGCGCTTTATCATTCCTTTGAAGCGGATGCGGTTCTGGCTGAGGTTAATCAGGGCGGCGAAATGGTTGCAGCCGTGCTTGCGGCGGAAGATGCGACGGTGCCGGTTTTGATGCGGCGTGCCTCGCGCGGCAAGTGGTTGCGCGCCGAGCCGGTGGCAGCCCTTTATGAACAGGGGCGTGTTCGCCATACCGGGCGTTTCGTAGCTCTTGAAGACGAAATGTGTGACTTTGCGCCTGAAGGGCTCTCGAACGGACGCTCGCCGGATCGCCTTGATGCACTCGTTTGGGCGCTGACCGAACTCATGCTGGGTGGCGAACGAAAGCCACGTATCCGGCGCTTCGGGTAAAATTTAACTTTATTGGAGAGCCGATATATGGCGTGGAACTGGCCGTGGCGCAGAGGTGCTGCGAATGCCCCTTCGTATTCTGAAGCGGGGCGAGAGAGAAAAAGCGCAAATGGCTTCGTGGCGCTGCATATGGAGCGCGGCGCTTCGTGGATTGCGCGGGATTATACGTCGCTCGCTCGTGAGGGCTTCATGCGCAATCCGGTCGCGCATCGCTGCGTGCGGCTGATCGCGGAAGCGGCCAGCAATGTACCGTGGCTGCTCTATGAAGGCATGACCGAACATGAAGTGCATCCGTTGCTCGACCTCATCGCGACACCGCAATGCGGGCTTGATGGTAGCAGTTTCTTCGAGCGGCTTTATGGGCATTTGCTGATTTCGGGAAATGCATATGTCGAGCGCGTCGATCTGCCGAGCGGTAGACGTGAGCTGCATCTTCTGCGGCCTGAAAGAGTGACGCTGGAAACATCGAGTGACGGCTGGCCGCAATCGCTGGTCTACTGCTCAGCCAATACGAGCCGCATGGTTTCGCTCGCGGGGGCAGGGTGTTTTGGCCTGCATCTGAAGCTTTTTCATCCGCTGTATGATCATTATGGTTTTCCGCCGCTTGAAGCAGCTCTGATGGCGCTTGATCTGCACAATGCGGCAGGTGCCTGGAACAAGGCTTTGCTTGATAACTCTGCACGGCCTTCCGGTGCGCTGGTCTATGCGCCCAAAGACGGTGGCAACCTGACTGAAGAGCAGTTTGACCGCCTGAAAACCGAACTTGAGGAGGGCTACACCGGAGCATCTGGTGCGGGGCGGCCGCTGCTTCTTGAAGGTGCGCTCGACTGGAAGGCTATGGGTTACAGCCCACAGGATATGGATTTCATCGAAGCGAAAAATGGGGCGGCTCGCGACATTGCTTTGGCATTTGGCGTGCCGCCGATGCTGCTAGGCATTCCGGGCGACAACACTTACGCCAATTATGCCGAGGCCAATCGCGCCTTCTATCGCCTGACTGTGCTGCCGCTGATTAACCGTACCGCCAAGGCTCTCGGTTGCTGGCTCGGCCCATTGTTTGGTGACGATCTCAGACTTGAGCACGATACCGACCGCATCGAAGGTCTGTCGCTGGAACGTGAATCGCTCTGGCGGCGCGTGTCGGAAGCCTCATTCCTGAGTGATGACGAAAAACGCGATGCGGTTGGCTATCAGCCGCGTGCGGAAAGGAGAGTTTCATGAGCAATCTGAGCGAAACCGTTATGGCGTCTGATGCAAGTCTGGTGTGGTTTGCCAAGATTGCGGGTGCGGTGGCCGGTTCTGCCGTGTCGCTCGCCTACATGCTGCCAAATGGCAAGCGGGAAGCGGCGATCCGATTTGCAGTCGGCATTATCTGCGGCATGGTGTTTGGGGGCGCTGCAGGCGTGAAAATTGCCGAAACGCTTTCTCTGCAGACCTTGCTTGGACGAGCCGAGCTTATGTTGATGGGGTCAACGGCTGCAAGCCTCGCGGCATGGTCTGTGCTGGGCATCCTCAAACGTTTTGCTGAGCGGGTGAAGAACGCATCGCTAACTGGAATTCTACCCGTTGAAAGGAACAGGAATGGCAAAGCCTGACCTGAAACTTGAAACTAAGCGTGCATCATTGGCGCTTGAAGAGATCGAAATCGATGGCAGCTTTTCAGGCTATGCAAGCGTGTTTGGTTTAGCTGATCTCGGCAATGATGTGATCGAAAAAGGCGCCTTTGCGAAGTCGCTCACCTCGCGCAAATCATCGGGCGTGCGAATGCTCTGGCAACACGATGCGGCTGAACCGATTGGTGTCTGGACTGATATTCGTGAGGATGCACGCGGCCTTTATGTCGAGGGCAGACTGGCCAAAGGCGTGGCACGCGCACGCGAAGCCCTGGAACTCATGCGCGCTGGCGGGCTGGATGGCTTGTCGATTGGCTTTCGCACTGTCAAAGCGCGCAAGGATGCGCGGACCGGTTTGCGCCACATCACGGAAGCGGATCTCTGGGAAATCTCGGTGGTCACGTTTCCTATGCTGCCACAGGCACGCATCGATAATCTCAAGGCGGATTTGCCGACAGTCAGAGAATTTGAACGCTGGCTCACGCGGGATGCGGGGCTGAGCCGTTCTGCTGCACGTCTGGTTATAGCCAAAGGCTATTCAGCACTTGCAGCCATGCAAAGCCGGGACGGGCGGGACGCTTTCCAGGCAGATGATAAGGCACTTGCGCAGCGTATGCGTGCCGCCTGCAAGATGATGCAACTTAATTAAATCAGGATCAAAAATGGTAAAAAATCATGCAATCCCGCTCGAAACCAAGAGCGTGGAAACGAAGGCGCTTGGGAACAACGGCGATGTGTCGGAAGCTTTTGACGAGTTTATGACGGCCTTCTCGGCGTTCCGTGAAGCCAATGACGAACGTTTGAAGAAGGTTGAAAAGAGCGCCGATGTCGATGTGCTGTTGCGCGACAAGGTTGATCGTATCAACCGCGCGCTCGACGAACAGAAACAAGCACTTGACCAGTATGTTTTGAAAAGCGCCCGTCCGCAGCTTGGCAAGGGCAATGCTATTGTTGATGTCGAGCATAAGCAGGCCTTTGACGGTTATGTGCGCCGTGGCGACGAGCAGGCGATGCGTGGCATTGAGCAAAAGGCACATTCTTATGCCTCTGGTCCGGACGGTGGCTATCTGGTGCCTGCGGAACTAGAGACTGAAATCGGTCGCCGTCTGGCCGTGCTCTCGCCGATACGTGGCATCTCCAGTGTGCGCCAGGTTTCTGGTGCCGTGCTGAAAAAGCCATTCTCGGTCAGTGGCCCGGCAACGGGCTGGGTCGGCGAAACCGATGCGCGTCCGCAGACCGCTTCGGCCAAGCTTGCAGAGCTGCAGTTCCCAACGATGGAAATCTACGCAATGCCAGCGGCCACTTCTTCATTGCTTGATGACGCAGCTGTCAACGTTGAGCAGTGGATCACCGAAGAAGTCGAAGCAGCCTTTGCCGAACAGGAAGCTGCTGCCTTCATCACCGGCAATGGCCTGAACAAGCCGATGGGCTTCCTGAGCTATAGCACCGTTGAAGATGCGAGTTGGGAGTGGGGTAAGATCGGCCACATAGCCACTGGTGTTGACGGCGCATTGCCTGCTTCCGATCCATCCGACAAACTGATTGAACTCATCTATGCGCTGAAAGCTGGTTATCGCCAGAACGCCAATTTCGTGATGAACCGCAAGACGCAGAGCGTGTTGCGCAAGCTGAAAGATGCGGATGGCAATTACCTCTGGCAGCCGCCAGCGGCTGTTGGTGAAAAGGCATCGCTGATGGGCTTTGGTCTGGTCGAGGCCGAGCATATGCCAGACATTGCTGCTGACGGAACGCCTATTGCTTTTGGCGATTTTGAACGCGGTTATCTGGTGGTGGATCGTATCGGCGTGCGCGTGTTGCGCGATCCATATTCTGCCAAGCCATATGTGCTTTTCTACACCACCAAACGCGTGGGCGGCGGCGTGCAGGATTTTGATGCGATCAAGCTTCTGAAATTCGCAGCCTGATATTTTTAGCAGTGATCTCCCTGCCGGTTTTGGCAGCTAGATTCAATTTGCGAACAGGTTGAATCTTTTTCTGGGGTTGCATGCGTAACTATCTGATTTGAGAGTTATTTAAGGGGAAAATACATGACAATGTTTCTTGTCACGCCGCCGGCGCTGGAGCCGGTGACGATTGCTGACGCACGCGCATTTTTGCGAATTTCGACCGATAGTGAAGATGATGTTCTGCGCCGTATCATCAAGACCGCGCGCGAGCTTGTCGAAGCCGAGACCGGACTTGCACTGGTTGATCAGACATGGCGTCTTCGCGTTGATCGTTGGCCGCGCTCGGGGCGTCTCGCTATTTTCAAGTATCCGGTAAAAGCTGTCACAGCTGTGGTCGCATATCGTCCCGACGGCAGTGCAATCGGCATGGAGCCTGAAGAGTTCATGCTCCAGCATGGCCGCCGTCCGCAACGTGTTTACATGGCGCAATATCCGGATGCACAGACGTTCTGTGGCCTTGAGGTCGACTTTATTGCAGGGTTTGGGGAAACCGGCGTTGAAGTGCCGGATGCACTCAAGCAGGCAATACTCACTTTGACCGCGCATCTCTATGAGAACCGCGCAGGTCTGGATACAGCCAAGGCTGAACTGCCCACGATGGTCGATAGCTGGCGACGAATATCCCTATGAACAACATGCTGTTTATTGATCCGGGTCAGCTCACGACTGAGTTGGCCCTGGAAGCCATGCAGCCTGTTGCTGATGGTATGGGCGGCTATCGCGAAACATGGTCGGAGATCGGGACTGTTTGGGGTCGTATTGAACCCCTATCAACCAGTCAGCGGGATTCCGGTATCCGGCCACGCCCTGAGATCACCCACCGCATTCTGGTGCGTCATCGTGAAGATATCGCGACAGACAAACGCTTCCGCAAAGGTGGGCGTGTTTTCACGCTGCGCTCTGTCCACGATCCGGATGAACGCGGACGTTACCTTATCTGCCTGGCGGTGGAGGAGGGGCGGTGAATATCACGATGAAACTGACCTTCGATGGTCTCATTCGGGCACTGCGTTTCAGGCAAATCGCGGTGCGGGAGGATATTGCCACCGGGCAGCTGATTGCCCGGCGCGACACTCAAAAATCAGGCGGGGAGCAAGATGAGGAACGGCGCGGCAGCATTGCAGAAGGCACTTTATGACGCCTTGAAGAATGACGAAGAACTTATTGAAACACTTGGGGGTGAGCATGTTTATGATCACGTTCCGCCCAAGACTCCATTTCCTTATGTCACGCTCGGCGAAACGCTGAGCAAGGACTGGAATACGGCCTCTGAGCCAGGTGGAGAACATTTTCTCAATATCCAGATATGGGCGCGTGAAGCAGGTCGCAAACGCGTGCTTGAAATTGCTGGGCGTATCGCAACGAGGCTCGACGAAGAACCACTCGACCTCAATGGTCATCGCGTCGTTAACCTCATGCTGACCGAAGTTCTAGCCCGCAATACGGACGGGTTCGGCAGCTATCTCGGCACCATGCGCTACCGCGCCGTGACCGAACCGGAAAATTAAAGCGCATCCCGAAAAGTGGGAACCGCCTACGCGGGGAAATCAGTCCACTGGACTGATTTCTGATCCCGCTTCGATCGGAATTAAGATGCGCGTAAAAGCAAAAAAGATCGAGGAACACAGAATGACAGCTCAACGCGGCAAGGACATCTTGCTGAAAATTACGCATGGAACTGACCAGTTTGAAACCTGTGCTGGCTTGCGCACCAAGCGCATTGCTTTCAATGCCGAAACCGTCGATGTGACAGATGCGGATGTTGCCGGTCGGTGGCGGCAACTGCTGGCCGGAAGCGGCGTGCAACGAGCTTCGATCAGCGGATCGGGCATATTCAAGGATGCAACATCGGATGCTCTTATCCGTAGTGTGTTCTTTGATGGTGAGATTCGCAACTGGCAGATATTGCTGCCCGATTTCGGCACCATCACCGGTCCCTTCCAGATTGTGGCCCTTGAATATGGCGGCAATCACGATGCGGAAGTGACGTTTGAAATTGCGCTGGAATCCGCAGGACTGATCTCCTTCGGAGATGCACTATGATGGTCAATCGCCATCGCGGCGAGGTTGCGGCAAAACTTGATGGCCGCGACTGGACACTCTGCCTGACGCTGGGTGCGCTGGCACAATTGGAGTCTGCTTTTGAAGCGGACAATCTCTCCGATTTGATTGCCCGATTTTCCGGCGGCAAGCTTTCCGCCTTCGATATGCAGCGTATCATCTGCGCCGGTTTGCATGGCGGTGGACATGATGTGCCGTTTGAAGACGTAGCGGAGATGAGAGCAGATGGCGGCGCGAGCGGTTATGCTCGCATCGTTTCAGCATTGCTCACCGCGACCTTCGGAACGGAAGAAAGCGATTCTCCTTCAAACCCTTGAGTGCCGCAGTTGAATCAGTTCCTTCACGTCAGCCTTTTCCCTGGGAAGAGGTGATGCGCGCAGGTTTTGGTTTGCTGCGGCTTTCCTCAAAAGACTTCTGGGCCATGACCCCACGCGAACTTGGCGCCGTTCTTGGACCCGTTTCGCAGAGCACGAATGCTCCTTCGCGCGCGACACTCGACGCGCTGATGCACGCCTTTCCCGACAGGTAATTTAACATGACAGATGAAAACGTAACCGTTTCCGTTGAGGCGGACACGAGCGCCTTTGATCGCGCTCTGACCGATCTTGAAAAGCGTTCGTCAAGCTTCGGCTCAAGCCTGACAACGGCACTGAAAAGTGCAATCGTTTCCGGCAAGGGGCTTGATGATGTGCTGCGCGGGCTTGCCAGCAGTTTGGCAGGCTCAGCGCTCTCTGCTGGGCTTCAGCCACTGCAAAGCCTTGGTTCCTCGCTAATGTCGGGTGTGATGGGCGGCATTCGCGGCGTCATGCCTTTTGCCAAGGGCGGGGTGGTTTCAAGCCCCACTTATTTTGGCATGGGAAATGGTTCGCTGGGCCTTACGGGTGAGGCGGGTGCGGAAGCGATCCTGCCGCTGGCGCGGGGTGCCGATGGCAGGCTGGGCGTTGCAACTGGCGGCAGTGGCTCCAAGCCCGTGCAGGTCGTGTTCAACATGACATCGCCCGACGCATCTTCCTTCCGCAAATCCGAAGCGCAGCTTTCAACCATGCTTGCGGGTGCTGTGCGCCGCGGCGCACGGAGGATGTGAGATGGACGCTTTTCACGATGTCCGTTTTCCGCTGGGTGTCTCATTCGGTGCGACGGCCGGACCGGAGTGGCGCAACGAAATCGTCACGCTCACATCAGGCTTTGAAAAGCGCAATGCCCGATGGGCGCATTCACGCAGACATTTCGATGCGGGAACCGGTTTGCGGTCGCTGGACGATCTGAAATCGGTGCTTGCCTTTTTCGAGGCAAGACGCGGATCGCTGCATAGTTTCCGCTTCCGCGATCCGTTCGACTTTTCTTCGGCTGCGGGCAGTTTCGCACCATCCTTTACCGATCAGGTGATCGGAACAGGCGATGGCGCAACCGCCATGTTCCAGCTTGTCAAACATTACGAAGCATACAGCCGACCGATCACACGCCCTGTCGCGAATTCCATACTGATTGGCGTCAACGGCGTAAGGCTCGATGAGGGTGAGGCTTATACGCTCGACCATGCCAAGGGGATTGTATCTTTTACCCCCGATTACGTGCCTGCTGATGGCGCAAAGGTGACGGCTGGTTTTCTGTTCGATGTGCCTGTGCGCTTCGACACAGACCGCCTCACGGCAAGCATTGCTTCGTTTCAAGCAGGTGAAATCCCCTCTATTCCCATTATCGAGGTCAAGGCATGATCCCTGTCCCGGCAGAACTTGAATCACATCTGAAGGGAGAAGTGACAAGCCATTGCTTTGCATGGCTTATCAGACGTTCCGATCAGGTGGTCCTGGGTTTCACAGATCACGACCAGGCGCTGGTTCTGGAAGGTATTTCCTGCGAACCATTGACGGGTCTCAACAGCAGTGAAGCCACAACAACGCTCGGTCTTTCCATCGCGGGCGGCGATGTCGAAGGTGTGTTGTCCTCGATACGCATCAGCGAGACCGACATTGAGCAGGGGCGCTTTGATGGTGCCGTGGTCGAGAGCTATCTCGCCAATTGGAATGTGCCTGATCAGCACATGCTTTTGCGGCGCTGGACAGTCGGGGCAATCACGCGCTCAGGTGGCCGATTTGTGATGGAACTGAAAGGTGCTGCTGCGACTTTTGATGCTGTCTGTGGGCGGCGTGTTCTGCGTCAATGCGATGCGGTGCTGGGGGATAAACGCTGCGGCGTGAGTATCGACGACCCGCGCTTTTTTGCCGTTGGTTTTGTTGTAAGTTCCGACGGTGCAATTCTCGATGTAAGTGGGCTCGATGGTTTTGCCAGCAACTGGTTTGCACAAGGGCGGCTCACATGGACAAGCGGAGATAATCAGGGCGGTTCGGTGCGCGTCCTCGCACATAGCGGCAATCGCTTGAATCTCACAGAACCGCCAGTTCTTGCCGCAAAACCGGGCGACGGTTTTCGACTGGTGGCAGGCTGTGACAAGAGCTTTGCCACCTGCAAAGCAAAGTTTGCCAATAGCGCAAATTTTCGCGGCTTCCCGCACCTGCCGGGCAATGACGCCGCCTTTGCCTATGTCAGCTCCAACAACGAATATGACGGGAGCGCGCTGGTCCCATGATTATTGCAGACAGAGTTCTGACGGAGGCGGAAAGCTGGATTGGCACGCCCTACCGCCACGGTGCTTCCGCGCGCGGTATCAGTTGCGATTGCCTTGGGCTCGTGCGCGGTATCTGGCGCAAGATCTATGGCACTGAGCCGGAAAGTCCCGGTACCTATGCGCCAGACTGGGCAGAGGCCGCTCACGGCGATCCGCTGCTTGAAGCCGCATCACGCCATATGCAGCGCCGCGAAGGCGCTGATCCGCAGCCGGGTGATCTCCTCGTTTTTCGTTGGCGGTCCGATATGGCGGCCAAGCATCTTGGCATTATGGCCAGTGAGAACCGTTTCATCCATGCCTATGAGGGGCATCGGGTGATGGCTTCTGCACTGGTGCCGCAATGGCGAAAACGTATAGCCGGCATTTTCATTTTTCCTGAACCAGAAGGTTAAGCAATGGCGACTGTTGTTCTGCAGGCGGTGGGCGCTGCCGTCGGTGGCATTTTTGGCCCTGTGGGTGCTGCCATCGGCGCAGGGCTTGGCGCAATGGGTGGTTATGTCATCGATACGGCTATCATCAACTCCACCCGCCATATGGAAGGGGCAAGGCTCAATGGCGGGCGCGTGGCGACAGCTGAAGAAGGAGCAGCTCTGCCGTTCGTCTATGGCACGGCAAGACTTTCCGGCACATTGATCTGGGCGACACGGCATGAGGAAAAGAAAACTACGGAACGGCAGGGCGGTAAGGGTGGTCCGAAAGTGACCTCCTACAGCTATTTCGGTAACGCAGCCTATGCTGTTGCAGAGGGGGAAATAGCTGGCATTCGCCGTGTCTGGGCCGACGGGCAGGAGCTTGATCTTACCGAAATCGAAATGCGCATTTATCACGGCACGGATACGCAGCAGCCCGATCCGCTGATTGAAGCCAAGCAAGGCACAGGCAATGCACCCGCCTATCGCGGAACGGCCTATGTGGTGTTTGAGCGTATTCCGCTTGATGTCTTTGGCAATCGCCTGCCGCAGTTTCAGTTCGAGGTTCTGCGTCCGGTTGGGAAGCTGGCGCGAGAGGTCCGTGCTGTAGCACTTATTCCAGGTTCAACCGAGTTCGGTCTTTCACCAACTCCCGTTACGGATCGACCGTCGCCCGGTGAAAGCCGCACGCTTAATCGCAATGCAAAACGCGGCCGCAGCGATTGGACGGTTGCTATGGATGAGCTGCAGTCGCTTTGTCCTCAGTTGCAGCATGTGGCGATTGTCCTGCCGTGGTTTGGCGATGACTTGCGCGCGGGATATTGCCAGATACGCCCCGGTGTTACGCATCAGAGTGCTTTGTCGTCGAGCCAGACATGGAAAGTTGAGAGTGTTACGCGCAGCGGAGCGCACTTGATTTCCCAGAGCGGCGAGGGAGCGGCCTATGGTGGTACACCATCCGACCAGAGTGTGGTTGATGCAATTCGCGATGCCAAGGCGCGCGGCCTGAAAGTAACGCTATATCCTTTCATCATGATGGATGTTCCCGCCGGCAACTCGTTGCCGTCGCCTTACGGCGGTGTGGGACAATCCGTTTACCCATGGCGTGGGCGCATAACCTGTAGTCCCGCGATTGGTATCTCTGGATCACCTGACAAGACGCTGGAAGCGGCCAATCAGGTTACAGCTTTCGTCAACGGAACATGGGGGTACAGACGTTTTCTGAATCACTGTGCAAGCCTCGCAATGCAGGCGGGCGGAGTTGATGCGTTTTTGCTGGGTTCCGAACTGCGTGGTCTTACCAGCATCCGCGAAAGCCGCGACAGCTTTCCGTTTGTAACCCATCTCTGCACGCTTGCAGCCGAAATGCGCACGAAACTCGGGCAGAGCTGTCGCATCAGTTATGGCGCGGACTGGACTGAATATTTCGGTTATCAGGCACAGGATGGCACCGGCGATCTCTTCTTCAATCTTGACGCGCTATGGGCGCATCCAGCCATCAATGCCATTGGTATCGATAATTATATGCCGCTCGCTGACTGGCGAGACGGCGACCTGGATGGTGGCAACCCTGATGGTTTTGAAGGCGCTTACGATCTTGATGGTTTGAGCAGCAACATCGAAGCGGGTGAGGGGTTCGACTGGTATTATGCCAATAGCGAAAACCGTGAGCAGCGCAAGCGCACACCAATCACGGATGGGCTTGCGGGCAAGCCATGGGTTTACCGATACAAAGACATTCGCTCATGGTGGAGCAACCCGCACTATAATCGCATTGATGGTGCTGAGGCTCTTGCGCCAACGGCATGGGCACCACAATCAAAGCCCATATGGTTCACCGAACTGGGATGCCCTGCGGTCGATAAAGGACCAAACCAGCCTAATGTGTTCCCTGATCCGAAATCCTCGGAAAACGCGACACCCTATTTTTCGAATGGGGCGCGTTCCGATATTGCCATGGATCGCTTTCTGCGGGCGCATTATCACTACTGGCCGGATAGGAACCCAGTTTCCTCCATCTATGGCGGGCCGATGCTCGACATGGATCGCGTCTATCTTTGGTCATGGGATACGAGACCTTTTCCGGAGTTTCCGCTAAAAGCCGATGTGTGGGGAGACACGCCAAACTGGCGGTTGGGACATTGGCTCAATGGCCGCATGAGCGGTGTTGCACTTGATGAGCTTATTGCAGCTATCCTCGCAGATTTTGGATTGCCGGAAGCAGACTGCACAGGCGCAGATGGGCATCTGACTGGCTTCGTGATTTCAGAGCCCAGCACGGCTCGCGGTGTGCTGGAGCCACTGATGAATGTGTTTGGTGTGCAGGGCTTCGAACAGTCAGGGCAGTTCAAGTTCCGTAGCATTGGTCGCGTGGCCCCTGTACTCGACGTGGCGGCTGTGCTTGTTAAACCGACCGATGGCGAAGCGCTGACCGCGGTTCTTGAGGATCAGGGCGATTTACCTTCGGTAGCTGAACTTTACTGCAACGATCCGCTGCGTGATTTTCAGGTGGTCGGTGCATCGGTGCGGCGCGATATGGGCCAAGGCACGGAAAGCCTCAGCCTCTCCGGCTCAATGGAAGCGGGACAGGCGACTGCACTCGCAGAAGCCTGGATGGCGCGCCGTTATGCCGAAAGGCGGACAGCAAGTTTCTCATTGCCGTGGTCTGAGGCTGCCCTGCATGTCGGGGATCGTGTGCGGCTCGATATGCTGGGCGGTGGACGCGATTATGTTGTGTCGTCTCTCGAAGACGGAGAGGTGCGGGTGGTCAAGGCTGTGGCGCTGGCACCCAATGTGGCTTTTGCTGATAGGGGAGAAACGCCGCAGCTGACGCCGGGCGGACCTGTTTCGGATATGAAGCCGATATTTCATCTCATCGACCTGCCACTCTGGCCGGGTGCAGAAGATCCGGCTGGTCAGTTTCGCATTGCCTGTCATGCGAAGCCTTGGCGTGGGGTCGCGACTTATGCCTCGCCCTCCGATGACGGCTTTGTCGAGCGTGGCCTGATCGGCGAACGCGCCGTTATGGGTGAGCTGACAGCTCCATTGCCCGGAGGGGCAAGTGGGCGACTTATCGATGGTCAAACACTGGAACTGGTGCTGTATTCGGGTGAGTTGGAATCGAAACCGTTCACGCAAATCCTGAATGGTGCCAATACCGCGCTTGTGCAGTCCTCCGATGGAAAATGGGAGGTACTGCAGTTTCTTGAGGCTCAAGAAATCGGCCATAACCATTGGCGCTTAAGCAGTCTTTTGCGCGGGCAGCTTGGCACAGAAGCCATTAGCCTCAATGAAAAGCCGACGGGTACGCCCTTCATCCTGCTGGATGGGGGCGTTCAAAGCATAGGTTTGCAAACATCTGAAATCGGGTTGGAACTCAACTGGCGCATTGGGGCGGCCGGTAAATCGTTCTCGGATGATTTTTTCGACACCGTAAAAGCAACCGGCGGTGTGCAGGCGTCGAAACCATTGAGTCCCGTTCACCTCAGATCAGATCGGCTCAGTAATAATGATCTGTTGTTTGGCTGGATCAGGCGTGGACGTGTTGATGCCGATAGCTGGCTTGGGGAAGAGATTCCACTGGGTGAAGAGCGCGAAGCCTATCAGGTCGAAATTTGGCGTTCGGATGTGCTTGTCCGAAGCGTTCAGGTGCAAGCGGCTTCCTGGATTTACCCCGGTGCAGACCGGCTTTCGGATTTGGGGGCCAGCGACTTCCAGCTTCGCGTTGCAATGGTGAGTTCTAAAATCGGAGCAGGGGATTTTGCTTGCATTGATATTTCAAGCAGGATCTGAATTTAGAAAGGAAAAGTCATGATCGAAGATAAGCCTTGGTATCTTTCTCGTACAGTCTGGGCAGGCCTTGTTGCCCTGTTTCTATCACTTGCCGGAGCTTTTGGTCTGGTCAGTGAAACTGTGGATCAGGGGGCTCTGACGGATATTTTGTTGCAGCTTGCTACAGCTATTGCCGGTCTTATCGCCGTTTTTGGGCGCATAGGGGCAACTTCACGCATTTCATAATTTTATAATCCGTGATAGCAAGGTTTTGAAAAGATGCATGAAACCGGAATATTGACTGATGTTCCGGTTGATATTATGCATAAAAACAATAGTTTAGAATGGCTTCAATCCGGAGATGGGGTTGAAGCTGTTTTATGAGCATAATTTCCTTTGTGTCGACAAGCAGAGTGTATCGTTCATGCATCGTTCAGCTGGGAGGCGCTATATAAGGGACATGATGAAACAGAACCCTGCTCTCAAAATTTTCGCGCTTCTGGCCGTTAGCATTGGTCTGTTGCCGGTTGATGCCGGTGCCCTGCCAATTGCGACGCCACAGAAGTCCAATCTTCTGGTCGCTGCCGCTGGTGATTGCGCGGCAGTTGGAGAACAAGTGGCAGCCTCACAGGGTGGCCAATTGGCCAAGGCAACACCAACCACGCAAAATGGTCGTGCCATGTGTGTGATCGTTGTGCTCGTACCTGGTCGCGATGGCGAACGCCCGCGCCGTGTAGAAGTGGCCGTCCCCGCACAGTAATGCGTTCCTGCGAGGAGCTTTAAACTTGCGTATCCTGATCGTTGAAGACGACAAGGACCTGAACAGGCAGCTCTCGGATGCGATGGTTGCTACGGGCTATGTTGTCGATAGTGCCTTTGATGGCGAAGAAGGTCATCATCTCGGTGATACCGAGCCTTATGATGCCGTCATCCTCGATATCGGTCTGCCGCAGATGGACGGCATCAGCGTTGTTGAGCGTTGGCGCCGCAGCGGTCGTACAATGCCTGTTCTTATGCTGACCGCCCGTGATCGCTGGAGCGATAAGGTTGCAGGTATCGATGCTGGTGCCGACGATTATGTCGCAAAGCCTTTTCATATTGAGGAAGTGCTGGCGCGACTGCGCGCGCTTATCCGACGCGCTGCCGGTCATGCTTCGTCGGAGCTGGTGTGCGGTCCGCTGCATTTGGACACCAAGACCTCAAAGGCCAGTATTGACGGTGTGGCGCTGAAGCTTACCTCGCACGAATACCGCCTGCTTTCCTATCTGATGCATCATATGGACGAAGTGGTGTCGCGCACCGAACTGGTCGAGCATCTTTACGATCAGGACTTTGACCGAGATTCCAATACGATTGAGGTCTTTGTCGGCCGCCTGCGCAAGAAGATGGGCGTTGATCTGATCGAAACGGTACGTGGCATGGGCTATCGTATCCGTTCGGAAGGAAATACAGATGTGAAAGGGAGCGGGAACTGAAGCTTCTTAGCATTTTCCCCCCTCTGCGTTCTCTTGCGATACGCGTCGTAACCCTTTCGACGCTTTGGGTCATTCTGGCGCTTGTTGTTGTCGCGACATTGATAAGCACGCTTTATGGCGATGCTGCACGCAACAACTTTGAACGTCTTCTGACTGCGCACCTTTTCAGTCTCGTCGGTGCTGTGAGCATCTCTCCGGAAGGCACCCTTCAAGGGCGTCCGGAGCTGGGCGAACTGCGTTATTCCAGTCCGCTTTCTGGCTGGTACTGGTCTGTAGATCCCGTTTCCTCAAATATTTCCGGCAAACTCCAGTCGCTGTCCTCGGTCGGGCGCATCGTGCCTGAAATGCCGATCACGCAGGCACCCTTTGATAGCTCATTTATGCGCAGCTACACGCTGCCAGGCCTGAACGGTGAAGAGCTCTATATTGTCGAGACCGAAGTTGTTCTCGATAACGACAATCGCGTCGCACGCTTCCGTGTCATGGGCAATCTCAGCGAAGTGATGAATGAAATCTCAGACTTCAGAAGCAAGTTGGCTCTTTATCTGGCGATTTTCGGCCTTGGCAGCGTGTTCATCAATGCTGGTATTATTCTCTTTGGTTTGCGACCACTTGATAAAGTGCGTCAGGCTTTAGCTGATATTCGCGAGGGGCGATCGGCCAAACTCGATACGTCGCTGCCGCTGGAAATTGCACCGCTGGCAAACGAGATGAATGCGCTTATCGAGAATAACCGCCGCATTGTTGAGCGCTCGCGAACGCAGGTCGGAAATCTCGCCCATTCTTTGAAAACACCGCTTTCGGTGCTGACGAATGAAGCGCGCTCCATGGGTGGTGAACAGGGCCGCGTGGTGCTTGAGCAAAGCGAGGCCATGCAGGTTCAGATACAACACTATCTCCAGCGCGCTCGGATTGCTGCGCAACGGGATAGTGTCGTATTTCGAACTCAGGTTACACCTGTTCTTGAGCGTATGGAACGCGTAACTGCAAAGCTCAATCCGTCGTTCAATATTGCATTCAGAAATGTTTTGCCGGATGCAGTTTTCGCTGGTGAAAAGGAAGATCTGGAAGAAATTGTCGGTAATCTTCTGGAGAACGCAGGCAAATGGGGACGTCGACGGATCAAGATCGTTCTGCGACCTGCGGCGGATGTGCAACGCCAGTTCGAGATTCTGATTGAGGATGATGGCCCTGGTCTTGCTCCCGACAAGATTGATGCCGCATTGAAACGGGGTAACCGCGTTGATGAAACGAAGCCAGGCACTGGGCTTGGTTTGGCAATCGTTCAGGATACGGTTCGTGAATATGGGGGCAGCTTGTTCTTGGGAAAAAGCAATCTTGGCGGCCTTCAGGTGCGCGTTGTGTTGCCGCTGACTGAAGATTGATAGTTGTTTTTGCCACGAGGCAGACTAGAAGGTTAGATTAATAGCTGCATCCTACGATAGTATGCATGCTCATTTTTATGAAGGCCGATTTGTTATGACGATGGTATCAAGGTTTTCTGCTCCGTTTTTGATCGCTTCTATAGCGTTCGCTCTCTCTGCCTGCGGAACTTCCGGCGGCGGCAAGGGCTCAGGGCTGACTTCGCTTGGTGGGCTTTCCTCGAAAGCAGAAACACGTCCGGATCTGCTCGCGTCGCTCGGCAACGGACTCCTTGGCAGTTCAGCAGGTCAGCTGACCACGGGCGACCGTAAGAAGGCACTTGAAGCGGAATATCGCGCGCTTGAGTATTCTCCGGCAGGTAAAGCGGTTTCATGGAGTGGTAGTGGTTCGACTTCCGGCGATGTGACTGCCGCACAGCCTTATCAGGTGGGTTCTCAGAACTGCCGCCAATATACCCACACATTCTCGATTGGCGATGCGTCGCAAACCTCGCGCGGCACCGCTTGCCGGAATGCCGATGGCAGCTGGACCCCGCTTACATAAAGCCAAAGGTGCTTAAACAGTCATGCATGGGATGCATCGCTAAATTTTATCCCATGCGTATGTGCGGGCACAAATCCGCGTCCTTTGATTAAACCTTTGCGGCGAATTGCCCTAGTCAGCCTAATTCCACGTCCTTCGAGTTGGTTTTTGCCTTCGCTGAGATTAAGTCTCAGCCATGGAATTCTGGTTGACTGCCGCACTGCTGACTTTTGCAGCTACTTTGACTGTTTTGTTGCCGCTGACGCGGAACAAGCAAGAATTTTTGCCCCCTGAAAAAAACGATCTAGAGGTCTATCGAGACCAGCTGCGCGAAGTAGAGGCCGATGCTGCGCGCGGCATGATCGATGCTCCCAGCGCGGAGCAAGCACGTATCGAAATTTCCCGTCGTATACTCGGTGCTGAAAAGAGCAGCGCCGACGCTGCTGCCGAGGTGAAAAAGGTTCACTCAGGACGGTTGCTGGCTTTTTCAGCTGTGTTGGCTGTCCCCCTTATCGCCTGGGGTGTCTATCCACTTTTTGGCGCGCCCGACACGCCGTCCATGCCACTTGCTGCACGCTTGGCTAACAGCCCGCAGAACAGTTCGGTTGATGAGCTTATTGCCCGCGCTGAATCACACTTGGCTCAAAACCCCAATGATGCTCGCGGCTGGGATGTTCTGGCGCCGATTTATTTGCGTATCGGCCGAGGTGCCGACTCAGTGAACGCATATCGTTCGGCCATTCGTCTTGAGGGTGAAAATTTCCCTCGTATCCTTGGTCTCGGCGAAGCTTTGATTGCTGTCTCAGGTGGACCAATCACTGCAGAGGCAGAGGGTCTGTTTGAAAAAGCAGCTGCGCTTGAACCCAATGATATCCGCCCGCAATATTATCTTGCACAGGGCGAAATGCAGGACGGCAATGCCGACAGCGCCATTACAAGGTTGCAGACTTTCCTTGATAAGGCGCCGAAAGATGCGCCATGGCGTGCTCAGGTTGAGCAGACAATTGCGCGCATTCGAGGATCGCTAGCACCGTCCGCGCCAGCCAAAGGACCCACGACAGACGACGTAGACGCTGCAGCATCCATGAGCCCGGAAGATCGTCAGGCGATGGTTGAGGGTATGGTTCAACGTCTTGATGAAAGTCTTCGCGAAAACAGCAGGGATATCGACGGCTGGAAGCGCCTCGTGCGCTCCTATATGATCCTCAATCGCCGCGATGCAGCACTCGATGCACTCAAACGTGGAGTTGCGGCGCTGGATGGTGAAAAGCGGACGGAGCTGACAAGCTTTGCCGCAGGACTAGGTTTGGAAGCAGGGAGCGCAACACAATGAGTGCGACTGCAGAAGGTAATGGACGCAACACGAAACCTACAGGCAGCTTAGCCCGCACTGTCAGTCAGAGGAAGCGTAAGCGCCTCATGCTGATCGGCGGTGCGCTGGTCGTACTCGCAATCGCTGTAGGTCTCATGCTGATGGCCTTTAGCCAGGACATCCGTTTTTTCCGTACGCCAGCTGATTTGACAGAGCAGGAAATTACATCGGGTGCGCGGTTCCGGCTTGGTGGTCTTGTTGAAGAAGGCTCGGTTACTCGTGAGGGTAGCGAACTTCATTTCACCGTCACGGACACAATCAAAACCGTCAATGTCGTATTTGAAGGGATTGCGCCTGATCTGTTCCGCGAAGGTCAGGGCGTGGTTGCTGAAGGCCGTTTTGGCCCTGACGGTGTATTCCGCGCCGACAATGTTCTCGCCAAACACGATGAAAACTACGTACCAAAAGATCTCGCCGACAGCCTGAAGAAGAAAGGCGTGTGGGAGGGCGAATGATGAATATTGGACCAGTAATCGAGCCAGTAATTGAGATTGAAACTGGAAAAAGCCTATGAATGTCGAGATTGGTCATTTCGCGCTTGTTCTGGCACTGGCTTTGTCAGTGGTGCAGTCAATCGCGCCTGTTGTTGGCGCACAGCGCAGAGACATGCAGCTGATGGGCGTCGCCGTGCCGACTGCGCTGGCTGTTTTTGCTCTTATTGCTTTTTCTTTCGCAGTTCTGACTTTCGCCTATGTCGTCTCTGACTTCTCAGTTCTGAACGTTGTCGAGAATTCGCATTCGCAAAAGCCGATGCTCTATAAAATTACCGGCGTTTGGGGCAATCATGAAGGCTCGATGCTCCTCTGGGTGTTGATCCTTAGCTTCTTCAGTGCGTTGGTTGCTGCCTTTTCAGGCAACTTGCCAGAAACGCTACGCGCAAATGTGCTTGGTGTTCAGGGTTGGATCGGAACCGCATTTCTTGCTTTCATCATTTTCACGTCCAATCCGTTTACGCGTATTATCCCCGCGCCGATTGAAGGTGGCGATCTAAACCCGATCCTTCAGGATATTGGTCTCGCGATCCATCCGCCGTTGCTTTATCTCGGCTATGTCGGATTTTCAGTCTGTTTTTCCTTTGCCGTAGCAGCGCTGATCGAAGGTCGTCTTGATGCGGCTTGGGCGCGCTGGGTTCGCCCTTGGGCGCTGGTCGCCTGGATGTTTCTGACTGGCGGTATCGCGATGGGTTCTTATTGGGCCTATTACGAACTCGGTTGGGGCGGCTGGTGGTTCTGGGACCCGGTCGAGAACGCGTCCTTCATGCCATGGTTGGTCGGGACTGCTTTGCTACATTCGGCAATCGTCATGGAAAAACGCTCGGCGCTGAAAATCTGGACCGTGTTATTAGCGATCTTGACTTTCTCGTTGTCACTGCTTGGTACTTTCCTTGTGCGTTCCGGCGTGTTGACTTCAGTGCATAGTTTCGCGACTGATCCGGGGCGCGGTCTCTTCATTCTTGCTATTCTCGCGATCTTCATCGGTGGGTCGCTGTCGCTTTTTGCACTTCGTGTTCAGAGCCTGACTTCAGGCGGGCTGTTCCAGCCGATCTCGCGTGAAGGCGCTTTGGTCTTCAACAATCTCTTTCTCACGACTGCTGCAGCAACCGTCCTTATTGGGACGCTCTATCCCCTGCTGTTGGAAGTGATGACCGGAGAGAAGATCTCTGTCGGCGCTCCCTTCTTCAACATGACCTTCGGACCATTGATGATTCCGCTGTTGTTGGCAGTCCCATTTGGCCCGTTGCTAGCTTGGAAACGCGGTGATCTGTACGGTGTCGCACAAAGGCTGATGACTGCCTTCGCTCTCTCACTGATCACTGTCGGTATTGTGGTTTGGCGTAGCAATGCCCATTCCGTACTTGCCGCGCTGGGTATTGGTCTTGCCGTTTGGCTGATCCTTGGAAGCCTGACCGATCTTTGGCTGAAGGCAGGTATCGGCAAGGTTTCGGCAGGCAAAGCATTTTCTCGCTTCAAAGGTCTGCCGCGTTCCGTCTTTGGAACGGCGCTGGCACATATAGGCCTCGGCGTGACCTTGCTCGGCATCGTCAGTGTCACGACTTACGGCACTGAAAGTGTCTTGCTAATGCGGCCGGGCGAAACAACAAAAGTTGCCGAATATTCGTTGCGCTTTGAAGGATTGCGTCCTCTCACCGGCTCCAATTTCACTGAAAATCGCGGCAGCTTCACGCTTTTGGATTCCTCAGGTGGTGACATGGGGCTGATTGAGCCGTCGAAGAGGTTCTTCCCGGCTCGACAGATGCCAACAACGGAATCAGGCATTCGCACGCTTTGGTTCAGTCAGGTTTACGTTGCTTTGGGCGATGAGCCGGGAAATGGTTCCATCGTTGTACGCGTCTGGTGGAAACCGCATGTGACGCTCATCTGGTACGGCGCATTGGTCATGATGATTGGTGCAATCTTCTCGCTTGCCGATCGGCGCCTGCGTGTTGGTGCACCATCGAAGGCCCGTAAATCTTCATCCAAGCCCGCTGAGGCCGCAGCATGAAGATTGCGAGAGGGTTTACAGCACTTTTCCTGGCAGTCCTTTTGTCATTTTACGGGTCGGCCGCACTTGCGGTGAACCCGGATGAGATATTGCCTGATCCGCAATTGGAAAAACGGGCACGGCAGATCTCGGCAGAGCTGCGGTGCATGGTCTGTCAGAACGAATCGATTGATGATTCCAACGCTGAATTAGCGCGTGACCTTCGTATTCTGGTGCGTGAACGCCTGACATCGGGCGATTCTGACAAGCAGGTCATGGATTTTGTCGTTGATCGATATGGTGAATTTGTTCTGCTGAAACCTCGTTTCAATGCCCAGACGGCATTTCTTTGGGGTTTCCCTGTTCTTGTTTTGCTGTTTGGTGGAATTGCTTTGTTCATTGCTTTCCGCAGACGAAATGCGGTCGTCGAGGTCCAAAAGCCTTTGTCTGAGCGTGAAAAAGCCGAGCTTTCCCGGCTTCTTGATGACAAATAAGATCTTTTTCTTCTCCTGAATTGAACCCAAACCTTACAAAACTTTCATTTTCCGGAAATTGAGCGGTAAGGTAGCTCGAACTATCTTGTGCTCTATAAAGGATTACAGGACCGGATTTGCCTTGGTGGAAATTCCTGGTCCGAGATTGCTGCTCGTAAGGAGAGACAGATGTCGAAGATCATAACTTCAAAGTACCGCAAGGGTGTTGCAGCAGTAGCGCTGTCCGCCGCGCTGGCCGGAGCCTTCGTTGCCACCGGCCCGATGGGCGTGATGAACAATGCCCGTGCGGAAGCCGTAAGTGTCACTCCGCCCCAGCAAGCTGGCTTTGCTGATCTGGTCGAAAAGGTTCGTCCGGCAGTCGTCAGTGTTCGTGTCAAGAAAGACGTTCAGGAAACAGCAAACAGCGGTTCGCAGTTTTCCGGACCTCCCGGATTTGATCAGCTCCCAGACGGCCATCCATTGAAGCGCTTCTTCCGTGATTTTGGTATGGAACCGCGCGGCGATGCACGTCCTGATAGCCGTCGTCCTGGCAGAGCTCCAAAGGGTCGCCCGGGCCATGAGCGCCCTGTCGCACAGGGTTCCGGCTTCTTCATCTCTGAGGATGGCTACCTTGTCACAAACAACCACGTTGTTTCAGATGGCGATGCCTATAGCGTCGTTCTCGACGACGGCACAGAACTCGATGCCAAGCTGATCGGCACCGATCCACGCACTGACCTCGCCGTACTGAAAATTGACGATTCAAAGCGCAAGTTCACTTATGTGAAACTCGGCGATGACAGCAAGATCCGTGTCGGTGATTGGGTCGTTGCAGTCGGTAATCCTTTCGGCCTCGGCGGTACTGTAACCTCCGGTATTGTCTCTGCTCGTGGTCGTGACATCGGTGCAGGTCCTTACGACGACTTTATTCAGATTGATGCTGCAGTGAACAAGGGTAACTCCGGCGGTCCAGCCTTCGACCTTTCCGGTGAAGTTATCGGCATCAACACCGCCATCTTCTCTCCTTCAGGTGGCAGCGTGGGTATTGCCTTTGCAATTCCTGCATCGACCGCCAAGCAGGTTGTCGATCAGCTGATCAAGAAGGGCTCAGTTGAACGCGGTTGGATCGGCGTACAAATTCAGCCGGTAAACAAGGACATTGCCGCGTCGCTCGGCCTTGCAGAAGAAAAGGGCGCACTTGTTGCATCGCCTCAGGCCGATGGTCCGGCTGCCAAGGCTGGTATCAAGGCTGGTGATGTAATCACTGCCGTCAATGGTGAGACAGTTCAGGACCCACGCGATCTTGCTCGCAAGGTTGCGAACATTATCCCGGGCGAAAAGGCTGCTCTGACTGTATGGCGCAAGGGTAAGGCTGAAGAAGTCGATATCACCATTGCAGCCATGCCGCAGGATCTCGGAAAGGCTGACACCCAATCCGGTGGTGGTGGCGATACCGAGCAGGGTGAAACCCTCGACTCATATGGCCTGACTGTCACCCCTTCGGAAGAAGGTGACGGCGTGGTGGTCACAAATGTTGATCCTGACAGCGATGCATCTGATCGAGGCATTCGTTCCGGCGATGTGATCGTAAGCGTCAACAATCAGGTGGTGAAGAACGCCGCAGACATCAATAAGGCCATTACCGAAGCTTCAAAGGCTGGTCGTAAGGCGGTATTGTTGCAGCTCCAGAGCAATGATCAGAGCCGCTTCGTGGCGCTGCCTATCGATCAGGGATAATGATGATCGTCTGGACAATTATTGTCTGAAATTCAGATGCCAGGCGGTCAGTCCGCCTGGCATTGCTCCATTTACCACATCGAACTTTGTTTTTACGCGTGTCGTCAAAGGAAGAAACTCGTTCCAACTTTTCCCCGACATGCTTTAGGGTGGCGCCATGAAGATTCTCGTTATTGAAGACGACCGCGAAGCGGCCCGCTATCTTGAGAAGGCCTTTATCGAGGCTGGCCATTCTGCCGACATTGCTGGCGATGGTGAGATTGGTTATACGTTGGCTGAAAACGGTAGCTATGATGTGCTGGTCGTTGACCGGATGTTGCCGAAGCGCGATGGCCTTTCTGTGGTCGCCGGGCTGCGTGCGAAAGGCATGGAAACGCCGGTTCTTATCCTTTCTGCCCTTGGCGAAGTAGATGATCGCGTGACAGGACTTCGCGCAGGCGGTGACGATTATCTGACCAAACCTTACGCATTTTCCGAGCTTCTGGCTCGTGTTGAAGTTTTGCAGCGCCGTTCAAGCCCTCGCGAAGCGGACACGATTTATCGTGTTGGCGATCTGGAGCTTGATCGCCTCGCACACACTGCGCGCCGACAGGATGTAGACATCACACTTCAGCCGCGTGAATTTCGTCTGCTCGAATATCTGATGCGCCATGCAGGTCAGGTCGTGACACGTACTATGCTGCTTGAAAATGTCTGGGATTATCATTTTGATCCTCAGACCAACGTGATCGACGTCCATATCTCGCGTCTGCGCTCCAAGATCGAGAAGGGCTTCGATGGCCCGCTTTTGCATACAGTGCGTGGCGCCGGCTACATGTTGAAAGCTGGACGCGCTAAAAGCTCATCAGCGAGTGCCAAGGTGGAATGATGGGTCGCTTTTCTGCGCTCATGCGCACGACAGCTGCGCGACTATCGACACTCTATCTGCTATTGTTTGCTGTTGGTGCGGTGGCATTGGTCTTTTACATGACCAATCTTTCCGCTTCGATTATCAATACCCAGACGCAGGAAGCACTGGGTGAAGAAGTTGCGAGCATTGGTAAGGCCTATGCGCGTGGCGGCATTCCGCAGCTCGTACGCACGATTGATTATCGGTCGCGTCAACCCGGCGCCTATCTCTATCTCGTTGCTGATCCATCGGGGCGGATTCTTTCTGGCAACGTAGAAGGCGTTGAACCGGGCGTTCTGGACACTGACGGCATCGTTGAACGAGCCTTCAAATATCGCCGCTATGGTGAGCAGGGCACGGAAACCGAGCATCGCGCAATTGCTGTGGTGATCGCGCTTCCGAATGGCATGCGTCTTCTGGTTGGTCGCGATCTTGGTGAACCGGAACGGTTCCGCGATCTGGTACGCCGATCGCTTATGTTGGCGCTCGGCATTATGGGTGTCGGCGCGCTGTTGATCTGGTTCTTTGTGGGCCGTCGAGCACTCAAGCGTATTGATGAAGTTTCGCGTGCTTCGCAACGCATTATGGATGGCGATCTGACTGGTCGGTTGCCTGTTAATGGTTCCGGCGATGAGTTTGATCGTCTTTCTGGCAACCTCAATGTCATGCTTGGACGAATTCTGGAGCTCAACGAAGGTTTGAAGCAGGTATCCGATAATATTGCTCACGACCTCAAGACGCCGCTCACCCGCTTGCGCAATCGGGCGGAAGAAGCGCTCTCAGGCAAAAAAGCAGGAACGGAATATCGTGAAGCGCTGGAAGACATCATCGGCGAATCCGATCAGCTGATCCGTACTTTTAATGCGATCCTGATGATCTCACGCTTGGAAGCAGGCTATTCTTCAGAGAATCTGGAGAATATGTCGGTCGCGCCAATCGTCAGCGATGTGTCGGAAATGTATGAGCCGGTTGCCGAAGACGCTGGCGTAAAGCTTACTCTTGGTGATCTGATTGACGTGCCTTTGCATATCAATCGCGAGCTTGTTGGTCAGACCGTTTCCAACCTTGTCGATAACGCCATTAAATATGCGCTGAATAGTGAAAACACCGCAACAGTCACGCTTTCCATGGAACGTGATCAGCAGTGGGTACGCATTGTGGTGGCTGATAATGGCCCCGGCATCCCGGAAGATAAACGTGAGCAGGCAACTGAACGCTTCGTGCGTCTTGAGGAAAGCCGTACGCAGCCCGGATCGGGTCTTGGTTTAAGTCTTGCCAAGGCAGTTATGAAGTTGCACGGTGGCGCTCTGCGTCTGGAAGACAATGGACCGGGCCTGCGTGCAGTTCTCGAGTTTCCATTGTTGAAGGACAGCTGATCTTAATACTTGCATGAATGAGGGGACCATGGCGGCTGAAGACACAAAGGTACTGTTTTTCGACCGAAACCTTTGTGGGCTGACACCCCTTGATAGTGGGCGTGCAAAATCGTTTTTTTCTGATCTCATCCAGCGGTGCAAGGAAGAAAATCTTTCCGATGTTGATGCGTTGTTGCATCAGTCCAAAGCGGAAGCATTTCTTGCTGCTGTTCTAGATCTTTCCCCCTTCATTCGTGAAGCTCTGACGCGTCATCCTGGTATTCTGCAGCGTCTGATTGCAAAAACACCCGAGACTGCACTCAGTGAAATCATGGGCGAAATATCGGCCAGTGGCGCGGAAGAGGGTGCGAGCGAAACTTCGCTTATGTCCGATCTACGCCGATTGAAGCGCGAAGCCCATGTGCTGATTGCGCTTTGCGATCTAGGGCAGGTTTTCAATACGGAAACGACAACCGGCTGGCTCACCGATCTGGCCGAAGCTTGCACCGGTGCAGCCATTCGCTTCCTGCTTCGCGATGCAGATCGTGCGGGTAAGATCAAGCTTGTCGATCAAGCCAATCCTGAAAAAGAGAGCGGCTGGATTGTGCTCGGCATGGGCAAATTCGGTGCGCGTGAGCTCAATTACTCGTCAGACATCGATCTCATTGTTTTCATTGATTCCGAACGCCCATCAATCATCGATCCCTATGAATGTGTTGATACGTTCTCACGGTTGACGCGTCGTCTTGTCCGCATTCTTCAGGACCGCACTGCGGATGGTTATGTCTTCCGTGTTGATTTGCGCTTGCGTCCTGATCCGGGATCAACGCCGCTTGCAATTCCGGTGGGCGCAGCGTTGCACTATTACGAAGGTCGTGGCCAGAATTGGGAACGCGCTGCAATGATCAAGGCACGACCAGTTGCCGGTGATCGTGAATCCGGTCTGCAGGTGCTGGCCGAACTCGCCCCTTATGTCTGGCGCAAATATCTCGACTATGCCGCGATTGCCGATGTGCATTCGATCAAGCGACAAATCCACGCTCATAAGGGGCATGGCGATATTGCCGTGCGTGGCCATAATGTGAAGCTTGGGCGCGGCGGTATTCGCGAAATCGAGTTCTTCGTGCAGACGCAGCAATTGATTGCCGGTGGGCGTTTCCCTGAGTTGCGCGGAAACCAGACCGTGCCGATGCTTGCCCGGCTTGCTGAACGAGGATGGATCACCGAGAAGGCACGCGATGCGCTTGCAAAGGAATATTATTTCCTGCGCGACGTTGAGCATCGTATTCAGATGGTCGCCGATGAGCAGACGCACATTCTGCCGGAAGACGACGAAGGCTTTGCGCGCGTCGCTCATATGATGGGCTATGCCGATCCAGCAGAGTTTTCCGATGTTTTTCTTGCTGCACTCAAGGTCGTTGAAAAGCAGTATGCGGCATTGTTTGAGCAAGCCCCTGAACTGGGTACAGCGACCGGCGGCAACCTCGTCTTCACCGGTGATGTTGATGATCCAGGTACGCTCGAAACGCTTTCATCGATGGGTTTTGAACGGCCGAGCGATATTTGCCGTGTAATCCGCACCTGGCACTTTGGACGCTATCGCGCCACGCAATCAGCCGAGGCGCGCGAACGCCTGACCGAACTGACACCCGCACTTTTACAAGCCTTTGCCGAAACCAAACGTGCCGATGAATCCTTGCTGCGCTTTGACAGCTTTTTACAAGGGCTTCCGTCGGGTATCCAGCTTTTCAGCCTGCTGCAATCCAATCCGCGTCTGCTTAATCTAATTGTCATGATCATGAGTGCGGCACCTCGTCTTGCAGAAGTAATCACACGTAATCCGCATGTCTTTGATGGTCTGCTCGATCCGGCAATTTTCTCAGAAATGCCGACGCGTCATTATCTGGAAGAGCGGCTCCGCGCGTTTCTCGGATCAGCCAGTGATTATGAGGAGGTGCTTGATCGTCTACGCATCTTCGCAGCCGAACATCGTTTCCTGATCGGTATCCGGCTTTTGACCGGCGCGATTGATGGTGTGCGGGCAGGGCGTGCTTTCTCCGATCTCGCTGAGCTTATGATCGGCAAGGCATTCGAGGCCGTGGAGACGGAATTACAACGCCGACATGGCAAGGTTCCGGGCGCTAAAGTGGCGTTGCTTGCTATGGGTAAGCTTGGCAGTCGCGAGCTGACTGCTGGCTCTGATGTCGATCTGATCCTTCTCTACGATCACGACGTTGACACCGATGAGACCGACGGTGAAAAACCTCTTGCGCCTTCCCAATATTATATTCGCCTTACGCAGCGTCTGATCGCTGCACTGTCTGCGCCGACAGCCGAGGGCGTGCTTTATGAAGTTGATATGCGGCTGCGTCCTTCTGGTAATAGGGGGCCGGTTGCTACACATATTGAATCTTTTGGCAAATATCAGCGTAGTGAAGCGTGGACATGGGAGCATATGGCACTGACGCGTGCTCGCCCGATCCATGGCGATGCTGATTTTATTGATTTCATCAAAGGCGAGATCGATGAGGTGCTTTCAGCACCACGCGATACAACGAAGATCGCAAAAGACGTGCGCGAAATGCGCGATCTTATCTATCAGGAAAAGCCACCGCGCGATGACTGGGATTTCAAGTTGAAACCCGGTGGCATTGTCGATCTCGAATTTATCGCGCAATTTGCAGTTCTAACGGGCAAGCTGGTCACTGAGCCCAGACCGCTTGGAACCGAAGATGTGCTTTCAGGACTGGATTCGTCCTTTGCCGATCCAGCATCAAGCGACATGCTGGTGGAGGCACATCGCTTCTACACCAATCTCAGCCAAACAATTCGCCTCTGCCTTGGTAGCGACGCGTCGCGGGAAGAGTTCATTCCGGGGATGATCGACCTTCTCTGTCGCGCTGCCGAATTGCCGGACATCAAGCGCGTCGAACATCAATTGGCGGAACTGGCGACAAGTGTTCGGGCCAGTTTTGATGAGTTGATCAAATAAACTTATACCAAAACTCCATGAGTATGACTCATGGAGTTTTGGTTAAGCCCAAGTGGCGATTGAACTTTTTCAAGGCGTGATGCGTCAGCATCTTCACGCCTTGCTATTAAGCGCATCCCGAAGCAAACAGATGGCGCATTTTCATGGGGTAAATTGAAACGTGAAATGCTCTAGCGCCAATCAGGCTGCGTGGATTTCTGCCTCATGACTGACGATGGCTTTCTGTCTGCGGTCTGGAATGCAGACGGAAACTACAGTGCCAATGCCCTCGGTCGAGCGGATGCGCAGCCAGCCACCATGCAGTTCTGCAAGTGAGCGCGTAATTGCAAGGCCAAGACCTGAGCCACTATGCGTCTTGGTAAACTGGTTTTCCACCTGCTCGAACGGCTGGCCGATTTTCCGCAAGGCAGACTTTGGAATGCCTACGCCTGTATCCTGAATGGTCATGAAAAGAGCCGATCCGGTTTTACGAGCGCGTACAGTGATGTGTCCGTTATGCGAGGTGAACTTGACCGCATTGGAAAGCAGATTGATCAGCACCTGTTTGACCGCACGACGGTCTGCATTGAGCTGCATCGCTTCTTCGATACGCGTCTCGACTGTGATGTTCTTTTCGTCTGCCTGAAGCGAGATCATGCGTACGGTTTCATTGATCAGCGGGCAAAGGTCTATCTCTTCGCGATCAAGTGAGAAATGACCAGCTTCGATCTTCGACATATCCAGAATGTCATTGATAACGTTGAGCAGGAAGTTGCCGCTGGTGTGAATGTCGTTGATATATTCTTCATAGCGATCGGAACCAAGTGGCCCGAAAGTGCCGGCTTGGATCATTTCGGAGAAACCGATAATCGCGTTGAGCGGCGTGCGCAACTCATGAGACATGTTGGCGAGGAATTCAGACTTCGCGCGGTTTGCAGCTTCCGCGCGTTCCTTTTCCTGACCATATTTACGAGCCAGTTCCGACAGTTCACGAACGCGGTCGCGCTCGCCCTTACGGGCTATCGAAAGATCGTGAATGGTTGCCATGAGGCGACGTTCGCTATCAACCAGACGTTCCTGATGTTGCTTGATCTGCGTAATGTCGGTGCCGATGGAAACAAGTCCGCCGTCCTGCGTGCGGCGTTCGTTGACCTGCAACCAGCGTCCATCGCTCAGCTGTCGTTCGAAGGTCTGACCAC
Source organism: Brucella sp. (assembly GCF_032066345.1). Lineage (NCBI taxonomy): Bacteria > Pseudomonadati > Pseudomonadota > Alphaproteobacteria > Hyphomicrobiales > Brucellaceae > Brucella > Brucella sp. The sequence goes on from NZ_DAMBKZ010000012.1 coordinate 45,838, forward strand.
CCGCACGGTTATGCTCGTTGGCCATGCGACGCTCAAAGCTGAATGGGCGTGTATGGGCATCGACTTCATTGCGCGGAACGCCTGGCTTCAGTGTCCAGACTGGAAGCCCCGCATATTCACTGAACTTGGAATTTGCCATCACCAGACGATTATTGGCATCCCACAAAACGAAGGCCTCGGAAATGTTTTCAATAGCTTCACGGATGCGCATATCGGCTTCAGCCGTTTGCTGCGCAAAACGGTGCTGTTCGCTGACGTCAAAGGCGATGCCCACCAGATGCAGGTCATTCTCTGCGGCAATTTCCGCACGAACTCGCATCCAGACCCATGAACCATCGGCATGGCGCATACGGAATACCCGATCGACGTGGGAAATGTCGCCAGCCGCAGCCTGTTCAGCGATTGAATAGAGATCGCCGTCTTCTGGATTGATGATCGCTGACACGTCGCCAAAGGCGAGAACCGCATCCTGCGCTTCATAACCAAGCATTTCATACATTGAGCGCGACCAGTAGATGCGTCCGCGCGCCATGTCCCAATCCCATAGACCACCACGGCCACGCGCAAGCGCCATATCGATGCGGCGCTGAATCTGCCCGGAAAGGTCGTCAGCTTCGCGAGCGCGCGCTGCCTGACTGAAATAGGCATAAAGGATGGCAAACATCACGCCTGTCGTGCCTGCAAACAGCGTCACGTTCAGGGAGACTGCGCGCTTCCATTCGGCAAAGATCGTACTTTCCGGTTCCGCGGCTACAATCGCATAGGGCACGGTCATAGGTTTGGATACCGTGCCGTAAGCGGCCTCACCGTTCATGACGATGGTCAGAACGCCTGCGCGCTCCGCAAACATGAAAAGCGGTTGGATGTCGCTGAACACATCGTCAGCCCGTTTGCCGATGATGTCCGTTGCAGGGCCGGAAGCGGTGACGATAACGGAGTCATCATTGACCAGAGCAACGGTCATGCCGCTGGAGGACAGTCCGCGCGACCGAAATTCGGCAATTGTATTATCGAGGTCTTTGGGCGACATCTGAGCGCCAGCCTGCGTTCCATTGGCTGCACGCTCAATCATCTGCGCCAGATTGGCCGTTGCAGCAGAAAGGGCGGCTTTGTGCTGAAGCTCAATGTCTTCGCGCCATGACAGCATCGAGAAAACACGAGCCACACCGAGTATGATCAGGAATATGATGATGAGAGCCGGAACAAGGCGGCGCAACGCGGGTTCAACCGCTGCGAATTTGCCATAAGCAGGGCCTGCAAGAAGCTTGGCATGGCCAGAAAGCCTGCCTTTCTTTCGCTTCCGTCCGGAGTCGCGATGCTTCCCCGCCGTCGCGTCGTACGCGTCGGTGCTCGCCATCTATTGGCCCCTCTTTGATTTGCCGTAACAGTTCCCAAGATGCGCTCAAAGCGCTGTCCGCCCAGAACTGCTTTTGCCGCGTGAACTGAAATCTCTACTCAAAATGTTTCGGAATACGCCATCTCCGAACAACATCAATGAATCAAAAGTGATTCGTGCTGTCCAGTGAATTCGTTAACGAGACGTAAAAAACACCATTCGCGATTTTGGATTTTCCGTTGAATCTCAATCTGTTAAGCGGAATCAGTTTGAGAGCGTGCTCTTCTAACATCCTGAAAAGACTCATGAAAGCCGGAAGCCTTTTCAGGTTTTATGCAGCTTTGCTTGAATATCTGCGCAACGGCCAACCCCGCACTGTTCAGAGGCCGAGTTTGATGAAGTAGAGAATCAATCAGCTGATTCGCGAATCAAGCAAGCGTTCTGTCGACGATGTCCCGAAGATCAGTCGACAGCTTCTGCGTCCCTGCAATGCGGGCGAGGGCTGCGCGAGCATGTTCACGACGGGTATCTTCCAGCGAACGCCACGACCGCAGTGCTGTGAGAAGGCGAGCTGCGAGTTGCGGGTTTTCTGGGTCGATTGCCAGAATGATATCGGCAAAGAAGTTGTAAGCCGCGCCATCTTTGCGATTGAAGCCCGTCGGATTGCTCGCCGAGAATGCGCCGATCAATGCGCGTACCCGGTTCGGATTATCAAACGAAAGCAGCTTGTGTTTCGTCAAAGCTCGAACGGCTTCAAGTGCCTTGTCGCCCGGTCGGGTTGCCTGCACGATGAACCATTTGTCCATCACCAAGCCATCGTCGCCGAAGCGTCTTTCAAATGACGCAAGCGCCCCCTGAGCTTCATGGCTATCGCCGAAGCGATGCACCAGAACGCTTAAGGCTGCTGCACGTTCGGTCATGTTGTCGCCGTCTGCAAACTGCTGTGCAGCACGCGCCGGGCTATTCTCGTGACGGCTGAGGTAATCAAGCAGCACATTCCTTAAAGCACGCTTGCCCGCTGATACAGCATCAGGAGAGAATGCATCCTGTTGCTCCAGCCGTGTGTAAAGTGCTGCGAAGTCTTTCGCATAGGCGGAACCAATCGCAGCAATCAGATGGTCGCGGCTTGCATAGATTGCATCCGGGTCAACATTCTCGCCCATCTCACGCGCAATGTCGCTTTCGCTTGGCAAAGTCAGACATAGTGCACGGAAAGCGGCATCAAGGGTCTTGTCCGAGGCAATACGTCCGGCAAGTTCGATAATTTTGGCATCGGTCTCCGGCGAGTAGCCGCCACGCACTCTCTTAGCGCCTTCGAGCAAGGCTTGTGTAAAGATGCCGGTCAGAGCCTGCCAGCGGGCAACCGGGTCGCTGTCATTGAGAGCGAGGAAGGCTCGGTCTTCCGAGTTAAGCGGTGAGACCAGATTGATCGGGGCGGAAAAACCACGCAACAGCGAGGGGACTGGGCGTTCCTTGATTCCATGGAACGTGATCGCTTCCGAAACACGATGCAGATGAATGACGCCATCGTGCACATCTCCACCTTCGACAGAGGAAGGTTGAATATCTTTGCCATCCGATCCCAACAAGCCAAAGGCGATCGGAATATGCATCGGTTTTTTTACCGGCTGACCGGGCGTGGGTGCGAGGGATTGCGTGAAACTGATGGTGTAAGTTTCTTTTGCCGCATCAAAACTGAAGCTCGCTTCAACCTTTGGTGTGCCCGACTGATCATACCAGAGCGCAAATTGCGAGAAGTCTTGGCCGGAGACATCGGAAAAAACTTTGATGAAGTCTTCAATGGTTGCAGCATCGCCATCATGGCGCTCAAAATAGAGATCCATACCTTTGCGGAACAGTTCGGGGCCGATGATCGTTCGGATCATACGCACCACTTCCGAACCTTTTTCATAAACAGTCGCCGTATAGAAGTTGTTGATCTCGCTATATTCACGTGGGCGTACCGGATGTGAAAGAGGACCGCTATCTTCTGGGAACTGCTGGGCTTTCAGTATTTTCACTTCTGCGATGCGCTTTACCGGACGCGAGCGTTCGTCGGCCGAAAATTCATGGTCACGATAAACTGTCAGGCCTTCCTTGAGACACAGCTGGAACCAGTCGCGGCAGGTAATGCGATTGCCGGTCCAGTTATGGAAATATTCGTGCGCGATCACGGCTTCGATGCCAGCATAATCGACATCCGTTGCCGTTTCCGGGTCGGCCAGCACATATTTGTCGTTAAAGACATTGAGGCCCTTGTTTTCCATAGCCCCCATATTGAAGTCCGAGACGGCAACGATGTTGAAGACATCGAGATCATATTCGCGGCCGAACTTTTCTTCGTCCCAACGCATGGAACGTTTCAACGCATCCATCGCATAAAGTGCGCGATCCTCTTTGCCATGTTCAACATAGATGGCGAGGTCGACAGGATGCCCTGATTGTGTCGTGAAATGATCCTTCACGACATCAAGCGGGCCAGCAACAAGGGCGAACAAATAGGAAGGCTTGGGGTGTGGGTCGTGCCAGACGGCAAAATGCCTGTCGGCATTACCGACGACAGCGCCGTGCTCGACTGGATTGCCATTTGCGAGCAGTATTGGTGTAGCAGCCTTTTCGGCGTCAATACGAACCGTATAAACTGAGAGAACGTCCGGACGATCATAATAATAGGTGATGCGCCGAAAACCTTCTGCTTCGCATTGCGTGCAATAGACATCGCTTGAGCGGTAAAGCCCGGAAAGCTGCCGGTTTGTAGTGGGGTTCACTTCGGTGACGATTTCCAGAGTGAAACGCTCAGCGTCGGGAAGGTCAGTGATTTCGAGTTTATCCGGCGTCACTGAGTAGCTGTTATCATTGAGCGCCTTCCCATCCAGGCTGATGCTGACGAAGTTCAGCTCGTCACCATCCAGAACAAGTGGTGTATCAGCAGCCGTTCCAGCGCGGCGCTCAATAGTCAGTTCGGCGCGAACGATCGTTTTCTCGGGCTCAAGTGTGAAATCGAGTTTCGTTTGAGGAATTGCGTAAGGTGTCGGGCGATAATCTTCGAGGCGGAATGTCTGGCCGGTTTCAGTACGCATTGCGAAACTCTTCTTTGTGATCACTTCGATACGAGAGTCGTATCCGGCTTTTTAGCAAACGACAAGAAAAGCGAAGTTGCTCAATATTTTTTAATTACTGATCTTTGCTTGGCTGGCACTTTGTTGCGAACAAGCCTATGGATAGCGCAATAACTGTAATTTCCCGCCTTGCTCCTGCATCCCCCGTTTAAGGAACTGCGTTGTGAAGTCCCTCCCGGACGCGGCCTCCGCAAATGTTCAGACCGGCGAAACTGCCGAGCCTGATCTGCTTCAAAACAATCCAATGCTGGGCATTAGCCTAAAAGTCGCTTCCGTCGCTGTTTTTGTCGGTATGTCGACCTTGCTCAAGGCTGCAGATGGTATCCCGCTTGGCCAGTTAATATTCTTCCGATCTTTTTTCGCAGTCCTTGCCATCCTGGTCTACTTTGCGTTGCGCGGGCAGCTATCCGGCATTCTTCAAACCCGCCATGGGTTCAGCCATTTCTGGCGCGGCATGGTCGGCGTTGGCGCGATGTCTCTGAGCTTTTATGCACTGACCAAGCTGCCTTTGCCGGAAGCAATTGCAATCAACTACGCATCACCGCTTATCGCCGTTGTTCTTGGCGCACTCATTCTGCATGAAGTGGTCCGGCTCTATCGCTGGAGTGCGGTCGTCATCGGCTTGTTCGGTGTGATGATTATCATCTGGCCGCGCATGACGCTGTTTGCGGAAGGCAATGTCGGACATAATGAAGCCATGGGCGCCTTGGCGGCATTGGGCGGCGCCGTGATGGCTGCCTTTGCCATGATGCTGGTGCGTCGTCTTGTGCAGACCGAACGCACATCGACAATCGTTATCTATTTCTCGATTTCAGCAAGTGTTATTGCGCTAGTTAGTGTGCCGTTCGGTTGGGTTGCACCGAGCTGGCCTCAGCTCGCAATGCTGATTGGCGCAGGTATTGCGGGCGGGATTGCGCAAATTCTGCTGACCGAATGCTATCGGCATGCCCCGATGAGTACCATTGCACCATTTGAATATACCTCAATGCTGCTCGGCCTCGGCATTGGGTTTTTATTCTTCGGGGATATTCCAACTTTTGAGATGCTGATTGGCAGCGTGATCGTTATGGGCGCTGGCGGCTATATCATCTACCGTGAGCATCAGTTGGCGATCGCGCCTCACAAAACCAATACTCCACAACAGGCACAGTAGAATTACGCCTGTCCCGGTGAACCTTCTGCGCGCGGATCAAGCTGCATTGTTTCAGGTGTAGGCTGACCGTCTGGCGTGTAGATTTTGAACTCTGTTTTTTGATCGCTGACTGCTGGTCGCTCGAAACGGCGAATACGCCAGAAAGCATGCAGACCATAGACTGCATAAGCGAGTGCCATAGTTACAAAGAACCCAGATGCCCCCATAAGATCCATGAGTGGGCCGGATAAGGCCGGGCCGACCATGCTGCCTGTGCCATAGATGATAAGCAAGCCACCAGAAATTTTAACAAATTCACTCGCGTCGGCATAGTCGTTGGCGTGGGCTACGTTAAGGCTGTAGATCGAGTAAAGTACCGAGCCGAACAGAAACATCATGATGTAGAGCGCATAGGGCGAGGTCGGATGAACCAGCAGCATGATGGCTGAGAGCACAAAGCCAATAGCGCCCGCGATAACCATGACGAAACGGCGATCCACAATATCGGAAGCGCGCCCGAGTGGATATTGGAAGATAGCGCCGCCAATCATTGCGCAGGCCAGCATTGTGGCGATGCCAAAGGTCGAAAGGCCGTTCATTTCACCATAGATGGCGGCGAGGAAGCTCCATGTGCCGGCCACTATGCCCGCGATGAAAGATCCGACGGCTGCTGCGGGGGAGCGTCTATAAAGCCCCTTTAGGTCCAGAGAAGCTTGCGTCAGCGGATTTGGTGACTGAGCGCTGGAAAGTGTGGTTGGCAACAGGGCGCTGGCATAAATGATCGCACAGATGATGAATAACGTTACGGTCGTCGCATCACCAAATGGCAGGATGTATTGGCCACACATGAGACCAAGCATGGTAATAATCATATAGATCGAGAAAATCTTGCCACGCGTTTCATTGGTGACGCGTTCATTGAGCCAGCTCTCGATAATCATATAGGAGCCTGCAAGCGAGAAGCCTGCGATGCCGCGGAAAATCATCCAGGCATAAGGGTTTACAATCAGCGAATGAAGCAGCAACGCGATTGATAGAAGCGTGAGTAGTGCCGAGAATACACGCACATGCCCGACGCGCCGCACCAGATGAGGAATAACAATGCAGCCTATGGTGAAAGCGAGCGCATAGGTCGTTCCCATCCAGCCAATTGTGGTCGTTGACCAGCCTTCAACGCCTCCGCGGATTGGCAGGAGAATGCCTGCAAGTCCACCGGCAAGCAGCATTAGAAATGTGCTTGCAAGCAAGGCAGCTATAGGCAGAAGCTGGCCGGCCATGAAAACCTCCCCGATGCACTAAGCTTAAAGAACGTTTGTCGAGTTCGGATATAGTGCAAGCGGCGGAATAATGTATGTTTGCGGCATGTTAGTGACAATTCGCTGTCTGATACGTGCAATCTGGGAATATTATTCAGCCAGTTCCGCAAGCTTCATTTTCACTGCAAGAAAATCGCGCCAGGCAAATCTTTTCTGCGCAGGCGTACGCAAGAGATAAGCCGGATGCAGCGTGGGCATGACCGGGATCTCAATACCCGACGGCGTGCGGTGCACTTTCCAATTGCCACGTAACCGTAGAATGCCTTCAGTCGCACCTGTCAAAGCCTTGCCAGCTGGACCGCCGAGCGCAACAAGCACTTTGGGGGCTGCAAGTTCGATCTGCCGTTCAATGAACGGGCGGCAAAGTTCTGTTTCGACGGGGGTTGGCGTACGATTACCCGGCGGACGCCAAGGAATAGTGTTGGCGATATAGACGCCTTCACGCTTGAGGCCGATAGCCTCGATCATCCGGTTGAGAAGTTGGCCGGATTTGCCAACGAATGGCAAGCCTTCCATGTCCTCATCACGCCCCGGCGCTTCACCTACGAACATGATGTCTGACGACGGATCACCATCTGCAAAGCAGAGGTTTTTGGCGGTGAATTTGAGATTGCAGCCATCAAAGGCTGCAAGTTTTTCGCGCAGCTCATCAAGCGTTGCGGCTTGTAAAGCGGCTTCGCGGGCCAGTGCAATTTGCGCATTATCCGGAACATCGGATGCAGCCTGCACAGGGCGGCTGGTCGGTGAGGGCGTTGCTGCCTGACGCGGTTGCTGTTGTTGCGCGCGCGAGCGGTCCGCTGACGAAGTTGATTTGTTTTCCTGCTGCGCGGGAGCTGAACGTACCGGCTGACGCTGAGCTTCTGCAAATCGATCGATCGGCGTATCGGAAAGCGGCATGTCAACACCCGCTTCCGCGTAAAAGCGGAGCAAGCCTTCCATATCCAGCGTTTCCCGGTCATCGATCATATTTTACACCTCACAAACTGAGGTGGCGAATTTTGGTGTTGAATGCAATAGCAGAGCGCATATTTCCGGTTCATAGAGTTGATTAAAGCGTCTCTCTCGAAGATGGGGGCGGCCTTTGGGCACGCAGAATTACGTTGCGTCACAATAGCCCATAATCACTAAATCGGCTGTTTAAAATTTGACGTTTACGTTAAGGTCAATATTATGAATGCTTGTATTGCGGCGATTTTGGACAATTGGACGCATATGCGACAGTCTTTAACTCTGCGACAGGGTAAGACCAATATGGGGAAGCCTATCTGTATAAAAGCGGTTTATCGCCGTTCGCGATAGGATCATGAGTAAAAACAATTGGATGCTTCACGCCCACTCCATTAGTGGGTGATGAAGTTACACCAGACGGAGGCCTAGAATGTCTGAAGCCCCAGCAATCGCGAGCCAGGAGCTTCCCGAACGCGAAAGCATGGAATTTGATGTTGTGATTGTCGGCGCAGGCCCTGCAGGCCTTGCTGCGGCTATTCGGTTTAAACAAATCAATCCGGAGCTTTCAGTCGTCGTTCTTGAAAAGGGCGGGGAAGTTGGCGCGCATATCCTGTCGGGCGCCGTTGTTGATCCAAGTGGTATCGATCAGCTTCTGCCAGGCTGGCGCGAGGAAGAGGGGCATCCGTTCAAGACCCCTGTGACCGCTGACCATTTCCTGCTGCTTGGTCCTGCGGGTTCGGTGCGTCTGCCAAATTTCGCCATGCCACCGCTGATGAACAATCACGGCAATTACATCGTGTCACTCGGCAATGTCTGCCGCTGGCTTGGCACGAAAGCAGAAGAGCTGGGCGTTGAAATCTATCCGGGCTTTGCTGCCACCGAAGTGCTTTATAATGATGAAGGCGCTGTAATCGGTGTTGCTACTGGTGATATGGGCGTCGAGCGTGATGGCTCGCACGGTCCAAATTACACGCGCGGCATGGCGCTGCTTGGCAAATATGTTCTGATCGGTGAAGGTGCACGCGGCTCGTTGGCAAAGGAACTGATCGCGAAGTTCAAGCTTGATGAAGGTCGTGAACCAGCCAAGTTTGGTATCGGCCTTAAGGAACTCTGGCAGGTCGATCCGTCCAAGCATAAGCCGGGTCTGGTACAGCATTCATTTGGCTGGCCGCTTGATATGAAGACCGGCGGTGGCTCGTTCCTCTATCATCTTGAAGACAATATGGTTGCAGTCGGCTTCGTACTGCATCTCAACTACAAGAACCCTTATCTGTCGCCGTTTGAAGAGTTCCAGCGGTTCAAGACGCATCCGGCGATCCGCGATACATTCGAGGGTGGCAAACGCCTTTCTTATGGCGCGCGCGCGATTACCGAAGGTGGTTTCCAGTCAGTGCCAAAACTGTCCTTCCCGGGTGGTGCGCTGATCGGCTGTTCGGCTGGCTTAGTCAACGTTCCCCGCATCAAGGGCAGTCATAACGCAGTTCTGTCGGGCATTCTTGCTGCCGACAAGATTGCGGAAGCTTTGGCCGCTGGTCGTGCCAATGATGAGCCGATTGAAATCGAAAACAGCTGGCGTAACAGCGCTATCGGCAAGGATCTCAAGAAGGTCCGCAATGTGAAGCCGCTCTGGTCGAAGCTCGGAACGGTTATGGGTGTTGCTCTCGGTGGTCTTGATATGTGGACCAATCAGCTGTTTGGCTTCTCATTCTTTGGTACGCTGAAGCATGGGAAGAACGATGCGCAAAGCCTTGAGCCAGCAGCAAAGCACAAGAAGATCGATTATCCGAAGCCGGATGGCGTTCTGACTTTTGATCGTCTTTCGTCGGTGTTTCTTTCGAACACAAACCATGACGAAAACGAGCCAGTTCATTTGCATGTGGCTGACATGAAGCTGCAGCAGACATCAGAGCATGATGTCTTTGCAGGTCCATCGACGCGCTATTGCCCTGCAGGTGTTTATGAATGGGTGGATGCTGACGGCAATTCCGCGGCTGATCCGCAGGCCAAGGATGTTCGCTTTGTGATCAATGCGCAGAACTGCGTGCATTGCAAAACTTGCGATATCAAGGACCCGAACCAGAACATCAACTGGGTTCCGCCACAAGGCGGCGAAGGACCGGTTTACGTAAACATGTAATGTTTGCGTGAACTGTGTCCGTATCGACCGCCGTTGAGAACGATGTCGGCGAGGGACCAGTTTACGTGAACAATGTAGTGTTTGCGGAAACATGTAATTGAAAAAGGCGGTTTTAAACCGCCTTTTTTATTAGAGTGCCGGGGGCACAAAGGTCGCTCTAACGCTTCAAAAAGAGAGCATGACTGATTGAGTTTCCGGCTCGTCAGTGTCTGGACGTACCGGCATCGGAACCGAAAACTCAAGCCTGATTGGCAAGTGATCGGAGCCGACGTCCTCGCGTGTGGTTGCAGCGGGCGCTTCGATTTCATGGCTTACGAGAACCTGATCGATCGGCAGGCCGACATAAGGCGCGAGTTTTATCGGAAGGTTTTGCAACATCCATGTGCCACCGATACCAGTCATCGCCTTGGTGGTCGAAGCTTTCTCGATGCGATGGACAGCATTGCTCCATGGCGTAGCGTTGAAATCGCCAGCGATGATCATAGGGCCACTGAATTTCTGCAATTCTGGCACCAATGCATCGATGATCGCCGCCTGACCATATGGCCACGGAAGCACAGCATGATATGCTGCTACATTCACGCTCGTGCCGCTAAAATCGATAGAAGTCATGGCAAGGCGATCATCGCCAAGGCACAACTGAGCGCTACCTTCACTGAATGGGCGGCGGGACAGAATGCCAACGCCCATATTGCTTCCGTCTTTGTGGCATTCAAAATGGTAAGGATAAGTACCCTTCAGAATGTCGATCCACATTGCCCAATCTGCACCGGCTTCCTGATAGGTGATAACGTCAGGCTTTTCCTGCGCAACCATCTGCATAACGCGTTTAGGCTCAGGGTTGTTATAGCGCAGATTGATCTGCACCAGGCTGTAACGTGCGCCGGTCGTCGGCACATCGGCCTGTGCAGAAGATGATCCGTTGAGAAGATTACGTGCGGCACCAAGCGTCGTGCTGAAAGCAAGGATCGCAAAAAGCAGGATCATTGCACCTTCACGCCGCATCTTTGTGAACAAGAGCGGCAATGCCAGCAAACCCATCAGAATCGCTAGATGTGGTCGAAAATGCCCGAATGAATCGAGCATTGGATGCGCTGATCCAAGAAAACCAAGCACAAGAGGGACCGACACCAGAACAGCGGTGATCAGTAGGAGCAATGAAAGGTTTTCGCGGCGTTTTGACATGGTACGCACCTAGCCGCTGATTACGGCGCGATGATGGAATAGGGGAATTTGGAAAAGGGCAGTATGCTTTCAAAATACATACTGCCCTAACTACCTATTGCCCTACTGCCTCATACCTACTGGAAAGCTGTCTCGAAGAAGCTACGGAGCTTGCGCGAATGCAGTCGCTCATCAGGCATGGCTGCGATTTTTTCCATCGCACGAATACCGATTTGCAGATGCTGTGCTACCTGCCGCTTGTAGAACTCTGTCGCCATGCCAGGCAGTTTCAGTTCGCCATGCAAAGGCTTGTCGGAAACACAGAGCAACGTGCCGTATGGTACGCGGAAGCGGAACCCATTGGCAGCAATCGTGGCAGACTCCATGTCAAGCGCAACTGCACGCGCCTGTGAAAGGCGCTGAACCGGTCCGCGCTGGTCGCGTAACTCCCAGTTTCGATTGTCGATTGTTGCGACTGTACCAGTGCGCATGATGCGCTTGAGGTCATAGCCTTCAAGGCCAGTTATTTCTTCGACCGCCTCTTCAAGTGCTACCTGAATTTCGGCAAGTGCGGGCAAGGGCACCCAAACAGGAAGATCGTCATCAAGAACGTGGTCTTCACGCATATAAGCATGAGCAAGTACGTAATCGCCAAGCTCTTGAGTGTTGCGCAGACCGGCACAATGTCCCAGCATCAGCCATGCATGTGGACGCAGCACAGCAACATGGTCGGTGATGGTCTTTGCATTGGATGGGCCAACGCCGATATTGACCATGGTAATACCGGAATGATCGGCGCGTTGAAGGTGATAGGCAGGCATCTGTGGCATACGCTGTAGCGGAATGCCGCTGCTCGGCTCGGATTCGCCTGCGCGTGTTATCGCGTTGCCTGGCTCAACAAAGCTATCATAGCCGCCGCCACCGTCTGCCATCAGCTTGCGCGCATAAGCGCAGAATTCGTCCATATAGAACTGATAGTTGGTGAATAGAACAAAGTTCTGAAAATGCTTGGGGCTGGTTGCGGTGTAATGCGCAAGCCTGTGTAGAGAGTAGTCAACGCGTTGTGCCGTGAACGGCGCCAGCGGCATTGGTTCACCGGGAACAGGATCGAAATCGGCATTGACGATCTTGTCGTCGGTTGCAGCCAGATCCGGAACATCGAAGAGATCGCGCATCGGATGCGTAAAAGCATTGGCAACCGATGCTTCGACATAGGTGCCTTCCATGAAGGCAAAGTGAATCGGAATTGGTGTTGCCGATTCCCGAACGGTGACCGCAACGCCGTGATTGCGCATCAGCAGGCGAATTTGCTCGTTGAGGTAATGGTCGAACAGATCTGGCCGGGTAATCGTCGCCGCGTAATCGCCGGGCGTAGTCACATGACCAAAGGCGAGACGCGTATCTACATGCGCAAAGCTGGAGGTGGACAGGCAGATTTCGGGATAAAAAGCGCGATAACGCTGAGGGCGAGCCTCTCCCTTTGCCAGCTGCTCAAAAGCCGTGCGAAGGAACGCGGTGTTGCGATCATAAAGCTTGCGCAGTGCGGCAACCGCCGCACTTGCATCGGTAAAAACTTCCGGCTCCACGAAGGGAGGGGTTTTGATATCAGGGATGAAAGTTTGTTCGATTCGCTGTGTCATGACTTAGTATAGCAAACTCCATGACACGCGCATGTCCCTGTTTAAGCACTTCTTTGAAGGCTTACATACAGTACGAGGCCGACCCCGTTCATTTGCGCTTTCTGCCCTATTTGGGTGTAGGCGAAGGTTGCGGCAGGGCCGGTGAAGACGGCGGTGAAAAGCAGGACACGAAGCGCAATCCCTGCTGAAATACGGAAACGCGAGATCATAGCCGCCTGTCTCCGTCCACATGCTTGAGGTGCATTGCTGTGATAGGGCCAACGACCGGCTGGTCGCGATAAACATCATATTTGCGATCAACAAAAAGGCTCGCGATGATCGCAAAACCGGCAATCATTAAACAGACAATCGTAACTCGCCACAGCAGCATAATTCCCCCGGCTTTAAAAGCGTTTGCTCTACGGGCTTGAGTTTAAGGATGCGACCTGAACTGCTCCTGAGAGCTGCATTCATCCGGCGTTCAAAAATATTGATGTTTCACTAACTTGATCGCTTCGCACTTGTGCCGGGCTGCACGGCGCTTATGTTAACCCGCATTGGAAATACGGACAAAGCCAAGAAAGCGGGAGACAGATACCCATGGCTGAGCAGACAAAACCCATTGAGCTTTATTATTGGCCTACCCCGAATGGCTTCAAAATCAGCATCATGCTGGAGGAACTAGGCGTTCCTTACGAAGTCAAATATGTGAACATCGGTAAGGGCGATCAATTCCAACCGGACTTTCTCAAAATTGCACCCAATAACCGTATGCCAGCGATTATCGACCCGGAAGGGCCGGGCGGCGAGCCGATCTCGGTTTTTGAATCAGGCGCAATTCTTCAGTATCTCGGCCGGAAGTTTGGAAAGTTCTATCCAACGGATGAACGCAAGCGTGTCGCCGTTGATGAATGGCTGATGTGGCAAATGGGTGGACTTGGTCCCATGTCGGGTCAGGCCGGGCACTTCCGCGTTTATGCGCCGGAAAAGGTGCAATATGGCATTGATCGCTACACCAATGAGGTCAACCGTCTTTATGGTGTCCTGAATCGTCAACTCGAAGGCAAAGACTATATTGCAGGCGAATATTCTATCGCTGACATGGCCAGCATTGGTTGGATCAACGCGTACAAAAACTATGATCAGCAGCTGGAGGATTTCCCTAACCTCAAGCGCTGGTATGAAACCATGAATGCACGACCTGCCGTTCAGCGTGGTCTCTTGGTTGGCAAGGAAGAGCGCGAAAAGTCTAACCTCGCCAATGACAAGGAAGCGCAGAAAATCCTTTTTGGCCAGAAGGCGCGCTAATTCGCTTTGGTCAGAAATGCTTGAAAGAAAGGCGGCTTAGAAGCCGCCTTTCTTATTTTATTCGCTTACTGCCGTGCGAGGCTTTCACTCTTGCAGATCAAGCCGCCCATGACGCAGCCCGAAAGTGAGAGAGTGTTTCCCTTGACACTGGCCTTGCCTGTGTAAGTCTTGCCTTCGTCTAGCTTGTTGACTTTGCCCTTGTAGCTGCCGTCCTTGCCAGACATTGTGCCAATCGACTTGCCCTTATATTCGCCGGTCTGCACTGTGCCGCAATATTTACCGCCGCCGCAAGCTGCGTAGCTGATAATCGTACCATTCGGGCGTTTCCAAGTACCGACAATTGCTTCTTCAGCAAATGCTGGTGCGGCTAAGCCTGCCGTCAGTGCTACGGCGGCGGTCATTCCCATAATAAAAGTGCGGATCATGCATTCCTCCCAAAATGCCGCAAAGCTCTCTATTTTCAGCTCTGCAGAAAACTTACGCAAACGTAAACGTAATCGAGTTTGGTCCGAAGCGGAAGAGGGATAATTGGTGGCTTCGAATTCGCCGATAATCACTTTCTCAACAAAGCCAATCGATGCCATGGTTATCATCTGGTTTCCAAGCACTGTGGATGAAAAAGCGGCAATTTCGGAAAAACGCTGCAATTCGCGAAGCTTGGATGTTTAACAAAATCCCAAATTTACTCCTTGTTGGGATTTCGTTGTCGCGTTGTTAAGCATCTGGTTTAACGTGCATTTTAATCCTGTCGCCTATCTTAAAGACCATGAACGGAACGACAGATCCGACGGTTCCGGGCCGGTGAAAGCCAGTCACGGAAACAAAGAGCGGACGGTTCTCGGGATTTAACAGGGACAACGAAAATGACACAGTTTCAGAGCGTTATACAGCACGACAAGGCAGGTTCTCAGGATCGTATCCTGCTGGAGATGGGTTTGAAATACGCCATCGGCCGCGACTGCGAAATTGATGTCGTCGAAGCACACAAGTGGCTTAACATTGCAGCAATCCGTGGCAACCAGAAAGCCGAACGTATGCGCAATCAGGTTGCAGCGACGATGAGCAAGAGCGAGCTGGCAGCGGCACTGCGTGGTGCACGCGAGTGGATGACTTCGCACTGAACTACGGAATGTAAAAATCAAAAAGCCGCCCAATGAGGCGGCTTTTTGTTCAGCTGATCCCGAGATAGCGCCCTGGTTTGTGGTTGATTGCGATGATAACGTTCATCGCAATCGCACCCACAAGCGACAGAAGCATGTTTTCCCACGGGATGAAAAACAGCGATCCGAGCATGATGATAATGTCGAGCGCGAGCTGAAACCAACCAGCGCGAATGCCATAGGCGTCCTGCAAGTAAAGCGCCAGAATATTGACGCCGCCCACGCCGGAACGATGGCGGAAAAGTGCCAGAACGCCCATGCCCATAAGTGTGCCGCCCATAAGCGCTGCAAAGAGCGGATTGATTGAGCTGAAATCAACACATAGAGGGATGAGTTTGGCAAAGAGAGATAGAAGCGCGACGGCGATGAACGTTCTGATTGTAAATGGCCAGCCCATCCGCTTTGCAGCGAAATAGTAGAACGGCAGATTGATCACGAAATAAAGCAAGCCAAATCCGATGCCGGTGGCATACTGGATCAGCAGCGCGATGCCTGCCGTACTGCCTGTCATAAGCGTCGCTTGACTATAAAGCGTAATACCCAACGCAATGAATGAAGTGCCAATCAACATGGCGATTGCATCTTCATAAAGGCGATGACGATCGACCCCCAGTGTGCTGGTCACATCGACAAGCGGGGAGGCGCTATCTGCGATATCGGTCACATTTAACTCCAGAACTGCGAAAACCGGAAATTCGGACAAGATTACTCAAAGGGCCGGAGCAATGATCCGCCATTTGAGTGTATGCATATTCCCGCTGATCCGATGGATAATGTGCCACGCGCCAGCGCCAAGTCTTGGGAGACCTCGCAAATATAGCATCGCGGATGCCCGACGGCACTGCTAGCAATATTGTTATTTTGAACGTCGCATTTTTATTTTAGCTCGGCTTTGACCGCTCATTTTTTCGGATTATTTCGTTGCGAGTTTCACTGAGAAATTGCTCTACATCCTTGGGACTGCGTAGATGATGCTTTTTCAGATGCGAAGGGGCGTTTGCCAGAAAAGATTTTGCCCGAATACGCCCGTTTTTGCGGTAATTAGCCACGAACTTCAGGAATTCCCAATCAAAACGCTCGTCACAGCCTTCCGCCATATCAGGACGGGATTGACCGTAATGGCGAAGTGTTCTGCGCAGGACGCGCCAAACGCGTGTTGGGGTTGAGATATCCAGAAAAATAATCATGTCGGCGCGTGCTGCGCGATGCGCCATTGTTTCGCTGTGATTGCCTTCAAATATCCATTCATCGCGATCCGCAACCTCATCGCTCAGAAGGCCGATTTCGTCCCGAGAGCGCATTGTCCAATTGGGTAGCCAATAGATGGTGTCGATATGAACAACTGGTAATTTGGTGATTGCACCAAGCGAACGGGCGAGGGTGGACTTTCCCGAACCTGCGCCACCAATGATCATGATCCTTTTTATCATCTGGGCAAGCTCCGGGTTTTAACTGTGTTGCAATAAAGCTGAGACAAGATCATGGAATTACTGTATATTTACTTCGCGTCATTCAAATTTACGTAACGACTAAAGAATGACGGTTAGAATTTTTGTATTGTAGACAGTGGTAATATTAAGAGAGTGATTGACAGTCAACTTGTCTGGCATCAAGCTTGGTGGTGAAGACAAATTTACAAGGTGTGAAGACCGGCAAAGCAGGCCGGATATTCTGAATAGATCGCTTTGAGCGGTCAGCGCTAATCCGAATGCAACAAAATCAATAGTCCGTATCCGATAGGGAGCGACGAGATGTCTATTCGTACCATTACAGCCTTTGCTGGTACCGCAATCATTCTAGGCGCATCTGCCTTTGCTTTTTCATCTCCTGCAAGCGCGTTGACGATGAAAGAATGTAGCGCGAAATATCAGGCCGCCAAAGATGCTGGCACGCTTGGCGATGTAAAGTGGAACGACTTCCGCAAAGCCCAGTGTGGTGATGATGCAGCTGCAGCTCCGGCTGCTCCAGCAGCTCCCGCAAAGAAAGCTGCCGCACCGGCGAAAAGTGCAGCCACGACAGCTGCAGATGATGCCAAAGGTCTTACCATGAAGCAGTGCAGTGCCAAATATCAGGCGGCAAAAGATGCCGGTACTGACGGCGGTGCCAAATGGAATGACTTCCGTAAAGCGGAATGTGGTCCAGGTGCTGATGCTGTAGCACTCACCACGGATGGCAATTCTGAACCTGCTGCTCCAACAGTAGCGGCACCAAAGGGTGTCAAATTCCCAACGGCTGTTTCGGCAAAATACTCTAGCGAATCTGCTGGCAAGGCACGTATGCACACCTGCCTTGAGCAGTATCACACTCTGAAAGACGCCAATGCACTTGGTGGTTTGAAGTGGGTTCAGAAGGGCGGCGGTTATTACAGCCTCTGCAATGCACGCCTCAAGGGCAATTCATAAACCCAAATCTGAGACGGCTTATAAGTCGGTTTGAACTTAACCCGTTTTGGAGAGAGGGCCTTGCAGATTTGCAAGGCCTTTTTTTCTGGTTAAGTTTCCGCATTATAAAATCAGGTTTTCTTGAACCAACTGCTGATACCGACCACGAGCCAGCCAAGAATCATCAGGCTTCCGCCTGTAGGCGCTGCCATTGGGAAGAGTCTGTTACTGGTCATGTCCCGCATAAACAGGTCTCCGCAAAACAAGACCAACCCGACCAACAGTAATGCCCCGCCAATATTCGCTACACGACTGTTTGGCACGATCAGCGATAAAACAAGCAGAGCTGGAGCATGACCCAGAAGCATTGGTGCGATAGTGCCAAGATGGTTTTCCCCACCATGAGCCGCACCTGCATAAGACACAATTGCCAGAGCCCCGCATAGACCAGCGAGTGTGCCGAACAGAGCATTGCGAGGCTGATCATTCCGTTGGATCGACATGAAGTATCTCCGCTATCAAGCAGTTTTATAAGCGTTTCGAGCGGCAGCCAGCGCATCAGGCAAGGCTATCTCAAACTTATCCAGTTGTGCTTTCACACCGACGCTGACACGAATACAGCGATCAAGAACGGGCGCGCCGGGCTTTCGAACGAAAATATCTCGCTCAATCAAACCATTGAGAACAGAAGTGGCGAAGGCGCCATCGTGGCAACAATCAATTGTGACGAAATTCGTTGCAGAGGGAATCGGCTTCAGCCCATTCTGCTCGGCTATTTTTGCGATTCTATTGCGTCCACCATGGATTTGTTCAACCACGTCGCGCAAATATTCTTGGTCCTTTAATGCTGCGATTGCCGCAGCCTGTGCAATTCGATTAACTGCAAAATGATCGCGAATCTTGTCGAATGATTTGATTGCACTTGCGCAGCCAAGAACATAGCCGACCCTAATTCCGGCGAGTCCATAAGCTTTTGAAAAAGTGCGCATACGTAGAATATTGGGACGTTCCAACTCAAATGGTGGGAAGGCAGATGCTGGCCCCGTCTCGCAATAGGCTTCGTCGAGAATCAACATCGTCGTTTCAGGCACTCGCTCTATGAAGGCCTGAATGTCCGATCCCTCGTGCCACGTACCCATCGGGTTGTCTGGATTCGCGATGTAAAGCAGCGCAGGGTTTTCAGTGCGTGCTTTGTCGATAAGCACATCAAGATCAGGTTTGTCGTCGCGATAAGGAACTGTCAGTAAGGTGCCACCGAAGCCTGCAACGTGATAATTGAACGTTGGATAGCCGCCCAAAGAGTTGATGACCTTGTCACCTTGCTGAACATACTGCCTGACAACAAGTCCCAGCAAAGCATCAACACCTGCACCGGGCATGACATTCTCTGGCTTCACGCCATGGTGCGCTGCGATAGCATGGCGTAACGCATAATTTTCTGGATCACCATATTTCCAGACTTCGGATGTCTCTTGCTTCATGGCTTCAATGACAGATGGGGCAGGCCCGAAGCTGCTTTCATTAGCACCGATTCGGGCAACGAAAGGTTTTCCGCGCTGTAGCTCCAGTGTTTCAGGGCCTATGAACGGGACAGTGGAGGGAAGGCTTTCAACAAGCGGCGTAAGACGAGGCGATGCCATTGTGTTTCCGGTCAACTTGGTCTGGTGGATGAGGCAGCAGAACCGAAGGTGATGTCAATTCACCGTCAATTATTTGCTCGGGCGTTCGATAAAAGATCAAGCAGGAATAGCAATTTGCGTCGGGTCTTGCCACATCACGAATAGGGGAAATTCAATAATGAAGTTAAAGTCTCATCGGATATGCCGCAACGCACCAAATCGGCGTCCGATACGGAATAACCCCCACGCATATTCTGATGGCGACAGTCTCAGGTATTTCAAAGGTAGTTATGTAAATCCTGATTATTGATCCTTTTGAAGAAACTACCCGTTAAGAACCGAATCAGCACGACGTCCGACGCAAGGCGTGCTTTGGAAAGCTGGATCTTGGGCTTCAATTCAGGTGGGAATCAGTATTCAGCGTCATGCCAGAGTGAATCTGCGCATCTCGAGTTTTGTCGAATTGCGCGACACACATACCCTAACTTACTTCAAACGAGCGGATTTCGCGCAAACTCGCGAAACCAAATCATTATTCAATATTCTCGTTATCGAATTTCGAGAACTTTCACGCAAGAATCGAGATCATGAGTAGCGAGATGAGCATAACGCATCGTCATTTGTAGTGTCTGATGGCCGAGCCACATCTGTACGCGGCGAATATCTATTCCACCTCGAACAAGGCGAGACGCGCAGGTGTGGCGCAGGATATGCGGTACGACCTGATCATCGGTTCCAAGCCCGACTTCGATTTTGGCATCATTCCAAATCTGGCGGAAACGTACCTGATTGAGCATGGAGAAGGGGCCTTTAAGCCGCTCATGCGCAATATCCGTAGACTTTCTTGCTCGTTTTGTAAGCGGAACCGTTCTGCTGCGGTTCGACTTCGTCAACCAGAACGTAACACGATGTTCCTGAATGTCATTCCAGGTGAGCCCAATGGCTTCGCCTAAGCGGCAACCTGTATCGACAAGGAAAATACTGAGGCGATAACTGTCCTCGCAACGTGCTTTAACCGCCGCAAACAAGCGCTTTTCTTCCTCATATTCGAGGAACCGAATCCGTCCTGCACGCTCTTTCTGTCGGACAAACTCCGGCAGATTATAGATGTCCCCCATCTTATGCGCCTTTCGCAGCAGCTTGCTCAGCGCAGCCATCTTTCTATTGATGGTTGCATTGCTGTTGCTGCGTTCACGAAGCGAACCTATGACGGAGTCGAGCATTTCCTGATCAAATCCTGAAAAGCGCACGCCTTTCAGAATCTCATCAATTTCACCAAGGAACGATTTCACATTATACTTGTGTGAGCCGTCATCCCAAAGGATGTTGATATACTTTCCAGCCAGTTCAGCGAGCGAAAATTGCTCTACGAGCCTGTGATTCTGGCTTCTGACTGATGTGTATTCAAGGTTGTAGTCGATGACCGGCGAATAAGCTTCGCCTCCATCGATCCTCGTGCCCCCAACGACGATCATAGCAAGTCCCCCATTTTTTTATGGGAAACATGCATAGAGAAATAATTCATCGAGTACAAGATAAGTGAGCTAACTTTATGTGGAGACATGTTTTGATCCTCTAATAGAACCTCTCGCCCCCAAATTTGTTCGTCCCCGCAACTCCCCCATTTCAAATTCCGTCGAGATCCCCATCTCGAAAGAATTTTGTTCACGCTTTTGTGAACGCTCCCCAAATGACGACGCCAACGGTTTCCCGTTGGCGTCAGATGCTTAAGCGTAGTTCAGATTAGAACGAACGCTGGAAGCGGATGATGCCGCCGAATGCATCCTTGTTTGCGATGTCGCCAGCCAGACGAGCTGGATGGTCGCTATCCCAACGGGTGTAGTTGATTTCTGGAGTAATGGTGAAGCCAGGAACCAGCTGATAAGCAACGTTTGCTGCGATTGCGGTCTTGCCCCAATCTTCGTAAGCACCCTGAAGATTGAAGGTTGCCTTGTCGGTAGCCTTGAACTTTGCACCGCCCCAGACAGCCCAATCGCCGCCCCAGTTGCCGTACATGCCGTAGTTACCTTCATACGAAGAATAGCCGCCCTGTACCCAGACCGAGAACTGTTCGGTCACGTTTACGTCCAAACGAACCTTGCCGGCCCATTCTTCGAGGTTTGCGTCGTAAGCAGCAACACCAGCGATCGAGCCCCAACCCTGAGCGTACTTCAGGCCACCAACAACGTGTGGCATGTAATCATCAATACGGTTTGAGAACTCAACGGTTTCAATATCGCCATCGCCATCGAAATCGCCGTCGATCTGATAGCCGTCGCCACCCTGTTCAAGCGACAACACAGCCGAGAAGCCGTTGCCACCGGTGAAGGTGTAGCTGATCAGGTTGGTGCGATAGACGCCAGCAGCAACCACGTCATCGTTGATGATGTCGCCGAGGTAACCAGTGAAGGTGTGGAACGCCGATTCATCGAGACCCATGCGCAGGCCGCCGAGCTGAATGTATGCGAAGTTCAGCGTGTGGCTGCCCTGTTCACCGTTCGTGAAGTTGAAGCGGTTTTCAGTGTAGGTCTTGAGTGTACCGAGTTCGGTTTCGGTCGCAGTCGACGTGCGGAGCGTGAAACGCGTGTTTTTGTTCCAGGTTTTTGCGTCGTAGCCATTGTAGGCATCGCGGCCAGCAGCTGCGTCATAACGAACATAACCATGGATGCGCAGGCAAGTTTCGGTGCCTGGGATGTAGAAGTAGCCAGCGCCGTAAGCATCGCAAACGCGGACATATTCAACGGCTTCTGGCTCTGGCGCGACGATTGCGTCTGCTGCCTGAGCGCCGGAAGCTGCAACGAGAGCTGCAGCGGAGCCGAGAAGAAGGCTCTTGATGTTCATTTCTGACCTCCAGTCAAGAATCGACAAGAAGTCAAAAAAGACCATAAATTCAACAGCTTGATCTTTTTGAATGCAAAGGCAAAAAAAGTCAGGAGCTGGAATCCAACGATGCCAAAACTTACTGCGTGGCAAAAAATGGCAAAACAGCGCGTCTAACAGAGAGGATTCAAGTGCTCTAAGGAGGAAATCATCATGTTGATGACAGTGGCGGAGAGGATGGGATTCGAACCCACGAGACCCTTATGAGGTCTACTCCCTTAGCAGGGGAGCGCCTTCGACCACTCGGCCACCTCTCCGGTAAGGGCGAGATAGCCGGTACGGTTGATCATTTCAAGCGATTTGAGCGCGGAATGTCAAAATTCTCAGTATATTTTGGACTTTTATATATAGGGGGATGTGAATAAGCCGGAATCGTGGGCTTCAAAGTCTGTGAAAAGCAGCTTTCTGAGGCGCACTATTATGGAGAGATTCGTCACTTCTTCTCTATTATCCGGCAGTGCATCGCCGCAAAGCTGCTTCTAAAGCCACATTTGGATATCCATTCAGCGGATTCGCGGTACTATTCACAGCCCAGACTCAAAAAATACGTGTTTTCAATCGTTAAGACCGGTTAACCGGCGTTTACAAACGTTAACAAAGTCTAAAATCACGGCTCCAAAGGGGGCAATTTCGTGTCATTTCTGCAACAACCGTCCCTCATAGAAGCTCAACAAAGCTTGGGAGCGATATTCGATGTTGAAACGAAAAAGTTGGCGAGTATCTTCACATCCAGAAGAAGGAGCGCTTCGGGGCGACTTTTTCATCAGGGGATGGGGACAGGTTGTCCTTCAGCCAAATCAGAATGCCCAGACCCATTTTTAACTTTGACTGGAGGTCAGAAATGAACATCAAGAGCCTTCTCCTTGGCTCCGCTGCAGCTCTGGTTGCAGCTTCCGGCGCTCAGGCTGCCGACGCAATCGTCGCACCAGAGCCAGAAGCAGTTGAATATGTCCGCGTTTGCGATGCTTACGGCGCTGGCTACTTCTACATCCCAGGCACCGAAACCTGCCTGCGCGTTCACGGCTACGTTCGTTACGACGTAGGTGGCGGCGATGACGTATATGCACGTACCCGTGCAGGCGTTGATCGTGACACCTATGCTCAGAAGGCACGTTTCACGCTTCGTTTCTCGACCGCTTCGGAAACCGAACTCGGCACCCTGAAGACGTTTGCTGAAACCCGCTACGACTGGAACAACGGCGACAACGGTTCGTCCGGCGATCTGCGTTACGCATACATTCAGCTCGGCGGCCTGCGTCTTGGTCTCGATGAGTCGAACTTCGTAACCTTCACTGGTTACCTCGGCGACGTCATCAACGACGACGTGATCCTCGCTGGCGGCTACCGCACCAACGCAATCAGCTACACCTTCACCGGTGGCAACGGCTTCTCGGCTGTTATCGCTGTTGAACAGGGCAACAACAAAGACATCGACTTCAATGGCGTTATCGACGACTACACGCCACATGTTGTTGGTGGCCTGAAGTACGCTCAGGGCTGGGGTTCGATCGCTGGTGTTGCTGCTTACGACGCAGTTAACGAAGAATGGGCCGGTAAGGTTCGTTTGGACGTAAACGTAACCGACCAGTTCTCGGTTTGGGTACAGGGCGGCTACAAGTCGAACAACGACCATTACGCAATCACTGGCTACCGCGATGCAGCTGATGCAAACAGCTGGTACGGCGTTCGTGCAATCGACAGCTTCTACGGCACCTGGGGTGGCGATTGGGCTGTTTGGGGCGGCGCAAAGTTCAAGGCAACCGAAAAGGCTACCTTCAACGTACAGCTCGCTTATGAAGACGCAAAGACCTTCGCAGCTACTGCAAACGTAGCTTACGAACTGGTTCCAGGCTTCACCATCACTCCAGAAGTTTCGTACACCAAGTGGGACGACCGTCGTTCCGAACTTAAGGGTGACGACGCTTGGCAGGGTATGGTCCGCTTCCAGCGTTCGTTCTAATCCTTACGGATTGGTTACAGGAAACCCGGCAGCTTAGCTGCCGGGTTTTTTGTTATGTTCATTTCTAAAATGCGGCATATGTCTTGCTTTTTTGCGCTTGGCAGTCTCTCTGGAGCTAGTTGGTAACGATAGAATTCGCTGCGGAGTAATGGACATATGGTGAAATGGTTTTGGCCAGGCGTAACATGGACAGCGGCGCTCACATCGCTCGCACTCTGGTTCGGCGCCGAACGGGTTGAAACTGACATTGCCGAACGTACGGGGCAGGCGCTTTCACCCTATGCCTGGACAGGTTTTGATGTTGATGGTCGTGATGTTGTACTGAAGGGTATGGCTCCAGACCCGGAAACCCAACAGCTTGCCGTTAAGGCTCTGCAGGAAGTCGATGGTATTGGTGATCTCTCCGATCTCACGACGGTTCTCCGAGAAGCCAGTCCTTATATATTTAAACTTACTAAAAACAATGAAGGCATGGTTCTGTTGGGCTTCATTCCAGATAACGTAATGCGTGATTCTATAATGAGTGCAGCAGAATCGGCGGGCAACACCAATCTCGTCGACGATCAGATGGCGTTAGCGCGAGGGGCTCCACCTGAGTTTCAAGATCGCGTATTTTGGGCTATTGATCTCGCAAAGAAAATGGCTGGATCCGATATTGAAATCTCGGACAGTACGATAACGATCAAGGGGCATGCACTGAATGAGGCGGCCTATGACGAGTTGACTGCTCTATTGAAAGCCCCTCTGCCGCTCGGTTTGAAGCTATCGAGTTCGGAAATTGCTCGGCCTTGATATCTTTTTACGCCTAGCGACTTTCTTCCCCTGTTTCTTAGAAGATCCCAATTGACACAAGGCCTTTCTCTCCCTTTCCTATGTATATCGAAGGGGCGCTTCGGATTGGATGATAGGCGGAATTTGGATGCTTTATCTTGCGGGAATGTTCTGGCCGGTTCTCTTGTTGTCGCTTGTGATAGGTATTGCAGTGGGATGGTTGACCGCTGCAAAGTGACTGGTAACAGGATAGGGCAAGGGCATGAATGGCCGATTTGTGCGGGGTATTTTTGATTGACTGCAGTGACTGGGGTCACGCGCAGATGCGTAGAGTATGAGGGAACCTAAATATGCCGATGTTGATCATCCAACTGGCGATTCTAATTGCCGTTGCCTTTGTGATTGGCTGCGTTTTGGGACGTCTCTTTAAAGGCAAGAAAAGTACGGCTAATGATAAGGAAGATACGATCATAGCGGCGGCTCTCTCTTCGCCGGCAATCGACGAAAAGCCTGAGCCGCTTGCGCCGTCAGAAGCTGAAGTAGTTGGCGGGCAGGAAACTGAGCCTGTTATTGAAGCTGAGGCACAGGCAACAAACGCCTCAGAAGAAGAAGTCACTCCGCCTGAAGCAGAAAGCGTTGTTGCCGACGAACAAGCCTTAGTTGAAGAAGCTGTTGCGGTCGTCGAAGACCCTGATCGTCCAGAATTGCTGGATGCACCAATACGTGGAAAGCCGGATAATCTGACGGCAATTAACGGAGTTGGGAAAGCCGTAGAAGGAATGCTTCAGCAGCTTGGGGTGTTTCATTATGCGCAAATCGCACAGTGGAGCACTGATGAAGCAGCTTGGATCGAACGCCGCATTGGTTTCGCCGGACGCGTTTCGCGTGAAGGTTGGATCGCTCAAGCGGGGAAACTTGTTGAAACATCCCCAAGTGGCACGTCCAAGCGAGGCTCTAAGGCAAAGAAAGCTGCCCCAAAACCCAAGGCTGCGCCGCGTACAAAGAAGACACAGGCTTGAGATTGGAAATCTAAACTTTCCGACTAGGCCGACTCAACGTCGGCCATAAATCAGGTCAGTTCGGATATCGGCGCTGCCGGTGAGGCGAGCTTTATAAACCTCATAGTTTTCCATCACACGCTGCACATAGTTTCGCGTTTCGGAAAACGGAATTCGCTCGATCCAATCGACAACTTCTTCAATCGGTTTACCGCGCGGATCGCCATATTTTGCAACCCAATCGGATGCACGACGAGGGCCAGCATTATAACCGGCAAAAGTCAGCACATAGGATCCGTTGAACCGATCGAGCTGTTCGCCTAGAAAATGCGCGCCCAGTGTCGCATTATAAGCGGCGTCGGTTGTGAGCTTCGGTGCAGAGAAAGCCATCCCATTGCGTGTCGCTACGCTTCTCGCCGTTTCTGGCATCAATTGTAACAGACCGCGCGCACCAGCTTTCGAAACTGCACTGATGTTGAATTCGCTTTCCTGACGCGCGATCGCATAGGCAAGCGCTTTGCCAGAGCCGCTGATATTCGCATGTGCTGGAATGGCACCAATCGGGTGCGATAGCGCGCCGACATCCAATCCACGGAATGCAGCAGCTTTACCAACACGCAGAGCTAGATAATGATTCTCGTTTTTCTCTGCCATCACAGCGAGAAGGGCGAGTTCACCAACGCTCCCGAGCTCTTGTGAGAGCTGCGTATAAAGTGAGGTTGCGCGATTTCCATAACCAATCTGCTCAAGACGCTTGATCGCCTGCACTGCAGGGCGACCAGAGAAACGCACACGCTCGGCATCTGTTGGTCTCGGATACGCTAGCTCAGGCGCCTTCTCATTGAGCTTTGCGGCAGAAAGCTGACCGTAGAACGTGGTGCCGAAATGTGCAGAACGTCGATAATAGCCCTGTGCATCGCCGCCAGCTCCAGCTTCTGATGCGCGACCCAACCAGTAATAGGCACGGGAGGCGGAAATTGGACGGGAGGAAATCTCTGCAATCTTGGCAAAATGCGGGGCCGCAAGCTTTGGCTGCTTGAGTGCACGCAATGCATACCAACCCGCATGAAACTCGGCTTCGGCTGCCATAGTGGGCGATTCGGCAGCATGTGCTGCTGCAAGTCGATAGGCGAGCTGAGGCTTGTTAATATCGAG
Organism: Brucella sp.; assembly: GCF_032066345.1. NCBI lineage: Bacteria > Pseudomonadati > Pseudomonadota > Alphaproteobacteria > Hyphomicrobiales > Brucellaceae > Brucella > Brucella sp. The sequence goes on from NZ_DAMBKZ010000012.1 coordinate 72,841, forward strand.
AAGTTCGCGCGATAGAATGCGTCGCTCGACCCACCACGCGTCTGGATCAACGAGCGATGCTGCATCTTTTGGCGCTTTCAGCATCAGGTCTGTTGCTTCGCTAAAGCGATCTGCACGCCGCAGAAAACGAATCTGCAGGAACATATAGGCAGGGTTTGAGTGCCAAGACCGATCAACATCGGCAATGGCTTTTGCCGTATTCGGCGATTTTTGCGCAAGCGCTGCGTAAGCGTTATAAAGTGATTGTGCCTGTGCGGGGCCAGATAGAAGCTTGGCCGACTGCATGCGATCATTATAAAGCGAGCGCAGAAGACGACGCTGATGGTCGTCTCGGCTCAGAACGCTGCCAAATTCCTTCAGAATTTTCGCTTCATCATCTGCAGAAAGACGCTCTGTTGCCCACCATGGCGCTAGCAACTGGCGCGCCTTGGTACTGTTTCCGCTAGCTACATAGGCGCGTGCAAGAACAATCATGCCCTCAGTTGTCTGAGGACGTGTTGTACCAAATGTAGCAATGACCGTTGAAGCCGAAGCGTTTTCTTTTGCAAGTGCGCGTTCTGAGTTACGGCGTAAGGCCGACATGCCTGGCCAGCCTGGCAACTCTGATGCTGCCATTGCGATCTCAGCGCTAGGAACGCCGTCCAATCCGGATGTCGCGATCGACCATGTCAGAATCTGGCGATCAAGCGAGCCCTTGGGCATTCCATTGCGGTAGGCAATTGCCCCCGTAATGTCCCGGGAATAAAGCGCATCGAGACCGCTTTTTAGCGTTCCGCCAATTGCTGCAGGGTTTTCTACGCGACTAAAGGAGGAGGTAATAACCGGGTCTGGTGCCGCAGCAGGACGAGGCTTAGGGGTAACCAGATTGATTGGCGATTCATGTGTAGCGGTTGACGCAAAGGGGCGTGCCAGCGGCGTGGGAACCTCCGTTGGCAAAGATGATTGGGCATATGCAGCCCCCATTTGCCCTGCAAGAAGCGAGGCAGCAATAATCAAACCGCCCGAAAAGAGCGCTCTTTGCTTTAATGGCATATCTATATTTTTCTTACACATGATCTAACGAGAATAGAGTGCCTGTTTGCAGGCAAAATATTGTTCAAATCGGGCTTTTATAAGCCTGATCCACGGAGTGGCTGTCTGCTGTAAGACTATGATCTCGATGCGTGAAGCATTGGTTAATAAAGAGTTATGTTTTTCTCTTATCCGTTTTACCCCATAAAGGCATATCTTACGATGATGCTTCGATGAGTTTGGAGCAAACATTAGCAGAGAAATTTTCGTAAAACTGTCATTTGGGCGCTGATTTGGGCGGGACCCCCGCTTGCCGGATTTGCACTGCGAGACTATGGTGCATCGCCTCGCAACTGTTCTGGCATATAGGAAAGCCAGCTTGGTATTGCCGGGTTACGTCTCTATTTCTCAGGAGTTCACTGATGCTGAAAGGCTCGATTACTGCACTTGTCACGCCATTCGATAGTGAAGGAGCGTTCGACGAGAAAGCCTTTCGTGACTTCGTAAACTGGCAGATTGAAGAGGGGACCAAAGGTCTCGTTCCTGTCGGTACGACCGGTGAAACGCCTACGCTTTCCCATGACGAACATAAGCGTGTCATCGAGGTTTGCATCGAAGTTGCTGCAGGCCGCGTGCCTGTCATCGCCGGTGCCGGTTCTAACAACACTGTTGAAGCCATCGAGCTTGCGCAGCACGCCGAAAAGGCAGGTGCTGATGCAGTTCTCGTCGTGACGCCTTATTATAACAAGCCGAACCAGCGTGGTCTCTATGAGCATTTCTCGCGTGTGGCCCGTTCGATCTCTATTCCGCTCGTGATCTACAATATTCCGGGCCGCTCGATAATCGATATGACACCGGAAACCATGGGTGCTCTGGTTCGCGACCATAAAAATATTGTGGGCGTGAAGGACGCAACCGGCAAGATTGAACGCGTTTCGGAACAGCGGGCAACTTGCGGCAAAGAATTCATCCAGCTTTCGGGCGAAGATGCCACTGCTCTGGGCTTCAATGCGCATGGCGGCTTAGGCTGTATTTCGGTGACGTCTAACATTGCTCCTCGTCTTTGTGCGGAATTCCAGGCTGCTTGTCTGGCTGGTGATTATGCGAAGGCGCTGGAATTGCAGGATCGCCTGATGCCGCTGCACAAGGCATTGTTCATCGAGCCAAATCCCTCGGGCCCGAAATATGCGCTTTCTCGTTTGGGTCGCATTGAAAATGTTCTGCGTTCGCCAATGGTTACGATCGAAGCAGCAACCGCAGAAAAGATCGATCAGGCTATGAAACACGCCGGTCTTGTCAACTAAAGCTGGTATTTTTGCCCGGTTGATGGATTTTTACGCTCTCGCCAGTGCGAGAGCGTTTTCATTTCCGGGAATGAGCATTATATGGTGCCATTATGAATAAGCCGAAAAACTCTCCCGCCCGCAAAATGGTCGCTGAAAACCGTAAAGCGCGCTACAATTTCGAGATTACCGATACGCTCGAAGCTGGTCTGGTTCTGACTGGCACCGAGGTTAAGTCCTTGCGCGCCAATCAGGCCAATATTGCTGAAAGCTATGCCAGCTTTGAGAATGGTGAATTCTGGCTGATTAATTCGTATATTCCTGAATATACGCAGGGTAATCGCTTCAACCATGAACCGCGCCGCTTGCGTAAGCTGCTGATAAGCCGCCGCGAGATGTCGCGGATTTTTAACTCCGTATCACGCGAAGGTATGACCGTCGTTCCGTTGAAGCTTTACTTCAATGATCGTGGTCGTGCAAAGCTAGAAATTGGAGTGGCACGCGGTAAAAAGAATCACGACAAGCGCGAGACTGAAAAGCAGCGCGACTGGAACCGCGAGAAATCGCGTTTGCTGCGTGATCGGGGCTGACCAGCTCGAAGGTCTTTATAGCATTTCTAGCAAAAGTGCGAAGCGATTTTGCGTCGGATAATGTGTAAAAACAAAAAGTTACAGCGGTTCCAACGATTCATTCTTAAGTGGATCGCTTTAAAAACAAAGAGCGCCATTTAGGCGCTCTTTTCGTTTGTAAACAATCTGGCAGCTCGAGATTTAGGAGCTGTTGCCAGTCGATATCAATAATCGTCGTCGAGATCGTCATCCTGACGGCGCTGCTGCTGTGGGCGCTCGGAAGGATCACGGCCGATTTCGGCTTTCAGTGAGACGAGGTCGATGAAGTGATCGGCCTGGCGACGCAATTCGTCGGAAATCATTGCTGGCTGCGTGGTCAGAGTGGAAACCACGGAAACCTTGCGGCCCTTGCGCTGCAATGCTTCGACGAGAGAACGGAAATCGCCATCGCCCGAGAAAATGACAAAATGATCGACGGTATCGGTGAGCTGCATGGCATCGACCGTCAGTTCGATATCCATATTGCCTTTGACTTTGCGTCGGCCCGTTGAATCTGTAAATTCTTTAGCGGCCTTTGTCACGACCTTATAGCCGTTGTAATCAAGCCAGTCGATCAGTGGACGGATCGATGAGTATTCCTGATCTTCAACCAGAGCGGTGTAATAATACGCGCGGAGCAAATAGCCCCGTTTCTGGAAGGCTTTCAAAAGTTTACGGTAATCGATATCGAAACCGAGGGTTTTTGAAGCTGCATATAAATTGGCGCCGTCAATAAAAAGCGCAATCTTTTCACGAGAATCGAACATCGTGTAATATATCCACTCTACGGTCGGAAGGGAGTGGGCCTGCGACCGCTTATTCAGATTTGTTTCTTAAACGGCGGGTGGTATTCATTTTTACCAATGCGTTTATTGCGTTCTAAGGACATATTATAGAAAAACAAGCAACCTATGATTGTTATTTGTGCAAACTAAATTACCATTACGTGAATTTTGCACATTGCAACCGATAATAGCACGATTTCTATTGTTCCGATTTGAACCAAGACGCGTATTTGTCATACAGATTTATCAAGAGACACATTTGTCATACAGATTAACAAAGAATAACGAGTTCATCGTTGTTGTATGAAGGTTATCGCTACGCATTTGCGCTTTTGCTTGTAATTTCGACGCATAAGCGTTATGTGCTGGGAAAATTCCGATAAGTTTTAAGAGATGAAAGGGACCGCCTATGGCCCGCGTCACCGTTGAGGACTGCGTAGATAAGGTCGAGAACCGTTTTGAGCTGGTTCTTTTGGCCGGTCACCGTGCGCGCCAGATTTCCCAGGGCGCACAGATCACGATCGACCGTGATAACGACAAGAATCCTGTCGTTGCTCTGCGCGAGATTGCTGACGAAACGCTGTCGCCAGACGACCTGAAGGAAGATCTCATCCATTCGCTGCAGAAGCATGTCGAGGTTGATGAGCCAGAAGCTGCTGCTCCAGCTCAGATCACCGATGCATCCGACGCACTGGCCGAGGGCATTTCCGAAGCTGCAGAAGACGATGTTGTTTCCTTCGATCGTATGTCGGAAGAAGAGCTGCTGGCTGGTATTGAAGGCCTCGTTGCTCCTGAAAAGAACGACGACTTCTAATAGCCTTTCAGACTACCGTATTTTACATGCGCTGTAGCCCGGCAAGGCTGCAGCGCATGTTTTTATCTGCTTGAACGCGACGGCCAAGAAGCCCATCACGCGGTAATTCACGCGAGTTTGAGTAGGGTTTCGACGAGAAATTAAGGCTGTTTGTAAAAAACAGGTTCAGAAGCTCGCAAAATATTCTATTTTTTAGCGATATCTGGAGCTTTTCTAACAAAACTGCGAAGTGGTTTTGCGTAGGGTAGCGCGGAAAAGTTAAGAGAGAGCGGCTCAAAGGATTCTGTTTAATGGGAACCGCTCTGATCTGAATAGTTGTTGTTTCGTATGTGACTGTGGGGAGTTTCTGTAGATGATGCGCCAATATGAGCTTGTAGAGCGTGTTCAGCGATACAAGCCTGACGTCAATGAGGCGCTTCTCAATAAGGCATATGTTTATGCCATGCAGAAGCACGGCAGTCAGAAGCGCGCATCGGGCGATCCTTACTTTTCACATCCGCTCGAAGTCGCAGCCATCCTCACCGACATGCATCTGGATGAAGCTACCATCGCGATTGCTCTTCTGCATGATACGATTGAAGACACGACCGCGACCCGACAGGAAATTGATCAGCTTTTTGGTCCTGAAATCGGCAAGCTCGTCGAAGGTCTGACAAAGCTTAAAAAGCTTGATCTTGTTTCCAAGAAAGCGGTGCAAGCTGAAAACCTTCGCAAGCTGTTGCTGGCGATCTCGGAAGACGTACGTGTTCTTCTGGTGAAGCTCGCCGACCGTTTGCACAATATGCGCACGCTTGGGGTGATGCGCGAAGACAAGCGTCTGCGCATTGCAGAAGAAACCATGGACATCTATGCGCCGCTTGCTGGCCGCATGGGTATGCAGGACACGCGTGAAGAACTTGAAGAGCTGGCGTTCCGCTATATCAATCCGGATGCCTGGCGTGCGGTTACAGATCGCCTTGCTGAACTTCTTGAAAAAAACCGCGGCCTTTTGCAGAAAATCGAAGAAGATCTTTCCGAGATCTTCCAGAAAAACGGCATCAAGGCGAGTGTCAAAAGTCGCCAGAAGAAGCCTTGGTCGGTTTTCCGCAAGATGGAAACCAAAGGCCTTTCTTTCGAGCAGCTATCCGACATTTTCGGCTTCCGCGTTATGGTCGAGTCCACGCAGGACTGCTATCGCGCGCTCGGTTTGATTCACACGACCTGGTCGATGGTCCCAGGTCGGTTTAAAGATTATATTTCGACGCCCAAGCAAAACGATTATCGCTCGATTCATACAACGATCATCGGCCCGTCGCGTCAGCGTATCGAACTGCAGATCCGTACCCGCGTCATGGACGAGATTGCAGAATTCGGTGTGGCCGCCCATTCGATCTACAAGGATCGTGGTAGCGCCAACAATCCGCATCAGATTTCGACTGAAACCAACGCTTATGCTTGGTTGCGTCAGACAATTGAACAGTTGTCCGAAGGCGATAACCCGGAAGAGTTTCTGGAACATACAAAGCTTGAGCTGTTTCAGGATCAGGTTTTCTGCTTCACGCCGAAGGGTCGCCTGATTGCGCTGCCGCGTGGGGCGACACCAATCGATTTTGCCTATGCGGTCCATACCGATATTGGCGATAGCTGCGTAGGCGCCAAGGTCAACGGTCGTATCATGCCGCTGATGACGGAGCTTAAGAATGGCGACGAAGTGGATATCATCCGCTCCAAGGCGCAGGTGCCCCCAGCAGCATGGGAGTCGCTCGTTGCAACAGGTAAGGCGCGTGCTGCGATCCGCCGTGCAACACGTTCTGCTGTTCGCAAGCAATATTCCGGCCTTGGCATGCGCATTCTCGAGCGGGCTTTTGAGCGTGCCGGAAAAGCATTCAGCAAGGATATCCTCAAGCCTGGTTTGCCGCGTCTTGCACGCAAAGAGGTTGAAGATGTTCTGGCGGCTGTGGGACGCGGTGAATTGCCGTCGACAGATGTGGTGAAGGCAGTTTATCCAGACTATCAGGATACGCGCGTTACTTCGCAGAACAGCCCGGCAAAAACTGGCGAAAAGGGCTGGTTTAACATTCAGAACGCAGCTGGCATGATCTTTAAAGTGCCGGAAGGTTCTGAAGGTGCCGAAGAACCCGCTGCGACCGGCGAAAAACCGAAGCGCAAAGCTGTGCCGATCCGTGGCACCAATTCCGATCTGCCAGTGCGTTTCGCGCCGGAAGGTGCTGTGCCGGGTGATCGTATTGTTGGTATCATGCAACCAGGCGCCGGTATCACGATCTACCCGATCCAGTCGCCTGCATTGACGGCCTATGACGACCAGCCGGAGCGTTGGATCGACGTGCGCTGGGATATTGATGAAGGGATGCATGAACGCTTCCCTGCGCGCATCAGCGTATCTGCAATCAACTCGCCGGGATCGCTGGCTGAGATTGCGCAGATCGTTGCTGCCAACGACGCCAATATTCACAATCTCTCAATGGTGCGGACTGCACCGGACTTTACTGAAATGATAATTGACGTTGAAGTGTGGGACCTAAAGCACCTCAACCGCATCATTTCTCAGCTAAAAGAAAGCGCAAGCGTTAGTGGCGCAAAGCGTGTGAACGGGTAGGACAAATATGAAAACCGAAGATGTGCTTGCCGTCTTCCGCGAAGCGGGAGCGATCCTTGAAGGCCACTTTATTCTCACTTCCGGTCTGCGTAGCCCGGTCTTCTTGCAGAAAGCACGCGTTTTCATGCATGCGGATAAGACCGAGAAGCTTTGCAAGGCGCTGGCAGAAAAGATCAAGGCCGCTGATCTCGGCAAGATTGACTATGTCGTAGGCCCTGCAATCGGTGGTCTTATCCCTTCATACGAAACTTCACGCCATCTTGGTGTCCCATCGGTTTGGGTTGAGCGTGAAAATGGCGTTTTCCGACTGCGCCGTTTCGATGTGCCAAAAGGTGCGCGCGTTGTGATTGTGGAAGACATCGTCACGACAGGTCTTTCGATTCGCGAAACTATCGAGTGCATGAAGGATATTGGCATCGAAGTGGTTGCTGCTGCATGCATCGTTGATCGTTCAGCGGGTAAGGCTGATGTCGGAACGAAGTTGATTGCCCTCGCGGAATACGAAGTACCAGCCTATTCCCCAGATAACCTGCCGCCGGAACTCGCTGCAATCCCAGCGATTAAGCCAGGAAGCCGTAATATTTAAGCGATTTCGACTATATTATTGATTTTGCTCAAGGCTGTTTCCACCCTGCGGCGAAATTGCGCTTTGCGGTATTCATCTAGTACCCTTAATTTAGGGGGAAGGGCACGCCCATGCCCATCCCCCTATCTAGGAATTTGTCGTGGCTGTTGCGCCTCTTATATTCGACTCAAAATCCCCTTATCGTGCTCCCTGTGGAGTGTGCGTGGATTGCGACGTGCGTCGTATGGCGGTTTGCTCTGCGCTTGATGACGGTGATCTTGGCGCGCTTGAAGCGATTATGACCTCCAAGAAGCTCGATGCAAACGAGATGTTGGTGGAAGAGGGCGATCCAAAGCGCCGCGTTTTCAGCCTAACATCGGGTATGTTGCGCATCTATACATCGCTGCCGGACGGTCGCCGCCAGATTGCGGGCTTTCTTGTTCCGGGTGACTATCTCGGCTTGGCCGATGATGACGTCTACTCGCAATCGGCAGAAGCAGTTGTTCCGTCTGTGCTTTGTGCCTTTTCCACCAAGGAAATGGACAGTCTGATGGAGCGGTTTCCAAGGCTGAAAGAACGCCTCCATCAAATGACTCGCGAAGCATTGCGCACCGCGCGTGATAATCAGCTCGTGTTGGGCCGTCTTGCACCGGTGGAAAAGCTAGCAAGCTTCCTTTTGGTTTTAGGCGCACGCACGGAAAAGCGTGGCGGAAAGCCTAATCTCGTTCATCTGTCGATGAACCGCACTGACATCGCGGACTATCTTGGCCTGACGATTGAAACCGTTAGCCGGAGCTTCACAAAGCTCAAGACCCAGGGGCTTATCCAGTTACTGGACGCCAACACGGTCGAGATATTGTCTCGCCGCTCGCTTGCTGCGGTTGCCGGAATGGACCCTGACGCCGCATAATTTCATTTACAGCAATCCCAATATTTTTGTTTTGAATTCGTTGATTCAAATCAATGAACTTTGCCCCAGCCACCATTACACCTGACCGTAGAGGATGATGCAGCACATTGCAGTGCTGCTCGATCATAACGAGGTGAACAGGTGTCGTTGTGGCTGGCAATTACAATATCGGCTGTCATGTGTGTGGGCTTCCTTGCCGCCTCATGCCGACTTGCCCGGCAGAATGCCCGTCTTCGTCCAGTGCGCGTAAAGGTGAGAGACTCTCACCGGATCGTCAGGAGCGGGGAGTGGAACCATCATGCATGAAGCCGCGATAAGACGATATGCGGCGCTTGCCGTTCCCCGCTATACATCGTTCCCAACTGCTGTGGATTTCACGCCTATCACACCTGACAGCACAAAGCGCTGGCTGCGTCAGATCGGTCCGGAAGAAAGCGTCTCGCTTTATATCCATGTGCCGTACTGCAAAGAGATCTGCCACTATTGCGGTTGTCATTCCAAGATGGCGATCCGCGAAGATGTCATCGAAAATTTCGTCGTAGCTCTGTTGAGCGAGATTGAAACTGTAAGCGCAAGTCTGACGGCTCGTCCGCGAGTCGTACATCTGCATTGGGGCGGGGGCACCCCTTCTATTCTGCATGCCACGCAGTTCAAGCGTATCATGGCGGCTCTTCGCCTGTCGTTTGATTTTCATCCGGACATGGAACACGCCATTGAGCTTGATCCACGCACGGTCAATCCAATTCTGGCAAAGACCTTGTCGTTGATGGGGGTAAACCGTGCGAGCCTTGGTGTTCAGGATGTGGATGCTGATGTGCAGAAAGCAATTGGTCGCGTTCAGCCGATTGAAACGGTTATTCGTGCGGCAACTCTGCTGCGAGAAGTCGGCATAGATAAGCTAAACTTTGACCTTATCTATGGTCTGCCGCTGCAAACGATTGAGACGCTGCGTGAGACCTGCAAGCGGGTCGCTGAGCTCAAGCCTGATCGCGTTGCCTGCTTCGGTTATGCACACCTGCCGCAGCGTCGTGCCAATCAGCGGTTGATCGACGAGGACAGCCTTCCGGATGCCGACGAGCGTTTTGCGCAGGCAAGCACAGTTGCCGATAGTTTCATCGGCTTCGGCTATCAGTCTGTTGGCATTGATCATTTCGCTCTACCTGACGACGCACTCGCTATTGCTGCGCGTGAAGGTGCACTGCATCGTAACTTCCAGGGCTACACGACGGATCGCTGCCATACACTGATCGGCTTTGGGCCGTCATCGATTTCACAATATCCGGGTGGATACGCGCAGAATATTTCCGATGTTGGACAATACAGCAAGCGGGCAGTAGCGGGCGATCTTGCAACCGTGCGTGGTTATACAATGCGCGATACGGATCGCGTGCGGGCAGGGATCATTACCGCCCTCATGTGCAACTTCCGTGTCGATCTGAACCATGCCGCGCCGGATATGGAATTTTCCGATGAGATGGCGCTGCTTCGTCCGCTGGTCGCTGATGGGCTGGTCGAGGTGGATAACGGGATAATTACTGCGACCGAAGACGGCAAGCCACTCATCCGCTTGGTGGCGGCAACATTCGACGAGTTTCGCAGGGAAAGTATGCACGGCTTCAGTTTCGCCGTGTAGCCGGAGCTACAATTTGCGCATTGCTGAAATATCATTCGCAATGTGCGCCAGAGCAAAGAAGTAGGGTGGTTTTCACTCTATTTTAGAGCTGCCGCTGCACCGGGCCGTCAAAAGGTCAGTGGCATTAGGGGCACCGTTCGTTGGGGGATGAACGGTGCCCCACTATTTTCAAACCAAAAGCTGGTTGGGCTTATCGTGCCTTTTCCATCTTAGGCAGGAAGATCGTCAGCAGGCCGAGAAGCGGAAGATACGAGCAGATCTGATAGACGAACTCGATGCTTGTGCGGTCGGCGACGATGCCGAGCGCTGCTGCTGCAATGCCCGCAATGCCGAATGCGAGGCCGAAGAACAGGCCTGAAACCATGCCCACACGTCCCGGAAGCAGCTCTTGTGCGAACACGATGATGGCAGGGAAGGCAGATGCCAGCACGAAACCGATGATCACGGTGAGAACAGCTGTTACTTCAAGGTTTGCATAAGGCAAGGCGAGTGTGAAAGGAACGATACCGAGGATCGATACCCAGATCACAGTGCGCGTGCCGATCTTGTCGCCGATAGGACCTCCGACGATCGTACCTGCTGCAACTGCACCGAGGAACACGAACAGCAGCAACTGCGATGCCTGTACGGTCACGCCGAAATGACTGATCGTATAGAAGGTGTAGTAGCTCGTAAGGCTGGCCATATAGACGTATTTGGTGAAGATCAGCATGGCGAGCACGGAGATCGACGCAATAACCTTCTTACGTGGTAGCGGCAGGGTTTTGTCGGGCTTTGGCTTGCTCTTATTAGCAAGATTATGCTGGTTGTACCAATTGCCAACATACCACAGCAGAGCCATGCCGATCAGGGCTGCGATAGAGAACCACGACACGCTGGCTTGACCAAACGGCAGCACGATGAAAGCTGCAAGCAGCGGTCCAATCGATGAGCCGAAATTACCGCCTACCTGAAACAGCGACTGTGCAAAGCCGTGGCGGCCACCCGATGCAAGACGTGCAACGCGCGCAGCTTCTGGATGGAATACCGAAGAACCGAAGCCGATGAAGGCCGCACCCAAAAGCAGGACCGAATAATGATGAGCCGTTGCAAGCAGGATCAGGCCGATCAGCGTGCAACCCATGCCGAAGGGTAGGGAGTAAGGCATCGGACGACGGTCGGTATAGATGCCGACGATTGGTTGTAGGATCGAAGCCGTTACCTGAAAGGTGAAGGTTAGCAAGCCGATCTGCCAGAAAGACAGGCTGTAGTTGTCCTTGAGCATCGGATAGATGGCCGGAAGGAGCGACTGCATCATGTCGTTCAGGAAGTGGCCCATACTCGTGGCCAGAATAATGGCGAGAACCGTATTGTTCGCGCTACTGCTTGTTGGCTGCTCGGCAGCACTCATGCTCATAGTCCTACTCCGAAGGTAATTTGGAACGGGATTTTCCCGCAAAGTGGTGAGGTCGGTTCGGAAACCCAATTCGTACGTTTACGAATATTTCTAACCTGACCATTTCATAATCATATTGTTTCGCGCCTGCTTTCGTGATTTGGTCCATTACCTTCGAGAGTGGGCCAAAGCCAATGAAGCCAAAATCGCCACCGGGGCTTTTATTACCGGGCAGTGAGGACCTGCAAAAGTTCCACGAACAACGGATCGCCATGTTGGAAAACATGGGCGGACCAGTCATTGCACTTCCAACAAAATATCCTGATGGCTATTTTGTTCCTCGACATAGTCATAGCCGTGCGCAGCTTTTATGCGCGTCACAGGGGGTGGTGCTGGTTACAACCGATGCAGGACGCTGGATGATCCCCGGTGATCACGCGATGTGGATTCCTGCTGGTGTCAAACATTCCGTCGAAATCGTTGGCGATGTGTTCATGCGCTCAATCTATATCGCTCTTGATGCAATTTCCGGTGTGCCAGACTATCTGCATGTGGTGGGGCTGACCGACCTGATGCGCTGTCTGATTATCGATGCAACCTCTGTCGATAGCATTCCCGAACCGGGAAGCCGCGATTCTTTGGTAATCGATCTCATTCTGAAAGACCTACACACCTTGCCGCAAAGGCCGCTGGGATTGCCATTTCCGGCAGACATACGCTTACAAAAGCTGTGTCGGGAGTTCGTGACGAAGCCCTCGGCCCGCGCAACGATTGACGAATGGGCTGACCGTATGGCGATGAGTAGACGCTCATTTACCCGTCATTTTCAGCGAGAAACTGGTGTTAGCCTATCTGTCTGGCGGCAGCAGGCTTGCCTTTTTGCCGCTGTCCCACGCCTTACCGAAGGCGAAGCGGTTACAAGCGTGGCGCTTGATTTGGGCTACGATAGCGTTTCCGCCTTCACGACAATGTTTCGCCGTATGCTGGGTGTATCTCCGAAGTTCTATTTACCTCGTATGCAAACAGCCAACATCGAGGGTCACGAGAAGCTGTTATCCGGATTGGTAGCTCAATAATAACAATTGTCTCGGTGAGCAGAGAGCAGTATTAGAAGCCCATGTTGTTCCAACGTCGAAATCCGCCGAGCCGAAAAGAGCGCCTGAGGCTGCTCGTCTGGCCGCGCCGTTCCTTTGCTCGCTCATTCAAATATGGCGGCAAGCGAGTGCTGCGCATCACCGCCTCTCCACATGCGGTGGCTGCAGGCTTGGCCGTTGGCGTTTTTTCAGCTTTCACACCGTTTTTCGGATTTCACCTGATTATCGCAATCGTTCTGGCCTATTTTCTGGCTGGTAATATTGCCGCTGCAGCTCTTGGCACTACGCTTGCCAATCCGTTGACGCTACCGTTCATCTGGGGAAGCACCTATGAGCTGGGCCGCTTTGTCATAAGCGGAGACCTGGAAAACGCGCCGCCTTTACACCTGGGACATGCGCTTCAGACGATGAAATTCGGTGAAGTCTGGACGCCTCTGCTTAAGCCTATGTTGTTCGGATCGACGATTCTCGGTGCGGCTTTTGCGGTAGTCGCCTATTTCGTCACACGCTTTGCGGTAACTGCCTTTCGTCGGCGTCGGCTCGAACGCCTTGCTGAGAAGCACAGTCTCTATCGGTCGCGGGAGCCGAAAAACATATGATCATTGGCATTGGCAGCGATCTTATTGATATACGCCGTATAGAGAAAACACTTGAAAAGCACGGCGATCGCTTCACCCAACGAGTATTTACTGAGATTGAACAGGCAAAATCCGACGGTCGTAAACAGCGTGCAGCCTCTTATGCAAAGCGTTTCGCTGCAAAGGAAGCCTGTTCAAAGGCTCTTGGTACCGGGCTTTCGAATGGTGTGTTCTGGCGGGACATGGGTGTCGTCAATACGCCTTCGGGCAAGCCAACGATGAAGCTTACGGGCGGAGCAGCAGAACAATTGAAACGTATGCTTCCACAAGGCACGCGTGCTGCCATACATCTGACAATTACAGATGATTTTCCTCTCGCTCAGGCCTTCGTCATTATCGAAGCTCTTCCTTTAGCGGAATAATTGATGTTGCGGAAATGGTGAAAACTGGTTTCCCGACAAGGATATGAACAAAACAATTGCGATTGTGACAGGTAAACTCCTGCTCATAATCGTGCGAGAAACCGGTGATTGGATTGCCTCGGGCAATCTAAGCCGTTATTAGATCGCACATCGGCAAGCGGAGATACAATGAGCGTGTCCAGCAAAAGTGAGACTAAAAAATCGGGTGGCTTTGGCGAAACCATCAGCGTTATCGTGCAAGCACTGTTGCTGGCGCTGGTTATCCGTAGCCTGCTTTTCCAACCATTCAGTATTCCATCCGGCTCCATGCGCCCCACTTTGCTGGAAGGTGATTATCTGTTTGTGTCGAAATATGCCTACGGTTATTCGCGCTATTCGCTGCCTTTTGGTCTCGACCTTTTCTCAGGTCGTATCTGGGCCGCTGAGCCAAAACGTGGTGACGTTGTCGTCTTCAAGCTGCCAAGTGATACGAATGTCGATTACATCAAACGTGTGATCGGTCTGCCAGGTGATCGTGTGCAGATGCGAGGTGGTGTGCTTTACATCAACGATGTTGCGGTAAAGCGCGAACGCGTTGGCACCATCGATAATCCCGACGTGACGGAGGTCAATCGCCCGGTTGAAGTCTATCGCGAAACGCTGCCAAACGGTGTGACCTACGACACGCTTGATCTGGCGCCAAATTCCATTGGCGACGATACGCGCGTATTTGAGGTGCCAGCTGGCCATTATTTCATGATGGGTGACAACCGCGATAACTCGCTCGATAGCCGCTTTGGCGTCGGCTATGTGCCTTTTGAAAACCTTGTCGGTCGTGCAAACATCATCTTTTTTTCAATCGCCGATAAGTCAAGCCCGCTTGAAATCTGGAAATGGCCGTCTGATGTTCGTTTCAGCCGACTTATTTCATGGGTAAGTGGCGAGCCGCATACAGCTGTAACCGGAAACTAAAATGGTCTCCGCGAATAAAGCAGCAGAAATTCTGGAGGCGCGCACAGGATACCGTTTTCAAAATCTGAAACGGCTTGAACGTGCGCTCACCCATTCAAGTGTCCAGGCACCATCCCGTGCTAATTATGAACGCCTTGAGTTTCTTGGCGACCGCGTGCTTGGTCTCGTGGTTGCCCAAATGCTTTTTGAAGCATTTCCAGAGGCTCCAGAAGGCGAATTGTCGGTGCGCCTCAATGCGCTGGTCAATGCGGAAACCTGTGCCGCGATTGCGGACGAAATCGGGCTTGCCGATCTCATCCACACAGGTTCCGACATTAAATCGCTCAATGATAAGCGCTTGTTGAATGTGCGAGCGGATGTTGTCGAAGCACTGATCGCCACGATGTATCTTGATGGAGGGCTGGAGGCTGCGCGCGGCTTCATAAAGCGCTACTGGCAGGAGCGTTCGCTTGAGACCGGAGCAGCTCGCCGTGATGCCAAGACTGAGTTGCAGGAATGGGCGCATCAGCAAGGCAATGTACATCCATCTTACAGCATTTTGAGCCGCAGTGGGCCGGACCACGACCCGCTTTTCACCGTTGAAGTGACAGTGAAAGGATTTGCACCCGAAACGGGTGAAGGTAGATCCAAGCGGATTGCTGAGCAAAGCGCTGCAGAAGCGATGCTTTATAGGGAATCTGTCTGGAAACGCGACACTTCCGGCTAATGCGGAAATCTGCATTCTTTTAAGCGAAATTCGGCTATAATCGGATCAACAGCGACAGTGGTGGGCTTGTCGCATAGGGCAGATTGGTTTTGGGCGAGGAGCCAATCTCTGCCATCAATTTGAAATCGAGCAATTCCAGCGAAAGTGGGGACGGGACCGCGTCGGGAATTGCGCAAAACAAAATTGGAGTGCTTCCCACTTCTTGTGAAATGGGTTGCTCCTAAAAGGATAAGCAATGAATAATCCGACGACGCCGACTTCCGGCGAAATTGAAACCGGGCAGACACGTTCTGGCTTTGTAGCGCTGATTGGGGCGCCAAACGCCGGAAAGTCCACGCTGGTTAACCAGTTGGTGGGAACCAAGGTTTCAATCGTCACGCATAAGGTACAGACCACGCGCGCGCTGGTTCGTGGTATCTTCATCGAGAACAATGCGCAGATCGTACTTGTCGATACACCCGGTATTTTCCGTCCAAAGCGCAGGCTGGACCGTGCGATGGTCACGACCGCATGGGGCGGCGCGAAAGATGCCGACATCATCCTCGTTCTGCTGGATGCACAGGGTGGTCTCAACGAGAATGCAGAAGCGCTTCTGGAAAGCATGAAAAACGTGCGCCAGAAGAAGGTGCTGGTGCTCAACAAAGTTGATCGCGTTGATCCCCCGGTTCTGCTGGATCTGGCAAAGAAGGCCAATGAGCTTGTAACCTTCGATCAGACTTTCATGATCTCTGCGCTGAACGGTTCGGGCTGTAAGGATCTCGCAAAGTTCCTGGCGGAAACCGTTCCAAATGGCCCTTGGTATTATCCGGAAGATCAGATTTCCGACATGCCGATGCGCCAGCTTGCAGCGGAAATCACCCGTGAAAAGCTGTATCTGCGCCTGCATGAAGAACTGCCTTATTCCTCGACGGTAGAAACCGAGCGCTGGGAAGAGCGTAAGGACGGCTCGGTACGTATCGAGCAGGTCATTTATGTCGAGCGCGAAAGCCAGAAGAAGATCGTACTTGGCCATAAGGGCGAAACGATCAAGGCTATCGGTCAGGCTGCGCGTAAAGAGATCAGCGAAATTCTTGAACAGAACGCGCATCTCTTTCTGTTTGTAAAAGTTCGCGAAAACTGGGGCAACGATCCTGAGCGTTATCGTGAAATGGGTCTGGACTTCCCGACTTAAGGTATATCTGGCTGCTCCATGGAATGGCGCGATGAAGGCATAGTTCTCGGCACACGACGACATGGCGAAACAAGCGCCATTGTCGAAGTGATGACCCGTGAACATGGGCGTCATATGGGCATGGTACGCGGCGGGCGCTCCCGCCGCATGCAGCCTCTTCTTCAGCCGGGCAATCATGTCGATCTATCATGGTGGGCAAGGCTTGATGAGCATATGGGCAGCTTTACCATTGAGCCGCTTGGCTTTGCGGCGGCGCGGCTCATTGAAACGCCTGTGGCGCTTTATGGTATTCAGCTTGCTGCCGCCCATCTGCGCTTATTGCCAGAGCGTGATTCCCATCGTGGCTTATACGAAACGCTCCGCCTCATTATCGAGCATTTTGACGACCCGCTCGCCTCAGGTGAACTATTGCTTCGGTTTGAAGTGATGATGCTTGAAGAACTCGGCTTTGGCCTGGACCTCAAAGAATGTGCAGCAACAGGTGTCCGTGAAAACCTGATCTATGTATCGCCCAAGTCAGGACGTGCGGTCTGCGGCGATGCCGGTGCTCCTTGGGCCGATAAGATGTTGCCGTTGCCTGCTTTCGTCAACAGCACATCAGTGCGTCCATCCTGCTATGACGACCTCAATGATGCATTCAGAATGACGGGCTTCTTCTTTTTGCGGCATGTTTGGGAACCGCGCGCGCAAACGCCTCCCGATGCACGCGGGGGCTTTCTGAATGCGGTATCGCGAAGCATCAACCTGCAACAGGTAAGCTAAAGACTTCGCCCTCAAAAGTATCTTTTCCGCGCCGGATTGCCTTGATCGCTTCAATCATGCGACCGTTTCTTGCCAATATCTGATCCGCAAGCGCGATGAGTCGAATATTCGGGGTAGCTGATGGTGAAAGCTGTCGCAGCTTTTGCGCGAGAGCTACTTCATCCAGTGCCGGATTGAGCGCAAGAGCTATAATGTAAGCGCTTGCGGTAGAGCGTGATACGCCCGCATAGCAGTGAATGAGCATTGGCCTGGAGCGACCCCAATCCCGTGCGAAGGCCAGTATCTGGTGAACATGACTATCGTCAGGCATGACCAGCCCTTCGCGCGGCTCAACGATATCGTTGAAAGTAAGGCTAAGCCGCGTGGCAGCGCTCGGCATTGATGGAAGATCGCTGCTGCTCAATGACAAGATATGACTTGGGCGATGCAGCGCTATTTGAGCTTCAAGCCTCGAAAGCGGGCTGACCACAATATGCGTCATGGCTTATTTTTTTCGCGCCTGTTCCAATGTTGCAAAGCGCGCCAGAAAATCATTTTGAACGCTTTGTGTCGGACGGGGCGTCAGGTCTAGCCCTGACGGATCGAAACTGCGCGGACGGCCAAAATATTTGGTCGCTTCTGTTTCGCTGAACCCGGCAAGTCGTGTTGCCTCAAAAAAAGCTGCGACCTGATCGGCACGCTTGATCAGTTTTTTTAGAGACACGGAAATGGAAGCTGGCAGCGAAAACCGAACGTGAACTGCACTCTCAAGACGTGCTTCGATCAGTTTGTAATTCCCGCCCATCACAGCTTTGAAGGGCGAAATCATGTCGCCAATGACATATTCAGGCGCATCGTGCAGGAGCGTCAACATTTGCCATTCGATGCTCGCATCAGGCACAAGCCGGTTGAAAATCTGTTCAACCAGCAGCGAGTGCTGGGCAACCGAATAGGCGTGTTCGCCGACGGTCTGCCCATTCCAGCGGGCGACACGCGCAAGACCATGCGCGATGTCTTCAATCTCTACATCAAGGGGCGACGGATCAAGAAGATCCAGTCTGCGGCCTGACAACATGCGCTGCCAGGCGCGATCTTTGCCCGATGACCGGTCAGCGGCTGCCATCAGGCTTTGTCCGCATCGGCAGTTGGAAATGTGAAGCGTACATGCGGGGGAAGGGCGAGCGTAATTTCGATCTCACCAGCCAGAATCGGTGTGCCGGAATCAAGCGCATCCTTCACCCGGTCAATGCGCACAAGCGCCAGACCGAGTTTGCCGGACGAACTGCCAAGGGTTCCGATATCGCGTCCACCGACCGTAACCGACGTACCCATTGCTGGCAGGGGTGCATCAGATTTTGCTACGAGGACGCGTCGACGCGGCGTGCCCCGGTGATGCATACGCGAGACGACTTCCTGCCCGATGAAGCAGCCTTTCGGGAAAGTCACGCCGCCAGTCTGATCGAAATTAATGTCGTGCGGAAACACATCATTATAGGCGAAATCGGCTTCACCTTCGGCAATGCCATATTCAGCGCGAAGAGCTATCCATGCACTTTCATCGCTGATTTTACCGGCCTGTCCGTAAATGCGAATAACATTCAGCTCTTCAGGGAACCGGGTATCGCGCTTAATTGAATCGCTTTCTGAGGAAGCGGAATCGTTCTGCCAGCAAACACTCACAAGTGATTCTGGCAATTGGCTAATTTCGGCTTTGGCGCGCAGACGATAGAGGGTCATCCGCTTAGCAAAATCAGCTGCAATGCCAGCAGGCATGTCGAATCGCAGCCCGTCTTCAATGCGCGACACAAGGAAGTCGAACATGATCTTGCCCTGCGGTGCCAACAGCGCGCCGGGTTTCAGCTCATCGGCGCCAAGCTTGTCGAGATTGGTTGTGATCACGGCCTGCACGAATTTTTCCGCGTCTTCGCCTGTAATGTGAACCAGTGCTCTGTTGGAAAGATTGATCGTTTCCGCTACCGTCGCCATCGCTTCTTCCTTGCCTTTATAACCATCGTTACGTAAGCCGCATTGAAAAGGCTCGCAAGTCCCATTCAGCCAGCAGGAGACAACAATGGCCCAAACGTTCGACACAATCCTGAAAGGTGCAACCATCGTCAATCACGACGGTATAGGTCAGCGGGACATTGGTATTCGTAACGGGCGCATCGAGGCGATTGGCTCGCTTGCAGCAGGTTCTGCCGGTGAAGTCATCGATTGTACCGGTCTGCATATTTTGCCCGGCGTTGTTGACAGTCAGGTGCATTTTCGTGAGCCGGGGCTGGAGCACAAGGAAGATCTGGAAACAGGTTCGCTTGCTGCGGTTCTGGGTGGTGTGACATCGGTTTTCGAAATGCCGAACACCAAACCACTGACGACTTCCGCTGAAACGCTTGAGGACAAGATTCGCCGTGGCCGTCATCGTATGCATTGCGATTTTGCCTTCTGGGTCGGCGGAACGCGGGACAATGCAAAAGACGTTGCCGAGCTTGAGCGCCTGCCAGGTGCGGCAGGCATCAAGGTGTTCATGGGATCTTCGACAGGCAATCTGCTGGTTGAGGACGATGAAGGCGTCCGTTCGATCCTGAAAAATGCGCGTCGCCGCGCCGCCTTCCATTCGGAAGACGAATTCCGCCTTAAGGAGCGCGAAAATCTCCGTGTTGAAGGCGATCCATCGAGCCATCCCGTCTGGCGCGATGTTACCACTGCGCTGCAATGCACCGAACGCCTTGTCGGTATCGCCCGCGAAACCGGTGCACGTATTCACGTCCTGCATATCTCTACAGCCGAAGAAATAGATTTCCTTCAAGGCCACAAGGATGTGGCAACCTGTGAAGCCACTCCGCATCACCTTACGTTGTCGGCGGATGAATATGCGACGCTTGGCAATCTTATCCAGATGAACCCGCCGGTGCGTGAAAAGCGCCATCGCGATGGTGTTTGGAAGGGCGTTGATCAGGGCATTATCGATGTACTCGGCTCCGACCATGCACCACATACGCTGGAAGAAAAGCAGAAGTCTTACCCGGCTTCGCCGTCTGGAATGACCGGCGTTCAGACGCTGGTGCCAATCATGCTCGATCACGTCAATGCGGGTAAGCTTTCGCTGGAGCGCTTTGTCGATCTGTCGAGCCACGGCCCCAACCGCATTTTCGGTATGGCTCGCAAAGGTCGCATTGCTGTTGGCTATGATGCCGATCTCACCATCGTCGATATGAAACGCCGCGAAACGATCACGCATGAACAGGCTGGCTCAAAGGCTGGCTGGACGCCTTATCATGGCAAGACTGTTACTGGCTGGCCGGTTGGTACTTTCGTGCGCGGTATCAAAGTCATGTGGGAAGCGGAAATCGTTAATCCCAACAAGGGCGAGCCAGTCGAGTTTTTGGAAGCTTTGCCTCGCCACTAATGGCTCAACGATTGGCGTGATCTGTCCCATCTTTGTCCGAAGTTAATCTTTCGGCCTGGATTGTCGGGATTATTGTGTTCTTGTATAAATTTACAAGGAGCACAAAATGTCCGCCAACGACACAGCCTTGCTGGTTATCGATGTTCAGGAATCTTTTCGGCATCGACCTTACTATCGAGAAGAAGAGGTTGCCGCTTACATTGAGCGGCAGCAGGCTTTGATTGACGGTGCCAAGCGCAAAGGGATTCCGGTCGTGCAAATCTTTCATGTTGAGAATGAGGGACCGTTTTCGGAGGCATCAGGTCTTGTGAAGGCGCTTGCACCGATCAGGATCGAACCGGATGCCGTTTTCCGTAAGCGTCGCCATAGCGCATTGGTGGGCTCGGGTCTCGATGTCTGGCTGATTTCTAACAACATCAAACGGGTTATCGTTTCAGGTATCCGCACCGAGCAGTGCTGCGAGACCACCACGCGTCATGCATCTGACCTTGGCTTTGATGTCGATTATGTCGGCGAAGCCACGCTGACTTTCCCCATGACTGACATAAGTGGTCACGTGTGGAGTGCTGCGGAAATTCGCGCGCGTACCGAGCTGGTACTTGCGGATCGCTTTGCAAGGATAGCAACGGTGGAACAGGCTCTTGCAGGCAGCGCAGAACGGAAAGCTGCATGAACCAAACCGCCGACAGCCATAAAACTGTCCGGGTCTTTGTCGTCGTCCCGCCGCGCACGCTTTTGCTTGACGTGGCGGGGCCGATGGAGGTTTTGCGCAAGGCTAATCTGGAGCAAAATAGGGTGCAGTTTGAAGTGACGTTTATCGGGCCTTCCGAAACGACGCTCAGCTCCATCGGTCTCACGCTTGCCAATATTGAGCCTCTACCCGATCACCTGCCAGATGATGCGCTTGTGGTGATATCCGGCTCAGCTGACATTCCGCTTGGGATTGCTGTCGTTAATCGCGACGAAGATGCAGCGCTTGAAACGCAAATCGTGAGCTGGATGCGTCGTACAATCCGTCCGGGTATCAAATTGGTTTCAATCTGCTCTGGTGCACTTCTAGCAGCACGCGCGGGTTTGCTTGAGGGGTATGACTGCACCACGCATCATATGGCGATTGATGAGCTGCATCGACTCGCACCGACCGCGCATGTTCTGCAAAACCGTTTGTTTGTGGAGGATCGCGACAGGCTGACCAGTGCGGGCATTACTGCCGGTATTGATCTAATGCTGCATATTCTGGCCGAGATGGCAGGGCATGCACTGGCTCTATCAGTGGCGCGTTATCTTGTTGTTTATCTGCGTCGCAGCGGTGGCGATCCGCAGCTTTCGCCATGGCTTGAAGGCCGCAATCACATGCATCCTGTGGTGCATCGTGCGCAGGATGCTGTGGCTGCAAATCCGGCTGAAAACTGGTCTGTCGAGAAACTCGCTGAAGCCAGCGGGGCAAGCCCGCGCAATCTTTCACGCCTGTTCAATGAACATGCAGGCATGAGCGTGATCGATTATGCCAATCGGCTGAAAATAAGCCTTGCTCGCGAGATGCTGCTGAATTCGGCTCTCGATATGGAGAATATTGCCGAGCGAGCAGGGTTCGCGTCAGCAAGACAGTTCCGCAGAGTGTGGGAGCGGATATACGATACGCCGCCTAGTCGTATGCGGGCATTTGCGACAGATAACTCTGCCTACTGAAGAACACGATCCTGCAGGAAGGTGCCTGCAATAATCTGCTCGCGCATCTTCTCGATAAGTTCGAGCGCGCTGTCTTCGCCCGTTGAACGCATAAGTTCTGTCAGGGCTGTAGTGAAAGCAGCTTCCGCCAGAATTTCCGGCTCAATTCCTTCGGAAATGCCGTCTGCCCAGGCTTCATTCTGGTATTCAATCGCAACAAGCTTCTTTTCGCGGGCGATCATCTCGTCCAGATCTGCTGGCATATATTCCATAGACTTCATCCCGGCTTGCGCCCTTCTTGCTGTATCAGCTGATTTCTCACCATTGGGAGCACGATCACCTGCAGCCTGACTGTCACGTTTAAGACAGTGTTAACAGATTAAAGCGGATTTGAATGAGGCAATTTCTGCCCTTCCGCACAAGACTGAATAATTGGTTAATTCCCATAGCGCGAGATAAGCTCGTTCGACAAGCTTTCTCCTTCCTTCATGTAGCGATCAATCGCCGCAAGAGCCGAGGGCGTGCAACGAACATAATTGTCGCTGAAAACGCGGTATCCATGGTTGAAGCTTGAAACAAGACGTACTCGCTCGGCTTCATCAGGTTTTTCGGCGGCAATAATGGCATCCATGCGCTCACGCCATTCGTTGCTGGTTTCTCCGCAAAGGTTGCGCAGATAGTGAAGCGAGCCAAGCACTTCCGCAATTCTGAGCATTTTGCCCTCATAAGGAGCATCCTGGGCAGAAAGGGCCGGGTACAGAATGCCCAGCCAGAATGCTATGACCAATATGGAAAGCCGTTTTTCCTGCAATATACGCCCCTCTGAAGAAAGAAATTCCTGAATGAGAAACGGGGCCACTTCAAGGCGATACGGAATGCGCGCCTGAAGCATCCTCAATTCTGAGCATTTTGCCTTCATAAGGAGCATCCTGGGCAGAAAGGGCCGGGGACAGGATGCCCAGCCAGAATGCTATGACCAATATGGAAAGCCGTTTTTCCTGCAATATACGCCCCTCTGAAGAAAGAAATTCCTGAATGAGAAACGGGGCCACTTCAAGGCGATACGGAATGCGCGCCTGAAGCATCCTCGATTTCAGCGATGGAGCGCGCCACATCCAGCGTACTATCCGTCACATTTGCATGGGCCATTTCTTCGATGCTCAGCCAGTGTATTGCGGCTGCATCGTCACCAGCCTGTTCCTCACCTGAAACGTCAAACGCACGATAAACTGACAGGAAGTAGCTCTTTGAATAGGCCTTGCCTTCGAGTGCCAGATCAACTGTGATAACATGTCGGAGAGAGTCCGCATCCAGCGCAGTTTCTTCTTTCAGTTCTCGAATGGCAGCTTCTTCCGGCGTTTCCCCAGCTTCGATACTTCCACCCGGAAAAGCCAGCCAGCCTTTCCATGGTTCCTTGCCGCGTTCGACCAGCAAAAAGCGGCCATCACGGCGACATATGAGAGAAACACCGTGTATCTGAACGGGGGCAGGGATGACGGGAACTGTAACCATGCACAAGCTATGATGCGGCAAACCGCTTTTGGCAACAGCAAAGCCCGCTTGACGATTAACTCAAAAATCTGAACATGGCCGTTATGTGTGGACGTTTTTCTCTGACTGCCAGCCGCGAAGAAGTTGAAGCCCTGCTCGGTGCAATGATCGAGGAGGATTTTCCTCCGCGCTACAATATTGCACCAACGCAGCCGATACTCTCTATTCTGGCAGGCGAAACGCCGCCTCCGGGAAGCAACAGGCCCGACCGTATCGGGATGTTGGTGCGCTGGGGGTTTGTGCCGTCATGGGTCAAGGATCCCAACGACTGGAATCTTGTCTTCAATATTCGTTCTGAAACGGCAGCCGAGAAAAATTCTTTCCGTGCGGCACTCAATCATCGGCGTGCGCTGATTCCCGCTTCCGGCTTTTACGAATGGCGGCGCGAGGGAAAGAACAAAGCGCAGGCTTATTGGATCAGGCCACGCAACGGCGGTATCGTGGCTTTTGGTGCGCTCGTTGAAACATGGAGCAGCGCTGACGGCTCGCAAATCGATACAGCGGGTATTCTGACCACAAGTGCAAACGGATTTCTCCGTCCCATCCACGAGCGTATGCCTGTGGTGGTGAAGCCAGAGGATTATGCCCGCTGGCTTAACTGCAAGACCCTGCTTCCGCGAGAGGTGGCCGACATCATGCGGCCAGTTCAGGATGACTTTTTTGAAGCCATTCCGGTGTCGGACAAGGTCAACAAAGTTGCCAATACCTCTCCTGACGTTCAGGCGAGAGTAGAGGAAAATCTTGTGGCGCCATCACTGGATCAGGCCAAAAGAAAGAAAAAGCCTGGGCCGGGTGATGAGCCCGACGGTCAGCTTTCCATGTTCTGACGAGCCGGACGCTGACGACGCGATGAAGCGGATCAGCCTGTCTTTTTGACTGCCAGAATTGAGCGGCGCGTATTGTCGTTGCGACCTTTGCTTTCGCGATTGGTCTTGCTCATCAACGCTGCAACCAGCACAGCCGGTCCGATTTCGCGGTACTGGTCAATGAGCTTGTCTTGTCGTGGTTGCAGTTCATTTTTAGGCATTGGTCCATCCTCTTCCAAATTACACTCACCATTTTGTGATTGATTGGGACGGAATGAAGGCTGTTTAGAGCCGGTTTTGAGGAATTCCGGTTAACATCAACGGGATAAGGATGAAGGGGGAGTGGGGTTGCCGAAATGCAACAGCGATTTTGACGAGGCCGGCTTCATATAAGCCTGTCAGGCACTCCAGCTTCAGCAGTCTGAGGGAAATACTTTATTTCTATTGAACTTTTTCAAAAGCTCTTGACGTGATTGAGGTCGAGAGAGATAAGTAGCGTCATGAAAACGCCGACCACGATCATTTGTACTGGTTCGATTATTATTGGCTAGCAGCTTGCTGGCCCGGCCGTTTTCGTCTCCCCTACCATGAAACAGGATGATAACGCCCCGGCCAGACGGCTGCGGTCTTTCGTGCCCGTATTTTCAGGTCCTTTGGGGAAATAAAATGGCTGATGCGCCGCAACTACGCCTATACAATACTGCCACTCGCACGAAGGAGGATTTCACCCCCATCGATGCAAATAATGTGCGCATGTATGTCTGCGGACCGACCGTTTATGACTTCGCCCATATCGGCAACGCACGTCCGGTTATCGTCTTTGACGTTCTTTTCCGCCTGCTGCGCCATTTCTATGGCACGGAAAAAGTCACTTATGCGCGTAACATCACCGATGTTGACGACAAGATCAACGCGCGTGCTGCTACTGAATATCCCAACCTTCCGCTCAATGAAGCAATCCGCCGGGTGACCGAAGGCACAAACAACCAGTTTCAAGCTGATATCAAGGCTCTGGCAAATCTGGAGCCGTCGAGCCAGCCGCGTGCAACCGAGCATCTCGACGACATGCGTAATATTATTGAGAAGCTGATCGAGCGCGGCGTTGCCTATGTTGCAGATGAGCATGTGCTGTTTTCCCCGTCAGCGATGAACGCTTTGGGTGGGGCACGCTATGGCGCGCTTTCCCACCGTCCATTCGATGAGATGCTGGCTGGCGCTCGCGTCGATGTTGCATCCTATAAGCGCGATGAAATGGATTTTGTGCTGTGGAAGCCATCGCGCAATGGTGAACCGGGTTGGCCTTCACCGGCAGGTATTGCAACGCTTGGTCGTCCCGGCTGGCATATCGAGTGCTCGGCCATGTCTATGGCCAAGCTGCTGGCGCCTTTTGGCGGCGGTTTGAAGTGCGATGATCCGTATAAGAACCAGTTCGACATTCATGGCGGTGGCATCGATCTGGTGTTCCCGCATCATGAAAACGAGCTTGCGCAATCATGCTGCGCATTCGGAACTGAGCGTATGGCCAACATCTGGATGCATAATGGATTCCTTCAGGTTGAAGGGCAGAAGATGTCGAAGTCGCTTGGCAACTTCATAACCATTCGCGATGTGCTGAACGATGGTTTGCCGCAGCTTGGTGTCTGGGATGACAAGGATGCTCGCGATCGCTGGGTCGGTCTGGCTGCTCGTCTTTCTATGCTGCAAACGCATTACCGCGAGCCGATCAACTGGACGGCGCAGCGTCTAGCAGAATCTGCCGAAGAGCTGCATCGGTGGTATGGTTTGTTGCGCGATGCAGACTTTGCTGCGCCTTCTGCACTTTCCGTTGTTGAAGAAGTCGCTGACGCATTGTCGGACGATCTCAACACCTGGTCTGCTATCACGGCTCTACGCAAAGCATTCAAGGCCAAGGACGTTGCAGCTTTGGGCGAGGGCATGGCGCTATTAGGCTTGCTCGACCCTTACTTTGTGACTGCACAGGATGTGCCAGTATTTGCAAAGGCAGATGTTGATACAGCTGCAATCGATGCATTGATTGCCGAGCGCCTGAATTTCATAGCTGGCAAGAACTGGGCAGAAGCAGATCGTATCCGCGATGAACTTCTGGCGCAGGGCGTGCAGTTGAAGGACGGCAAACATCCTGACACCGGCGAACGCATCACGACATGGGAAGTGGTAAGCTGACGATCGTTTAGTTTCTGGGAGGAAGCCATGACGCTTGATAATAAGCTGCTCTATAGCGGGGGATGCCAGTGTGGTGCGGTGCGCTTTCATGTCGAGGGCGTACTTGGTTCAGCATCTATCTGTCATTGCCGCATGTGTCAGAAAGCCTTTGGCAATTTCTATGCTCCGCTGGTCTCGGTGGGTGAAGCAAAACTCATCTGGACCCGTAACGAACCGAAGCGTTTTCAGTCGTCGAATCACGTCAAGCGTGGGTTCTGTGCTGAATGCGGAACTCCGCTGACTTACGAGGCGCCGGATGGTGTGGCGCTTTCCATAGGCGCTTTCGATGCACCAGAAGAGATTGAACCCACAATTCAATGGGGTGTCGAAGTCAAGCTTCCCTATGTCGATGACCTCGCAAAACTGCCCGGTTTCGAGACCGAACGAGATCCGGAAAGTATCGAGTTTGTGAGAACCATGGTGTCCTACCAGCACCCCGACCACGATACTGAGAACTGAAAAGCCATAAATTATAACGGCATACACCCACCGACAGGCAGGCAAAATGGCACGCGAACGGATCTATATCTACGACACGACCTTGCGGGACGGACAGCAGACTCCCGGCATTGACTTCTCTGTCGAAGACAAAAAAGCGATTGTCATTCTGCTTGAAGAACTGGGTGTCGATTATGTGGAAGGCGGCTATCCGGGTGCAAATCCAACGGATACGGCCTTCTTCAAAAAGCGACAGACCTCACGGGCCAAGTTTGCAGCTTTTGGCATGACCAAGCGTGCAGGCGTTTCGGTATCGAATGATCCGGGATTGACTGCACTTCTGCAGGCTTCAAGCGATGCAGTCTGTTTCGTTGCCAAAAGCTGGGATTACCATGTGCGGATCGCTCTCGGTTGCACCAATGAGGAAAATCTGGAATCGATTACTGCATCGGTGACAGCTGTTCGTATGGCTGGTCGTGAGGCGCTGGTTGATTGCGAGCATTTCTTCGATGGATACAAAGCCAACCCTGAATATGCATTGTCTTGTGCGAAGGCTGCCTATGAGGCAGGCGCTCGTTGGGTCGTGCTTTGCGATACCAATGGCGGGACACAGCCGTCGGAAGTGGCTGAAATCATCAATGCGGTCAAAGCTGTTGTTCCGGGTGAAAGCCTTGGCATCCACGCACATAATGATACCGAACAGGCAGTCGCCGTTTCGCTTGCCGCAATCGATGCAGGTGTGCGGCATGTGCAGGGAACACTGAATGGGATCGGTGAGCGTTGCGGTAATGCGAACCTCGTCTCTCTTATTCCGACACTGGCATTGAAGCCTTATTGGGCTGATCGCTTTGAACTTGGTGTCAAGCCTGATGCGCTGAAAGCAATCACCCGCATTTCACGCGCCTTCGATGATATTCTGAATCGTGCGCCGACCGAGCAGGCGCCCTATACAGGTACGTCCGCCTTTGCGACCAAGGCAGGCATTCATGCCTCAGCACTGCTTAAAGACCCGCAGACTTATGAGCACGTTCCGCCTGAAACCGTTGGCAATCGCCGTCGCGTCATGGTTTCGGATCAGGGTGGTAAGTCGAACTTTATCGCCGAACTGGAGCGTCGCGGCATTCGCGTTGCCAAGGACGATGTGCGACTGGATACGTTGATTGCGCTGGTCAAAGAGCGCGAAGCAGAAGGCTATGCTTATGAAGGTGCTGATGCGAGTTTCGAGCTGTTGGCGAGAGCCATGCTCAACCCGCAGCCAGAATTCTTCAAAGTCGACTCTTTCCGCTGTCTTGTTGAACGTCGGTTCGATGCCAATGGTTCATTGAAAACTGTTTCGGAAGCCGTGGTGAAGGTCGAAGTCGACGGTGAAATGCATATGTCGGTTGCCGAAGGTCATGGTCCGGTCAACGCTCTCGATATTGCGCTCCGCAAGGATCTTGGCCGCTATCAGGATGAAATCGAAGATCTCGAACTGGTGGATTTCAAGGTGCGTATCCTCAATGGTGGTACGGCAGCTATCACCCGCGTTTTGATTGAATCTGGTGATGCTACGGGTGCTCGTTGGCGCACGGTCGGCGTTTCCGACAATATCATCGATGCATCGTTTCAGGCGCTGATGGATTCGGTCAATTATAAATTGATGAAGAACCGTTCTTTAGCTGGTCTGGTGGCGGCTGAATAAGCCGCTTCTTTCACGAAGATTGATGCTTTGATCAGTTTAATTGAATAGATTTTATGGATTGATCGGCGCATAGCAGTCTGACTAACTCGAAAAAGTTCGTAGCTTTTCCGAGCCTACACTTAATTCGGAGATAGAAATGACCGAGCAAACCTTATCCGGAGGCCAGCTTTCAGATGGAAGCCGTGGCTTCATGATGGCTATGGGGGCTTATGGTCTTTGGGCTATTTTGCCCTTCTATCTCAAGGCTTTGTCACATCTCCCCGCACTTGAAATTGTCGCACATCGCGTAATCTGGTCGGTGCCAGTTGCGGCGATTTTGCTACTCTTCATCGGACAATTTCGCACGATCCTTGATGCTCTGCGCAAGCCGCGAATGCTTGCAATGGCTGCACTGACCGCTGCACTTATCACTGTAAACTGGTCGGTTTATGTTTGGGCTGTTGCGCATGACCAGATTATCGGCGCCGCACTCGGATACTATATCAATCCACTATTCAATGTGGTTTTGGGCGGGCTGTTTCTCGGTGAGCGGCTGTCAAAAGTGCAGTATGTTGCAGTCGGCTTTGCATTTGCCGCTGTTCTCGTTCTGACTCTCAATGCTGGTGGCCTGCCTTGGGTTTCACTGGTGCTACCGCTGACATTTGGTCTTTACGGGTTTTTCCGCAAGTCTTTGCCTATGCCACCTTTGCAGGGCTTTACGCTTGAAGTGGTTATCCTTTCAATCCCGGCGCTTGGCTATGTTTTCTGGTTGATGGCCAATGGTCAGGATCATTTCTTCTCAGGCACTATGTCGAACGTTTCGCTGCTGTTGCTTGCAGGACCATTCACTGCAATTCCGCTGATCCTATATGCTGGCGGTGCAAAGCTGCTGCGTTATACGACGCTTGGCCTTATGCAGTATCTTACGCCTACGCTGCTGTTTATCTTCGCAATTTTCATTTTCCACGAGCCATTTTCGAATGCGCAGCTCGTAGCTTTTGTTCTCATCTGGACAGGCCTGATTATCTACACGTGGTCGTCTTTGTCGGCGCATCGTAAGGCACGCGCCAGAGCCTGATAAATTTAACTTGAGCGTTTGAGCTTCTATCTCCGGTGGATTATGGCCACCGGAGCCATAATTTGGCCGTGCTCTGGCCCTCTGGTCCGTTTGTTATTTCAGATGGAATTTGGAGCCGCTCACTGCATGCTGTTTCGTGCTGCCCGCAGAGATAAGCAGATTCACGTTGTTGTATCGCCAGATCTCATGATCCGGTCCAACGACGCGCATGCTGCTGCTTTGGCTGAGCATACGAAATTGCCTCCGCTTTCGCAGCGTGCTCTCAAGCCACTAGAACGCGTACGCTTTTCAATTCACACACATCGACGCGCTTGTATTGCGCTGGCGTCAGCTACGCTTCTGGCGGGTGGCGCAATGGCTCTGGTGACGGGAGGTTTGGTGCGACATGGACATGCTTCACAGCCTGTGATGATCGATCCTACCACGCTGGTTCACAGTCATGCGGCCATGAAAGAAGCGCGGCTGGTTCCTCAGAATGAAGTTGATGAGAACCGACGCATTGCCAAGCGCATCGATATTGCCGAAGGTACCGACGATGGAGAAGCGACGCTCTTTACCTATCAGCATGTCATCCTTGATTTGAAGAATGAAGGAAGCGGGCGGGGTCTGCTCGATCTGGCATCGGTACGAGGTAAACGGCGAGGGGAGAAAACCTCTGATCAGCCAGATGAAATTTCAGCGCTTGCCAATCAAAAAGGTGTGCCGCTGAATGTAAGCTTTGCCAAGCCAGCGGATACGCCTCACAAAAAAGCGCACGAAATTGTTCTCGCTCCACAGTCGCGCGAGAAGGTGGGTGTACTCATGCAGGCGGCGGATGTTTCCGCTGACGATGCAGCACATCTGGAACAGGCGCTTGGTCGAAAAGACCTCGTTCCTGGTGATAATCTGGTTCTGCTACTCGATCAGTCGCAGGGCAAGCCAGCGCATATAACCATGGCACGGTTCAGACATGGTAATGCATCAGATTCCGTTTATGGACGGACAGACGATGGTGTTTTCCGCGCGAATGATAATCAGAGACTTTTCGCGCGTCTTTCTCATGATGCTATGTTGTCCGCATCGCGCCAGCCCGCTAAAAAAGTAACGGATGGATCTGTTCAGTCCCGGCTTATTGCAGCAGGGGTACCGAGCGAAGTCGCGGATGATGTGAAGAAACTCGCGGCTGAGAATAACGTATCGCTTCAGAAGGGCGCCAACGGGGTTGATAAAATCGACCTCCTGTTTCGTGAGAGCGTGGATGCCGATCCTGAGCTGGTGTTTGTGGAGTTTACTACAAACGGTCAGGCCAAGCGTCTTTACAGGCATGAAGTCGAGGGAAACGCTGACTATTTCAACGAAGATGGTTCCTCGATGACCAAATACCTCATGCACAAGCCACTACCAAATGGCCGGTTGAATGATGGTTTTGGCTGGCGTGTGCATCCGGTTTTGCATGTCCGCAAACATCATAATGGCGTGGATTACGATGCACCGATCGGCTCGCCGATTGTCGCTGCGGGAGATGGAACGGTTGAGCTGATTTCGTCGCAAAAGGGTTATGGCAAGTATGTGCGCATTCGCCACCAGGGCGGCTACAGTACCACCTATGCTCATCTCTCCGGAGAAGCGAAGGGGCTGAAAGTCGGCCAGCATGTGAAGCAGGGTGAAGTGATCGCTTATGTGGGATCAACCGGCTACTCGACCGGACCGCATTTGTATTATGAGCTCAAAGTCGGTGATCATTATGTCGACCCGCTCAAAGCACAGCTCAATGCGGGTGAAAAGCTGACAGGTTCATCCATGTCGAGCTTCCGCTCGGAAATGGATCATGTCGATAAGGTTTTCAAGCAGATGAATTTGGCGCCACTGACAAGTGACGCCAAAGATGGTTCAAAGATGAATTGAATCACACTGGCCGGTAAGCATTGGCCAGTGCAACAAATTCTTCGACGCTTAGCGTTTCGGCGCGCCGGGTACCATCAATTCCGGTCTTTTCCAGAAGTTGTGCGCCGCCGACAGGCTTGAGGCTCTGACGCAGCATTTTTCGGCGTTGCCCGAAGGCTGCCTGCGTAATCTGGCCCAAAGCATCCGCGCGACATGGGAGCGGCTCTTCACGCGGCGTGATATGGACGACCGACGACATAACTTTCGGCGGAGGCGTAAACGCCTGTGGGGGCACGTCGAAAGCAATTTTCGAATGCGTACGCCAGCCTGCCAGAACGCCGAGGCGCCCATAATGATCCGTATCAGGTGCGGCCACAATACGCTCGCCAACTTCACGTTGGAACATCAGGGTCATCGAGGAATAAAAGGGTGGCCAAGGCTCTGTCAGAAGCCAGTTGAGCAGCAATTGTGTTCCCACATTATAAGGCAGATTAGCCACGATGCGTGGCTTCGGGCCATCCGGAAAGAGAGCTTTGAAATCTTGCTCCAATGCATCACCGGAAATAATGCGCAAACGTCCCGGATAATGCGCTTCGATCTCTGCAAGAGCATCAAGGCACCGTTCATCGCGCTCAATTGCGGTGACAATAGCACCCTGAGCGAGCAAGGCGCGTGTCAGACCACCCGGACCGGGACCGACCTCGATAACCGGCTGATCTTGCAGATTGCCTGCCTGTCGAGCGATCTTCGATGTTAGGTTCAGGTCGAACAGAAAGTTCTGCCCAAGCGACTTTTTAGGCATCAGGTCATGCCGTTCGATGACCTCACGCAGTGGCGGAAGATTGTCGATGCTCATGATTTCCGCCTTGCTTCGTTTTCGGCGAGTTCCTGTGCCAGCCTTATGGATGCTATAAGACTGTCAGGGCGCGCTATGCCTTTTCCTGCAATGTCGAAGGCAGTTCCATGATCAGGGGATGTTCGGATAAATGGAAGCCCGAGGGTAACATTGACCGTCTCGTCAAAAGCGAGAGCCTTCGCCGGAATAAGCGCCTGATCGTGATACATGCAAATGGCGACATCATAAGTCACGCGTGCTTGTGCATGGAACATGGTGTCAGCAGGCAATGGTCCCCAGGCATTGATGCCCTCACGCTGCAATTCTTCGACTGCTGGCCGAATAATAGCATCATCTTCCTTGCCCAGTGCACCCCCTTCACCCGCATGAGGATTGAGGCCGGAAATCGCAATACGAGGTGCTGCTATGCCAAAACGATCCGTCAGTTCCTGCGCCGTGATGTAAGCCACTTCCAGAATATCATCCTTGGTCAGTAAGCGCGGGACGTCGACGAGAGGGATGTGGATTGTGACTGGAACGGCACGTAGTTCGGGGCCAGCCAGCATCATTACCGGAATGACTGTGCGTCCGAGATGTTTGCTAGCGAGTTCAGCGAGAAACTCCGTGTGTCCGGGATGTTTGAAACCTGCATCGTAGAGCGGCTTTTTGGCAATCGGGCAGGTGACAACGGCTGATGTTTCGCCACTCAATGTCAGCGCAACGGCGCGTTCTATTGCTTCAATAACACCTGCTGCGTTTTCCGGCAGAGGTTTGCCGGGGCTTTCCTTATGCGTGTTTTTCAATGGCAAAACGGGCAGTTTTACATCAAAGACGTCGCAAGCATCGGCAGGGGTGCTAATCGTTGCGATTGGCACATTCAGGCCAAGATGCTGCGCGCGGTCTGAAAGCTGCGCCGGATCGGCAATGAGCAGAAACGTTGGCAGAGAAAGCTCTTTGCGCTGCAACCATGCGCTGAGAGCAACATCAGCTCCAACACCTGAAGGATCGCCAATGCTGACGGCGAGCGGAGGAACCGGGTGAATAGTCATAGCTGTTTATCTCGGCTGATGAAATAAGGGGGCAGACGCCCCCTCAAATTATACGGTCAGTTTTGCACTGCCAAGGCTCTGGAGCGAAACTCAACGATTTACAATCGTTGCCTTTTCGCGCAGCTCAGCAAGATACTTCTTGCTCAGATCATCAGCCTTCTTTTCCTGTCCCGCTTCGGAATCGGTGCCTTCCATGGAGAAGACAAGCTGCGCGACTCGGTCATCGGAAACTTGACGCGTCGAGCATACGGCTAGAATTTCAACACCTTTTTCGGTGTCATGTGGAGGAGTTGCGCGGTTTACGCCAGCAGCTTTGACGTCTTTGGCCCATTCGCCCGGAAGTTGCTGTTCGATAACCCGACCGAGATCGCGAACTGTAACGTCGATCATGCCCTTGGTTAGCTGACGGGTAGTGTCGCAGCTCTGGAAGCGCGAGCGCAATGCATTTGCTTCCTGGCGACGCTTGCCGAGCAGAGCAGGCGAACGCTTTGCATTTGGAACGACGAAAATAACCTGCTGCAGATGGTATTCAGTTGAGACAGGCTTTTTGCCGCCGTCTTTCAGCATACGCTGAACAGCGTCCTG
The DNA here is from genome assembly GCF_032066345.1 of Brucella sp. NCBI lineage: Bacteria > Pseudomonadati > Pseudomonadota > Alphaproteobacteria > Hyphomicrobiales > Brucellaceae > Brucella > Brucella sp. The sequence goes on from NZ_DAMBKZ010000012.1 coordinate 107,246, forward strand.
CTCGCTAACCATCCCAGTGGCGCGGAAGCGCGCGCTGACGAGGCGACCCCAGCCCATCTGGACCATGATGTATTTCTTGAAATGATCAGGTGTAATGCCAGCCTGATTCATCAGCTGATTAAGCTGAGCGACGCTCATCTTGTTACGGGTCGCAAAGCCTGCATAGGCCTGATCGACTTCCTGATCGGAAATGTTAATGCCGCGCGATTTCATTTCGACGCGCTTCAGCATTTCTTCAGTCAGTTCTTCACGAGCAACCTGATTAAGATTGCCGCCTTTACGCTGCAGTTTCAGAAATGCGGCACGGCGCTGAATATCGCCGTTGGTGATTGCATTGCCGGAGACAATGACCTTGACCTCCGTTCCGCCGGCAGCAAATGCCGGTGTCAAAGTCGCAGCCGTTCCAAGCGCCGTCACACATACGGCAGCGCCCAGCAGGGAGGCGAATAGAGGTCTTGCAAACATCATCTTTATTTCCCGATTTCCTTCAGGTCGGCGAATGACAAATTTCACCGGATGTGTCCAATCTTACTAGTCATCTGACGCAAGTTCAAACTGAACAAGCATATCAGAGGCCAGACATATTATGATGCCTGTATAGAGGAGCCAAAGCGGCGAAACAATGACCCTTTAGCAATTTACGAGGTAATTAAAGGTACTTAACTGAATAAAATCGATAAAAAAGCGAACGTTATTTGAAATGATTAAGTGATGCTGCGGCATAAAAGGAAAGAGCGGAAACAAGTTCGATTGTTTCCGCTCTTTGGAAGTTTAGAAGGTTTGAGCACCGCTGCCAATGTCGCCGAGTGTTCTGAACGATATATTGAATCCAACGCTATGAGATGCCTTGTCCTCACCCGGATTACGGGTTTGAACGTAAGCCATCGAGTAGGTGAAGCATTCATCGTCATAGGCAAGACCAGAAGATGCGCGAACAAGTGTATCCGACACAAGGTCATAAGTGCCTGAACCGAAGACACGCCAATTAGCATCTAAACGTGCAGTAGCAGCACCCGTAACTTCCTGCCGGAGCTCTGAATAACCATAAGCCGGCTGCGGAGCGATGTAAGCATACTGAGCTGAAACCGACAGCTTCTGCCAGTTTTGCTGTACTTCGAGTTCGCCACGCTTAACGTCTAGGTTATCCTTGTCAAAACGTCCGCGTGCAGCCAGTGCAAGACCGGTCGAATTAGAGGTGCCGATCATTGCAACATAATCGGAACGTGCATCCTGAAGACCGGAATCTGCCCCTACATTCAGGAAATCGCTGGTGCCATACGAATTCACACCGCCGAGCTGGAATGATTGCCCTGCGAGAGCATACAAGCCCCAGTCGCTATTGCTGAAGTTGCCCGAATAGCGAAGACCGAGATTGGCACGAGTGCCGCCTTCCACACGGTCATAGCCAGAGAACTTGTCACGCGAGAACAGGTTCGTAGCATCAAACACGAAGCTCTGTGCATCTTCGTTCGGAAGTTCGCCCGCGTAACGTTCGTTGTTGCGCATATAGATCTGCGCAATCGGCTCAAGAATATGTGTCGAGCTGGTGCTTGAGAACAAAATCGGCCAACGCAATTCCAAACCGGCGGTAGCCATTGCGCGCAATGCTTCGGAGCGAACTACGGCGTCGGTGTAACCCGCAACAGCTGGATCAAAGTTCGTATTGGCACTGATAGCATCACCGCGCAGAGCCAAAAGCGGCGTAATTACCAAACCAGATGGCGTGATAAATGTACGCTTCCACTCAGCTTCCGTCGTAAGACGCGCATTTGTGCCGCTGAAACCAGGGATGCGTGGGTAATAGATCGAATTATTACCTGGATTGAGCGTATAATTCGCATTCTGACGATACAGAACCTGCGCATTGGTGGTGATGTTAAGTTCACCACCATAAACAGGATCAGGCACGGTGTAAGAATAGTCGAGACTTGGGAAAACCCAAGGCTGCTTCGAATGCATTTCCACGTCTTTATACGTAGACGTGAGCGGATAAGATTCCTGCACATTGAAGCGATAGAAGTTGAGGTCGAAGTAATTCCGGTTATTGATGCCGGTTAAATAGATCTTTGAAACCTGAGTTTGTGCGTTATAGCCCTCAAGATTGTAGGTACGGCTAAAATTGCGATCGGTCTGGGCCATTACATCCCAGCCAAACTTCCAACGCGAATTGATATCGAAGTCGCCTTTGGATGCGACCATGCCGCGGTTATCTTCACCGCGATCTAGCGTATTGGTGCTGAACTCACCCGGCTTCATCTGATGAATGCCAGCAATCTGAAGATTATAGGAGCCGTTTTCGAGACGATGACGCCATTCGGCCTGCGTCAGGAAGCCTTGCTTCGTGTAAGCAGTGGTCGAAAGCGTCAGATCGTAATTCGGTGCTAGAGCCCAGAAATATGAGTTCTTGATGCCGAACCCAAGGTCGTCTTTATAGCTGAAACCTGGGAACAGAAAGCCGCTCTTACGCTTGACTGTCGGGTCGGCCATTTCGAAGGCTGGGAAGTAAGCCAACGGAATGCCGAGCAGCTCAAACTTGCCACGTTCAAAACGCACCGTCTTTGTCGCGCTGTTCCAGATAATCTTACGTGCCTTGATCTGCCAAAGCACAGGCTTGTCCGGATCTTTTTCGCAAGCCTGACAGGCCGTGTACACACCGTTATTAAAGGTGGTGATCTCACCGTTGCTGCGCTCAGCGCTTTCGGCTGCAAAACGGGTGTTGTCGGTGGTCTCAACGCGAAGGCCATTCACAAAGCCGTCGCGGAAACTATCCGTCACATCAAGATGGTCGGAGTAAATCTTGTTGCCATCCCGCTCTACAATTTCAACGTTCCCAGTCGCAGTCATGCGACGGGTCTGCTGATTATAGGTCACTTTATCCGCGACGAGGCGATTGCCGTCATATTCAATGCGAACTTTACCCTGAGCGGTAACGACGTTCACATCGCGATCATAGACAAGCTCATCTGCCTGCAGAAGCATACGCGCATTAGGATCGCTCTGGTAATTTGCTCCCAGAGCATCCTGCGCCTGTACCTGCGAAGGAAGGATTGCGACTGAAATGAAAGGTATAGCAAGGGCGCACACCAAAGCAGTCCCGCGTGCAAGACGCGTGAATGAATGGGGCAATACCATGCGGGCGTTACTCGAACCCACTAACCATCCTCCTTATGCAACAAAAAGGAGACACCAAAAAATGTCGCAATAATTACAGGAACCCATGCTGCAACGAATGGAGGAACGAATCCTGCATTGCCGAATGCCTTCACCAGTACCGAAACGACATAAAGCATGAAGCCGGCGACAACGCCACCCAGAATCATCGCTCCGGACTGACCAAACCGCACAAATTTCAGGGACACTGTTGCAGCAATGAGAGTCATGGCCATCAGCAATACAGGCAATGCCAGAAGTGACTGGTATTGCATGTCAAATGCGTTTGCTGAATAACCGAAAGAACGCGCAACTTCGATCTTGTGACGCAGCTGCGTGAATGGAATTGTATCAGGGGAGGCGAGCTTTTCTTCCACATATTCCGGACGCAACTGCGTAGGAATATTGACGCTCTCCAGTTTGCGCGGTTCCTCACCACGCGAAAATCTCGTTACGTCCGTTAATTCCCAATGACCATCCATGAGTTTCGCGGTGCGAGCATCATAGCGATCTCTGATTTTCTTCTTATCATCAAACTGAATGAAGGTAGCGTCGGCAAGCGTTGCCCCGCGATCAAGGATGCTCTTGGCGCCGATGATGGTTTCGCCATCGTCGGTCTTTTGGCGAAGCCAAGGATCACGGAGCGCGGAAACGTCGGTTACCTTGCCGCTCTTCCAGGTCGAAGCGATCTCGTCAGCTTTAGAAAAGCCATAGGCCGCAAACGGATTGAGAATGAAGATGGTGGCGAGGCCAAACAGCAATGCGCCGAAACATGCCGGAAGCAGAAACTGCCAAGCCGAAACGCCAACGGAACGTGCGACAACCAACTCATATTTGCGATTAAGCGAGATGAGTGTCGCCATTGCAGAGAAGAGCGCGACGAAGGGAATCATCTGCTGCATGATGAATGGGACGCGCATCGCAGAGATACCTAGCGCAGCCCATACCGTGTAACCAGGCAGATTAGCGAGTTTGCTGGCGTTCTCGGTAAAGTCGAGCAAAAGTGCCAAAGCAAAGATACCGAGCAGAAAATACAGTGTAATCTGCACATATCGCATGAAAAAGTAACGACCGAGAGTCCAGCCAATCATGCTCGTCCCCCCGTATCTTTGCGGGATCGCCCAAGTAGACGATCTGAAGTAGCTGTTATATTTCGTTTCAATCGGTCGAAGCTATCAAGTATCCGATCGTTCCACTTGTCTGGGAGCCCGACACGCCGTCCTGTTAACAGAGCAAAGCCGGTGACAAGCATTACACCAATCGGCACAAGATACATCATGACGATATATGTCTCGTCCTTATCAGCCCGGTCGGCCGAGAAATAACCCGCCCAGTAAACCAGAAGTGCCGTGCTGATCGCGGAGAAAGAAGCGGATACGCGCGCTTCACGATGTGAGCGGGAGTCGCCAGCAAAAGCGAGCGCGATCAAAGCAAAAACAACTGGATACAGCCATTCGGTCAAACGGCGATGTAGCTCAGCCTTGTAGCGCAGAGGGCGCGTCTGCAAGATCGGGTCGTTCGGATCCGGATTCAGCAGATATGTAAGCGGCCGATCTTTCGCATAGATCACAAAATCATCGCCAGCTGACGTGAATTGGCTCAGATCGAAGGCATAGGAGTTGAACTTGATAATCGAAACCGTGCCGTCTGAAACATCGCGGCGCTGGACTTCACCATCCTTCATCAGCAGCATGTCACCTGCGGGCGTGCTCGCGATGTTGCCATCAGCTGCATAGTAAATCAGATCAAGCGTTGGATCGCGAGAATCTGCAATAAACAGGCCGCCGATGCTGCCATCACCACGGCGCTCGGCGATCTGAATATAGAGATTGTCCGCAAGTTTGCGGAAGCTACCTTCCTGAACAACCACATTCAGCAAATCAGCGCTGGCATTGGCGATCATAGCACGCATGTTCATGCGCGCATAAGGGTCGACATAGTTAGCGACGAGAAAGGAAACGACAGAGATAATCGCTGCGAGCATGAGTATCGGACGCATTACCGCGCTGCGAGGCGCGCCGGATGCATTGATGACAACGAGCTCGGAATCCTGGTTCATTGTCGAAAGTGTCTGCGTAATTGCAATGATCAACGCAAAAGGCATGACAAGAGGAATTGCGGACGGAATCAGCAGCGAACTGAACTGAATGATTGTCTGAATTGATTGACCGCTTGTGGTGAGAAAGTCGACACGTTGCAGTACCTGCACAGTCCACGTAATGCCCACTGCGGCGCCCAACACCGCAAAGAACATAATCGCCACGCGGCGGAGGATGTACAACTCAATCAATTTCATAGGTGGAGTTTACATCCCGGTTCCGTTGAAGGAGCCTGTCCCTAAAGAAACAACGCTCGTAAATGAATATTCAGTCTAACTGCACTTGGCTAAAATTAGCCGAACAAATTTGGTTAACAGATTACTAAAGATTTTCAGCCGAAGCTAGCGCTCGCTTCTCTAAAGGGAGAGCGTGGCTGGTTGCAACCTGTTTTTGCTGAACATAGGTGGGTACGGAAACGGAGCTTGGCAAGTTGTCACCGAAGTTAACGCAAAACTGATTTTCATGATGCGGCGGACTTGCCGTTTCGCCATATTCGTCTCACATGAGTAAGGAAAAGTCGCGACACAATCGTGTCATCTCATTGTCTGGTCTTTGTTTGGAGTTGTTATGTCGAAACGTCCTTCCATTTCTTTCAGTGAATTTTCAGCACCGCAAAAAGGCGTAAGCATTGTTCTGGTCGCCAAGGGCGGCGGCTTCGCAGAAGAAGCAGGCCACGCGGCAGGCGGAGCCGAAAAAATCACTCGAATCGCCGAAATTGCAGGCTTTACAGGTGCTTTGGGCAAGACTGCAGAAGCGATTGACACCTCGGAAGGCGGCGTAGACAAGGTCGTTCTGGTTGGCGTCGGCGACCCCGGCGAACTTGGTAATGATGATTGGATTAAGATTGGCGGCGCAGCTTTTTCGCGAATCGGCAAGGCCGAACGCGCAACCCTAACGCTGGCTCTGCCTGAAACGACAATTGCGGGCGATGAAGCAGGCGACGTTGCTCTGGGTATGATTCTCCGCTCATACGAGTTCAATCGCTACAAGACCCGCAAGAGCGAAGAAAACGCCGAACCGAAGCACGCAGCAAAAATTCATATTCAGACGGCAGATGTTCACAGTGCCAAAAGAGCGCTTGAAGTTGCCGAGGCTGTGGCCGACGGTGTTCTTAAGGCGCGCGACCTCGTCAATGAGCCTGCCAATATTCTCGGCCCTGTAGAATTTGCAGAAGAAGCCGAAAAGCTTGAAAAGCTTGGCGTAAAGGTCGAAGTTCTCGGCGAAAAAGAAATGAAGAAGCTCGGCATGGGCTCGCTTCTGGGTGTTTCACAGGGCTCGGTTCGTCCACCACGTCTGGTCATCATGGAATGGCAGGGTGCCAAGTCCAAGGAGAAGCCGGTTGCCTTCGTGGGCAAGGGCGTTGTTTTCGATACTGGCGGCATCTCGATCAAGCCTGCTGCTGGTATGGAAGAAATGAAAGGCGACATGGGTGGCGCTGCAGCCGTTACCGGCTTGATGCGCGCTCTTGCTGGTCGCAAGGCGAAGGTCAATGCTATCGGCGTGATCGGTCTTGTTGAGAATATGCCGGATGGCAATGCTCAGCGTCCGGGTGATATCGTTACATCGATGTCTGGCCAGACAATCGAAGTGATTAACACCGATGCTGAAGGCCGCCTCGTGCTGGCAGATGCACTCTACTACACCAATGATCGTTTCAAGCCGCAGTTCATGATCAATCTCGCTACGCTGACCGGCGCGATCATGGTTGCACTCGGTACGCATCATGCTGGTCTATTCTCGAACGATGACGAGCTTGCTGATCAGCTTTATGAAGCAGGTCAGGCAACTGGTGAAAAGCTGTGGCGTATGCCGCTCGGCAAGGAATACGACAAGATGATCGATTCCAAGTTTGCCGATATGAAGAACAGCTCAGGCCGCTATGCAGGCTCGATCACCGCGGCGCAGTTCCTCAAGCGTTTCGTGGGCGATACGCCATGGGCGCATCTCGATGTGGCCGGAACAGCTATGGGATCGCCAACAAATGAGTATAGCCAATCGTGGGCTTCGGGTTACGGCGTTCGGCTTCTCGACCGACTTGTCCGCGATAATTTCGAAAGCTGAATTCGATTCAAGAACAATATGTTGGGGCGAGAAGGTGAATCACTTTCTTCGCCCCCATCAATAATTTAAAGAGAGCGCATGGCTGAAATTCTCTTTTACCACCTGACAGAATCGACACTGGATGAAGCCCTGCCGGGGCTTGTAGAACGCTCCCTCGGGCGCGGTTGGCGTGTGACGATTCAGGCCGTGAGTGATGAAAGACGGGATGCGCTCGATAGTCTGCTTTGGACATTCTCTGACACATCTTTCGTGGCTCATGGCACCGACAAGGAACCGCACCCTGAACAGCAGCCGGTGCTACTGACAACCTCGGAAGCCAATCCCAACGGAGCAACGGTTCGCTTTCTCGTGGAAGGTGCTGCATTGGAACAAGCGGGCGGCTACGAGCGACTTGTTGTCATGTTTGACGGGCATGATCAGGATCAGCTCGAACATGCTCGCGCGCAGTGGAAAGCCTTCAAGACGGAGAACCACGATTTGACCTACTGGCAACAGACACCAGATCGTCGTTGGGAGCGCAAAGCCTGATGCGTGCAATTTTCGTTGCGATGATTATTGCGGGTTTTGGTCTCGCCCTTGGTTATCCCTGGTATGTGCGTCACTTCACTGGTGACGAGATTGGCCGTTGGCCAATTCTGGAAAGCCGTCAGGGTGGCTTCATCACACAGGAAATCAAGCTTGAGGCGAGCGACGCGCCTGTACGTATTTTCCTCGATGCAGTGCCGCTGCCTGGCTATGTGCCTGCCGAGCGCCGCTCGGCCGTAACGCTGGCCGTGAGCCGGAATGGAGTTCCCGTTCTGTCGCAAGGTCTCGATTTCGCTTCGACCAGTAGCTCTATTAACACAGATCGCCCGCAGGATGGCAGCGTGTTGCGCCAGAGTGCAGGCGATATTGATCCGGTTTTATCCGGCACTTATGCTTTCCGCGCCGTGCAGGGCAATACGGATGGCCTGCAACTCTCCAAAGTCGAACTGGTGCTTAGGCGAGGGGCTGAAGAAGCTGATGAGACCTACACCACGATTGGCCTCATCATTGGCGTGCTCGGCGTTTATGCGCTTATGCGGACGCGTATTCGCCGCCCGCAAGTTTAATCAGCCATTGCCTCTTCATATTCGGAAGACATTTCAAGCCATTTGTCTTCCGCATCGGCAAGCGCTGATTTCGCTTCGCTCATCTCTTTATTGATCCGGATCGCTTTCTGTGGTTCCTTTTCATAAAGAGCGGGGTCTTCCAGCTGCGATGTGAAGCCGTGAATCTGTTTCTGCAGTTTCTGCATCAAGCTCTCGGTTTCTTTAATCTTTTTGAGCAGGGGCGCCAGTGTTTCGCGCTTCTGGGCGGCAAGTTTACGCTGTTCCGCCTTGTTGACCTTCGGGCCTTCTTCGCGCTCTGAGGCCTGTTCACCCTTGGCATCGGCGAGAACAATCTGGCGGTATTCGTCCAGATCGCCATCAAATGCTTTTACGCGACCCTCACGCACCAGCCATAGCCGCTCCATGGTCGCTTCGATCAGGTGACGATCATGCGCGATCAGAATAACGGCGCCGTTGAAGGCGTTGAGAGCGTGAACCAGTTCCTCGCGGCTATCAATATCAAGGTGGTTGGTCGGTTCGTCGAGGATCAGCAGGTTTGGGCCATGGAAAGTCGCAAGGCCCATTAGCAGGCGTGCCTTTTCACCACCTGAGAGATCCTTGGCGGGCGTCAGCATTTTCTCAGTCGAAAGCCCCATCTGGGCAACGCGTGCACGAACTTTGGCTTCAGGTTCAAGCGGCATCAGCTTGCGCACATGCTCGATCGCGTTGTCTTCCGGTATCAGATCATCCATCTGATGTTGGGCAAAGAACGCAACTTTCAGATTGGGCGAAAGCGTGAGATTGCCTTTTTCGGGCTGCAACCGACCGGCAATCAGCTTGGCGAGCGTCGACTTACCATTACCGTTGGAGCCGAGCAGCGCAATGCGATCATCATTGTCGATGCGCAGCGTGACGTTTCGCAACACAGGCTTACCCGGCACATAGCCGACATCGGCATGGTCAAGCGCGATGATTGGCGAGGCGGCTTTCTTTTCCGCGTCAGGGAAGCGGAACGGCTGCACATTGCTTTCGACGTAAAGGTCTATTGGTTTCAGCTTTTCCAGCGCCTTCATACGCGATTGCGCCTGTCTGGCCTTCGACGCCTTGGCACGGAAGCGTTCCACAAAAGCTTCCATGTGTTTGCGATGTGCTTCCTGTTTCACATGGGCTTTTTGCTGAAGCTCCAGCATTTCATGACGTTGCCGCTCGAACTGATCATAGTTGCCACGCCAGAAGCTGATTTTCTTCTGATCAAGATGCATGATTGATGACGTAGCAGAATTCAGCAGATCGCGATCATGGCTGATGATGATGACGGTATGCGGATAGCGCTTCACATAATCAACAAGCCACAACACGCCTTCAAGATCGAGATAGTTGGTCGGTTCATCGAGCAACAGCAAATCCGGCTCAGCAAAAAGCACTGCTGCGAGTGCCACGCGCATACGCCAGCCGCCCGAGAAAGCGGATGCAGGGCGGCGTTGTGCTTCTGTGTTGAAACCGAGACCGGACAGGATCGCGCCCGCGCGTGATTCCGCCGAATGCGCATTGATATCGGCCAGTCGGGTATGAATTTCGGCAATGCGATGCGGATCGGTCGCTGTTTCAGCTTCTTCGAGAAGTGCTGTTCGTTCCTTATCCGCCTTCATGACGATTTCTATCAGCGCATCTTCCGTGCCGGGAGCTTCCTGAGCCACCTGACCAATGCGTGTGTTCTTCGGCAGAGAAATGCTGCCGGTCTCGGAAGCCATATCACCGGTAATCACGCGGAAAAGCGTGGATTTTCCAGTGCCGTTGCGGCCAACAAAACCCGTCTTCGATCCCGCAGGCAGTGTGACACTGGCGTGGTCGATCAGAAGGCGTCCGGCGATGCGTACAGAGATATCGTCAAGAATAAGCATGGTGAGAAGGCTTTTGCACGGCTTGAGAAATTTCCGCAAGTATCATCTGAACCAATATCAGGCGAAGCGGCGTCCTGCTTCAGTGCGCTGAAACTGAATGAGATCAAGTGACGGCGCATCCGCGCTCAAACGCGTGAGTGCTGAATGAATTTGCCCGCGATGGTGCGTCTGATGATTAAAGAGATGAGCGAGTGCTGGCGCGACGCGTTGGCTGATGGTGCGCACATTGGTTGCCGTCATATAGGTGAAGCGTCCTGCGAGCTGTGCGGCATTCATGCTTTCAACATAGTTGCAGATACGTTCGTCTTCTGCCTTCCTCATATCCCGTAGCTTGATGAAATCGTCGGTTATGATGGCATCAAGCTGGTTGGGGTGATCACCTTCGCCGGTGAAGCGCTTCATCCAGATGCGATCCGTCACCAGAAGATGATTGAAAGTACGATGGATCGAGCCGAAGAAAAGGCCGAGGTCGAGCCTGTAATCGACATCGCTCAGATCGGCCGCTGCGGAATAGAGCAGTTCATTGGCCCAGCGATTATAATAGGCGAACATTTGAAAGTGCTGTTCCATCTTTCCCCCGCATGTGAATCGAATTTACACATCTATGCAGTCAATTTTCTGCCGTCTCAAGATGATAAGAGGCAAGGCTGAGGGGCTACCCCTTGGCAATTGAGGCTATCAACGCTATAGAGCCTCACTTTTCAAATTTTCCATCAAACAAGGTGTCATAATGGCAATCGAACGTACCTTCTCCATGATCAAGCCTGATGCGACCCGCCGCAACCTGACCGGTGCTATCACCGCTAAGCTCGAAGAAGCTGGTCTGCGCGTTGTCGCTTCCAAGCGCGTATGGATGAGCCTGCGTGAAGCTGAAGGCTTCTACGCTGTTCACAAGGAACGCCCTTTCTTTGGCGAACTGACTGAATTCATGTCTTCCGGCCCAACCATTGTTCAGGTTCTCGAAGGCGAAAACGCAATTGCCAAAAACCGTGAAGTCATGGGCGCAACCAACCCTGCAAACGCAGACGCTGGTACGATCCGCAAGGAATTCGCTCTGTCGATCGGCGAAAACTCGGTTCACGGTTCGGACGCTCCTGAAACAGCTGCTGAAGAAATTGCTTACTGGTTCTCCGGCACCGAAATCGTCGGCTAATTGCTTATAGATGAATTGAAAAAGCCCGGTCTCTCGACCGGGCTTTTTTATTTAAGCATTGAGGCGATCAAAGGCTTTGTGCAAGCCTTGCCAACTCGTCACCACCTTCATCGATCAGGACGAGTTTTCCAGAATCCATTTTATATGAACGCGTCTTGCCAAGCACATCAAGGAATTTGCGTTCCTGATTCATCAGTGCAGGCGGGCATTGCATATAGGTGGAGCCAATCTCGGCGAATGAAATATTGCTGCCCGAGATCGTCGCCTTGCTCATGAAGCGGTTGCAGCCGCCCGAGCCGCTGACAGTGCCGTTTGAATCAACCAGAAGGGTGGTCTGGGCAGTATCGACTACGCCGCCGCCTTGAATGTCTTCTGCGAGCCAATCCTTGCCTTCAATACCAATGGCAACCGATTCATCCGCGCTTTTACGAACCATTACGACTTTAAGTTCAATTGGTTCCTGAGGGTTTTTCGGGTCAACTGTGTAACGTTCGTCGGTTACAAACCAAAGCGTGTCACCTGCAACAATGCGCGCCTGAAGGGCATAGGTGTGTTGCGGCTCGATCTCATCAGTATCGAAATTGATTGCAAAAGGGATTGGCGATCCCTGTGGTGCTTCTATCCGCGTTTCACCGATGGTCTTGGATGGCGCATCGGCAAGAGAAACATCGGTGAGCTGCACAACAAGGTGCGCTTCTGGTGGGAGAGCGATGCGCTCGCGATAAACAACCTTACCGCTGATTGTCTTGTCAGCGGCAATACTGGCAGTCGGCATGGACGTCGTAAAAAACATGGCAGCACCGCCGAGCACACCAATACCCGCAGTGAGCGCTGCCACGATTGAAAGAGTTTTCGTCAGTCCTTTTAGCATCGCCAAATCCGAAACTTCCGTTCCCCGCATTTGTTGTCATGTGCTTTGAGCGGCGCTAACAATCTGTCGATTGGTTCATTGGCCCAAGCTCAATGGCATCAAGATTCATGAGGCAGACAATAAACGCCGCTTCATGTGAAAATTGTGGCAGCGCGGTAACACGCTATCCAAAATACCCTATATTCTAGTGGCTTAAATAGTTAATTCGCCATTAAATAGCGCGAGCGAAATTCTTTCCAATGTAAAAAAGAATTTCATCTGCGACAACTTGCCCAAAAGAAGAAGCGTTCAGTGCTTCTGCCAGCGTTCTCGACTTTGGTCGTCTTCAGCCTTTGATTCGACCCAGCTGCCGGTGCCGCCATCGATCAAATGCTCGCGTTTCCAGAACGGCGCTCCAGTTTTCATGAAGTCCATCAGGAATGACGCGGCTTCAAAAGCGGCCTGACGATGAGCTGATGCCGTGACGACCAGGACAATGTTTTCGCCTGGTTTAACAAGACCATAGCGATGGATGATAGAAATGCCCGATAAAGGCCAACGGCTGATCGCTTCATCGACAATACGACGAATCTCTGCTTCCGCCATGCCGGGATAGTGTTCCAGTTCAAGGGCGGAAAGCTTGCCGCCTTCATCACGACAAAGGCCGGTAAACGTAACGATTGCACCAATATCCTTGCGGCCTTCGCCAAGCTTGCGGATTTCTTCAGCAACGTCGAAATCGTCGGAGCGCACGCTCACAAAAAGCGGGCATGTCGCTTGTCTGGACATTTCAACCACCCGTCATGGGTGGGAAAAGCGCTACTTCATTGCCGTCTTTGACGAGTTCGTCATGTTCGGCATGTTCCTGATTGATGGCCGCGCGAATGACCGTCTCGTGCTCGAAAGCAGCTTCATACTCTTCGCCGAGGTTTTTGAGGTGAGAGATGAGCTCCCCAACACTGATGGTCTGGGAAGGAAGTTCGATAACCTCTTCTCCCTTGCCGATCTTCTCACGCACCCAGGCGAAATAGACGAGATTTACGCGCATAGTTTTAGTCCATGACGTGTTTGAGGCCAGCGCGGAAATAATCCCAACCGGTGTAAAGTGTCAGGATCGCAGAAATCCACAGCAGGCCAATGCCCATTTCAGTCGTATATGGTAGGACTTTGTCCCCGGCAGGGCCAGCAAGAAGGAATGCAAGTGCTACCATCTGTGCAGTGGTCTTCCACTTTGCCAGCTGAGAAACCGGAACGCTAACCTTCAGCTCAGCGAGATACTCGCGCAGGCCAGATACCAGAATTTCACGGCAAAGAATGATGATGGCTGCCCAGAGCGTCCATCCAGCAATTGTTCCATCGGCTGCAAGCAACAGCAGGCAAGCGGAAACAAGAAGTTTGTCAGCAATCGGATCAAGCATACGGCCGATCGTTGATGTCTGCTGCCAGATACGAGCCAAATAGCCATCGAAGAAATCTGTGATGCTGGCGATGGCGAAAATTGCAAGCGCCGTCCAGCGAGACGTGTCACTGGATTGCAGACGTCCCTCCACGAAGAAGCACAAAACGACAAGCGGAACGGCGATAATCCGTCCGTAAGTCAGAATGTTAGGCAAGGAGAGAGTGTGATTTTTCCGCATAGCACCGCCGCATTCGTTATGAGAGCACATCAACAGGGATGAGAAAGAAAATCAACACCTGCGGACGTGTTCTACCGGGACGTAATGACGCCTGTGGAAGATTAGCTGCCCAAACCCGGACAAAATTACGTCAACGGTCGTGAAAATGATCGTGAATGGTCTTCGCCATGGCTTCAGAGATGCCATCAATCTGCATCAGATCTTCAACTGCAGCACGAGATACGGCTTTCGCGGTTCCGAAGTGATGCAAAAGTGCTCGCTTTCTTGAGGGACCGATTCCCGCAATCTCATCCAGCGGATTGGCGACCATTTCCTTCTTGCGACGCGCACGATGCGTGCCGATGGCAAAACGGTGCGCTTCGTCGCGCATACGCTGAACGAAATAAAGAACGGGATCGCGTGGCGGCAGTGTGAAAGGTGGTTTGCCCTCGATAAAGAAACGTTCGCGCCCAGCTTCGCGGTCAACGCCCTTGGCAATGCCAATGGCTGTCACAAGATGGCTTATGCCAAGTTCGCCCAAAATCTGGCGCACGGCTCCAACCTGTCCCTGACCGCCGTCGATTAGAATGAGGTCCGGCCAGGCAGGGAAAACATCACTGATGGCTTCCGGGCTTTCCGTATCAATTACTGGCTCCGGCGCAGCATGTTCTTTAACCAGTCGCGAGAATCGGCGCTCGATCACTTCGCGCATCATGCCAAAGTCATCGCCGGGCGTGATGTCGGTCGATTTAATATTGAACTTGCGATACTGATTCTTGACGAAGCCTTCAGGGCCGGCAACGATCATGCCGCCGACTGCATTCGTACCCATGATATGCGAGTTATCGTAAACTTCGACACGGCGTGGCGCATTGGGCAAACCGAATGCCTCGGCCAGTCCTTTGAGCAGTCTTGCCTGCGAGGATGTTTCTGCCAGACGACGTCCCAGCGCTTCGCGGGCATTGGTCAGGGCGTGGTTGACCAACTCCACCTTTTCGCCGCGTTGTGGAACATTGACCTGAACGCGATGTCCCGCGCGCGATGAAAGTGCTTCAGCGAGAAGCGACTGATCTTCGACTTCTTCTGAAAGAAGAACGAGCTTCGGGCAGGGCTTGTCATCATAAAATTGCGACAGGAACGCGCCAAGAACTTCCGCTGCTCCAAGCGAGCTGTCGGCTTTCGGAAAATAGGCGCGATTGCCCCAATTCTGACCGGTACGGAAGAAGAAGACCTGAATACAGGTCATGCCACCTTCCTGATGGATTGCGAAAACGTCGGCTTCTTCAACCGTCTGCGGGTTGATGCCCTGATGCGATTGCACATGGGAAAGTGCGGCAAGACGATCACGATAGACCGCCGCGTGTTCAAAATCGAGATCGGCGGACGCTGCCTGCATGGCCGCTGCCAGATGATCCTTCACCCTCTGGCTCTTGCCGGAAAGGAAGGCCTTGGCCTCACTGACAAGCTCTGCATAATCTTCGTCGCTGACCTCATGCGTACAAGGGCCGGAACAGCGCTTGATTTGATAAAGCAGGCAGGGGCGGGTGCGCGTTTCAAAAACTGAATCCGTGCAGGTGCGCAGCAGGAACGCGCGCTGAAGCGCATTGATCGTGCGACCAACGGCACCCGCAGAAGCAAAAGGGCCGAAATACTCGCCTTTGCGCGAGCGTGCACCACGATGCTTGAAAATGCCGGGCGCGCGATGTCCGCCACTAAGCAGAATATAAGGAAACGATTTGTCGTCACGCAGCAGAACGTTAAAGCGTGGGCGCAAGCGTTTGATAAGATTCGCTTCCAGCAGCAGCGCTTCGGTCTCTGTACGCGTAACAACGAATTCCATCGTCGCCGTTTCGCCGATCATACGCGTGATACGGTTGGAATGTCCGATGCCGCGCGCATAGTTGGAGACGCGTTTCTTGAGGCTGCGGGCTTTGCCGACATAAAGCACGTCACCATCGCTATTGAACATGCGGTAGACGCCGGGATTATTTGGCAAACGCTTGACGAAAGCATTGATAATGTCTGCGCCGCTTAAGCCTTTTGTATCTGGCAGACCATCTGACGAATCCCACTGAATGGAATCGGCCGCCGAGGCAACAGCAGGCGTTTCCTCGATTGCATCATCGTCGTCATCGTTCTCTGCATCGCCCATGATAATGCCCGCCACATCCTGCTCATCATCCGATGGCAGGCGTGAAATAGGATCATCATTGGGCTTGCGTGGTCCAGTCATTCTTTAATTCCTGCTATATCCGGCGTTTCCCATGCCAGATGCTGACCGCCATCAAGCGCAATCATCTGGCCAGTTACGGAACGGCTTTCCCAGAAATAGCGAATAGTGCGTCCAAATTCGGACAAATCAGGTGCGCGCTGCAATGGCAGATGGCTCACTTGTAACTCAAAGTCACTGATATCCTGACGCTCGCTGGGCAGCGTGGGGCCGGGAGCAATGGCATTGACACGAATACGTGGTGCAAGTGCCTGCGCAAGCGTACGCGTCGCATTCCAGAGCGCCGTCTTCGACAACGTATATGAAAAGAAGTGCGGGTTCAGCTTCCAGACACGCTGGTCGATGACATTCACAATGAGGCCGTCTTTACCTTCCGGCAGAGCCTTGGCCAATTCTTCAGCAAGGATCACCGGTGTTTTCAGATGAATCGCAAAATGGCGATCCCAAAGCTGCATATCAAGATTGCCGATGCGATCGTCTTCAAACAATGAAGCATTGTTGACCAGCAAACGAATCGGTCCCAATTGCGCTTCTGCCTGTTGCAGCAAGCCACGAACATCAGTTTCATTCGCCAGATCAGCCTGCACAACACCGGCTTTTCCGCCGTTATCCACGATTTTGGCCGCCAGTGCCTGACCTTCCGCAACTGAGCGGTTACAATGGATAGCTACCGGAAAGCCATGTGCTGCCAGATCTTCGACAATGGCTTTTCCTATGCGTCTTGCGCCTCCCGTCACCAGAACAGGGCAATTTGCAAGCAGGTTGGTTTCCGGATTTTCCAACAGGGTAAACACTTTCTTATCGTGATTCATCGCTTCGATTCATGCCATTTTGCCGGAAAAAATACAGCTAAAAATAGAGGGGATGCCGATTACTGCTGACAAAAACCTAGCAAATTCAGTAGTTTCGATTTGACCCAACTTTTTCTGTCCCAAAATAGTGGTTCTCTATTTTCCTATATAAGCGCCTGAAACGAGCGTTGCGAGAATGCAACATCGCAATTTTGCCACCTTCTCGTCAGGTTCTCTCCACAGAAGGGGGCAGATCGTGCCGCAATTACCGACGATATGTCAGTCCTGTCAGCGCGGCATGAGCGGTTCACTCCCGAAATTGCTGCTCACCCGATAAGGGACCGCGCTAAAGGTAATTTAGTCAAGGAGAATGCTATGCGCACTCTTAAGTCTCTCGTAATCGCCTCGGCTGCGCTGCTGCCGTTCTCTGCAACTGCTTTCGCTGCTGACGCCATCATGGAACAGCCTCCTGTTCCAGCTCCTGTTGAGATGGCTCCACAGTACAGCTGGGCTGGTGGTTACACCGGTCTGTACCTC
This sequence comes from Brucella sp., assembly GCF_032066345.1. Taxonomy (NCBI): domain Bacteria; kingdom Pseudomonadati; phylum Pseudomonadota; class Alphaproteobacteria; order Hyphomicrobiales; family Brucellaceae; genus Brucella; species Brucella sp. The sequence continues at coordinate 124,704 of NZ_DAMBKZ010000012.1, forward strand.
GGCTACGGCTGGAACAAGGTAAAGACCAACACCGACGGCGCAATCAAGCCTGACGATCTGAAGGCTGGCGCATATGCTGGCTGGAACTTCCAGCAGGACCAGTTCGTATACGGTGTTGAAGGTGACGCAGGTTACTCTTGGGCCAAGAAGTCCAAGAATGGTCTTGAAGCCAAGCAGGGCTTCGAAGGCTCGCTCCGTGGCCGTCTTGGTTACGACCTGAACCCAGTTATGCCTTACATCACTGCTGGTGTTGCTGGCTCGCAGGTTAAGCTCGACAACGGCGTTGAAGACGAAAGCAAGTTCCGCGTTGGTTGGACTGCTGGTGCCGGTCTCGAAGCTAAGCTGACCGACAACATCCTTGGTCGCGTTGAATACCGCTACACCCAGTTCGGTAACAAGACCTACGACCTCGGAACCGAATCGGTTCGCAACAAGCTCGACACCCACGACATCCGCGTCGGCGTTGGCTACAAGTTCTAATTACTACGTAATTGAACGAAAAAACCGGGTAGAAAACTACCCGGTTTTTTTTTATTGCCTGATTTTCTATGGCATTCAGCGAACGAGAGTGAACGATCGTACGCGAAACGCGCTACAGCATAATTCCCTAAAACTGAATCAGTTTAAGGTAAAATTATGCTGTAAACATAAAGTGTTAGAGCGATCTTTGTTGGCCCAGTAGGGTGCGCGGCGCTTTAAGCGTGTGGCAGAAGTTTTGAAAGCTCTGGATGCAGCTCTTCAAATCGCTTCATCCAGCGCTTGAGCTTCGGACGACCGCGCTCCCATTTGCCTTCAAAGCGCAGCCCCAGATAACCAAGGGTGGCAGCCACCGCCAGATGACCGCCATGCAGCTTGCCAGCAAGGCGCGGTGGAGCTTCATTTAGAAGATCGAGTGCACGTTCGGCCTTACGCCATTGCAGATCCAGCCATGGCTGATGCACTTTTTCTTCCGGGCGCATACGACGCTCGTAAACATGGGCGAGCAGAACGTCAGCCAAACCGTCTGCAATCGCTTCAAAACGCTCAGCATCCGTACGCTTTTCGGCATTGCGCGGAAAAAGCTTGTTCCCCGATACGCGGTTCAAATATTGCATGATCGCTCGGCTATCGAAGACGGGCTTGCCATCATCTGTAAGCAAGGTCGGGATTTTACCCAATGGATTGGCGCTGACGAGGTTATCCGGTTCTGCCGAGGTGGTAACGACCACGCTTTCAAACGGGATGCCTGCATGGGCTGCGGCCATACGCACCTTGGCGCTATACGGCGAGGCGGGCGAATAAAGGATCTGAGTCATCACGATTCCTGAGGTTTAGGACTATCTTGTCGCGGGCATCATAACGGATCGGCTGCGACATGCATTGGCGTTAACCTGTTCGCAGGCACGAAACTTCAGGTCTTTCGTCATGCAGATGCGCACTTCCTGAAGGTAATTTCTATTGCAGGCGACCGATATTCCGTCCGGCTTCATTCCCGGATTGGCGGTTACAAACGCTTTTTCAACAAGCATCGGATCAACACGACGGTTTCCAGCCATGCTCCGAAGGCTCGGAGGGATGTTCACATGCTGATAGGCTTGACGGACGGTTGCGAAATATTCGTTCTGAGGAAGGCCGGAGCAGCTTCCATGCTTGCGCCATTGATGCGCGACCAGCCCTGTGGACGGCATGATATCCGAAATGCTTGAAACGATTTGTCGGGGAACAAAACTGCCACGGCTGCGAGCATTGTCGAACTGACAATTGGCCGGATAGCCCCATTCGTTTTGTGGCCAAAGCCCATGAACGACAAAACTGAAAGGGCGATTGGTCCCGCATTGCTGCCTGTTTGCTCTCGGACCTTCCGAAGCGCAATAGCTTGGCGACCATGAAAGAGACAGCACATAGAAATCAAATTTACCGGGGCTGCTGTTGCCCCGGTCTTGCGCCACTGCGGGTAGCGCTGCAAAGGAAGTGGCAAGAAGGGCGGCTGAGATCGCCGCCAGTTTGCGCAGCATTGCCTATCCTATCAACGTAGGACGCGGCATTTTGCGTCGTACACGGCCCAGCGATCAAAGCCATCTACGCAAAATTCGACATTCTTGCCGACGCCTGCAAAGCCCTGACCTTCTTCAACCATGTACCAGACCGAACGATTCTGGCCATCGCTGAGAACAGCCGTTGCCTTGCAATAGGTGCGCTCGATCTGGGCCGGATTGTTCTTTGGCTCATAGCGGGTCAGGCGAACATCGCTCATTGCAGAAATGCCAACCTGTGGAAGGTTTGGTACGTTGCGAACCTGATAGCCGAAATCAGAAACGACGCTGCGCAGAATGCTCTGCTGACTGCAAAGACCGGCATCACCAACGGCTGTCGGTGCTGATGTCAGATAATCTGCAGCATTTGCGGGCAGGGAAGCGAACGTCAGGGGAAGAACCGATGCAGCCAGAAGTGCTGCACGAGAAAACTGTCCGATGCGATCCAACTTGCGTTGCATATCTCTATCCTGTCTCACAATTCGAGCGTGATGCTCGTTTTATTAAATTGGCTGAGTTGCAGTTTCTTTCAGCAACGGGCAGCGGTCAAGTGCGATCCGTCTCGCTGCGTATCCATTGAATGCTGAAATTGCTCCCCTTTTCTTCACTAAGCAACTTGGTAAGGCAGGGAAGCAGGGTTTGCATCTCACTTTCCAGTGTATAGGGCGGATTGACGACAATCATTCCAGTGCCATCAAGCCTCGGCTCAAGCGATGGTGCGCGAATCGCAAGTTCAATGCGCATGATCTTCGGAATTTCGGTTTCCCGCAGACGCTTTGAGAACCGTTCCGTCTCTTTACGGTCCTTGACTGGATACCAGAGCGCATAAGTACCGCCGGGAAAACGCTTGTAAGCCTTAACCAGCCCGTCAACGAGGCGATCAAATTCGCCTTCTATTTCAAACGGCGGATCAACCAGCACCAGACCGCGTTTCTCCTTAGGCGGCATATGTGCGCCGAGCGAAAGCCAGCCATCAAGCTCAATGACGCGCGCCTGATAATCGCCGTCAAACAGCTTCGCCAGCTTTTTGGCATCCTGCGGATGAAGTTCCAGTGCCGACAAGCGATCCTGTTTGCGTAAAAGATGACGGGTCAGAAGCGGCGAGCCGGGGTAATGCCGCAGATCTTTACCATTGTTCACCGCGCGCACCACGTCGAGATAAGGCTGCAACAATTCAATGGCGGCTGCTGGGATTTCGTCTTTTTCGACTGCATCGAAAACACGGCTGATCCCGCCGGTCCATTCGCTGGTTTTGCCAGCTTCGGTGCCGCGCAGATCGTAAAGGCCGATACCCGCATGGGTATCGATCACGCGAAAGGCTTGATCCTTGCGCTTGAGATATTCAACAATGCGGGAAAGGATGACGTGCTTGACAACATCGGCAAAATTCCCGGCGTGATAGGCGTGACGATAATTCATGTTCGCGCTTGTTTCATGCCTCGTCGCTTTCGGCAATATCCCTGCTTCACCAAATGTGACATATAACTGTCATCATCCGCTCTCATCCGAGTCGAGTCTTCCATGTCTGGTAGCGTACTGCTGATTGTCCTTTGTGGCGCGTTTTTCCACGCAAGCTGGAATGCTATCGTCAAAGGAGGCAGTGACAAATTTTTCGCAGCCGCCTGCATCACCGGTGCTGCTGGTCTGATTTCACTGTTTTTCCTGCCTTTTTTGCCACTGCCGCATCCATCGAGCTGGATTTTCATAGGCCTCTCGACCATAACGCAGATATTCTACATGTCTCTGGTCGCAGCTGCCTATAAATCGGGTGACATGAGTGAAGCATATCCGATCATGCGCGGCACGCCACCTTTGCTGGTGGCACTTGTCAGCGCACCTTTGATTGGTGAAGCCATTGGCTGGGGCGGCTGGGTAGGCATTATCCTGATCTGTAGCGGCGTTCTTGCAATGGCGCTCGAAGCGCGACGTCGTAACGGCGGCACATCGAGCAAAACCGCTTTGCTTGCGCTTGCCAATGCAGGTTTCATTGCAACTTATACCATCATTGATGGCGTCGGCGTACGTGCATCGGGTAACACGCTGTCCTATACGCTGTGGCTGTTTCTGATAAACGCTTTTCCGCTCGGGTGCTGGGCGCTTTATCGTGAGCCGGATCGTTTTCTCAATTATGTTCGTAACCGATGGCGCCCGTCGCTGATTGGCGGAATTGGCACTTTGGCCTCTTACGGCTTGGCACTGTGGGCAATGACAATGGCTCCAATCGCGGTCGTCGCAGCTTTGAGAGAGACGGCAATCCTGTTTGGTGTTCTCATTTCAGCACTTATTCTCAAAGAGAAAGTGGGCCTGCCACGTTTTCTGGCTGCGGGCTTCATTGTGCTCGGTGCCATTACCTTGAGACTTTCTTGAAAATCTATTTCGTCGCAGGTAGTTCAATACGTCAGAAATTCGTTTCTGTGGAACTTCGCTTGCGCTAAAAAGCGCTATGAACCAGCCATCCCCCAGATCAAATATCAAAATCGGACATTCTGCCTGTCCGCATGACTGCCCTTCCACCTGTGCGCTTGATGTCGAGCTGCTGGATGAGCGTACAATCGGCCGCGTCCGTGGTGCGAAGGACAACAGCTATACCGCGGGTGTGATCTGCGCCAAGGTTGCCCGCTATGCGGAGCGTGTTCATCACCCGGATCGCCTGAAACATCCGCTCATTCGCGCCGGCCGTAAGGGTGACGGCGAGTGGAAGCAGGCATCCTGGGAAGCCGCGCTTGATCTGATCGCCGAACGCTTCATAAAGGCCGAACAGACCTATGGCAGCGAAACTGTCTGGCCATATTACTATGCTGGCACAATGGGGCTCGTGCAGCGCGATTCCATCAATCGCCTGCGCTATGCCAAACGCTATTCGAACCAGTTTGACAGTTTCTGCACCAATATGGCGTGGACCGGCTATTTTGCTGGTACCGGCAGCCTGACAGGCCCGGACCCCCGTGAGATGGCAAAGGCCGATGTGGTCGTCATCTGGGGGACCAACGCCGCAGCCACGCAGGTCAATGTGATGACCCATGCGGTACGGGCACGAAAAGATCGCGGTGCCAAGATCGTTGTCATCGACATCTACGCCAATGCGACCGTGCGACAGGCGGATATGGGCATTGTGCTGAAGCCCGGAACGGATGGCGCTTTTGCCTGCGCTGTCATGCACGTCCTGTTTCGTGATGGTCTTGCGGACTGGGATTATCTCAATCGCTACACCGACGATCCGAAAGGGCTGGAAGCTCATCTTGAAACCCGCACACCGGAATGGGCGGCTGAAATCACCGGCCTGAGTGTCGAGGAAATCGAAGCTTTTGCACATCTGGTGGGTCAGACCAAGCGCACCTATTTCCGGCTTGGCTACGGCTTTACGCGCCAGCGGAATGGCGCTGTGAATATGCACGCCGCAGCATCGATTGCTTGTGTGACGGGCGCGTTCTTACACGAGGGCGGCGGCGCATTTCATTCCAATTCCGGCATCTTCAAGATGGATAAGCGCGAGATTGAAGGCAGCGCAATGCAGGATAAAAGCCTGCGTTTCCTCGATCAGTCGAAGATCGGACGTATTCTTACCGGCGATAGCGAAGCGCTATATGGTGGCCCGCCCGTAACAGCGATGCTGATCCAGAACACCAATCCAATGAATGTGACGCCAGAACAGCGTCTGGTGCGTCAGGGTTTTGCCCGTGAAGACTTGTTTGTTGCCGTGCATGAACAGTTCATGACTGATACGGCCAAAATGGCCGATGTACTTTTGCCAGCGACCACATTTCTTGAACATGACGATATTTACCGTGGTGGCGGACAGCAGCATGTGGTGCTGGGGCCAAAGCTGATCGAGCCTCTTGCAGATGCTCGCCCGAATGTCTTTGTCATCAACGAGTTGGCTGAGCGTCTGGGCGTCGCACATCTGCCGGGCTTTAACGTCGATGAGCGTACGTTGATCGACAACATGAATGCCAACAGCGCTCTTCCGCATTTCGATGACTTGAAGGAAAAACGCTTTGTCGATTTGCAGCCTCCATTTGAGGAAGCACATTACATCAATGGCTTCCAATGGCCGGATGGCAAGTTCCGCTTCCGTCCCGACTGGACCGGCAGCCCGTCACCAAACAAACCACCGGAAGTCATGGGCCTGCAAGGGCCACATCACTCCATTCCAGAATTTCCAGACTATTGGAATGTGATTGAGGCCGTGGATGCCGAACATCCATTCCGTCTCGCCACATCGCCTGCCCATAATTTCCTGAATTCGACATTTGCGGAAACACCGACATCTCTCACGAAGGAAATCCGGCCAGAGCTTCTAATCCACCCGGATGATGCCGCTCAACTGGATATCGCAGATGGCGAGCGGATTGAAATCGGCAATCATCGTGGTGAAGTTGTGCTTCATGCAGTGTTGCGCGCTGGTCAAAAGCGCGGTGTCGTTGTGTCCGAAGGTATTTTCCCGAACTCCACCTTTGAGCGGGGTGAGGGGATTAATACGCTGATCGGTGCGGAGCCTGCGGCGCCATATGGCGGTCTGGCAGTTCACGACACCAAAATCTGGATCAGAAAACTTTGATGAAATAAAAAAACCGCGCTTAATTTAAATTAAGCGCGGTTTTTGATTGTATCAGGCCGGATTAGCCTGCGTAATTCAGCTTGAGCTTGGAGAGGCCAACAGCTGCGTTGAGGCCTTTCTGGCCCTGAACCGAAATTGGCTGCAGCGAAATTGTCTTCCACGAGCCGCCGGTCAGGATGTTGGTGCCCGCGCCAATGCCGATTGAGGCATTTGCCGATGCGCCGACATAGCGGCCCTTGAGCGCGCCTTCAGGGCGAACGGTTGGAGCCCAGACAGCCCATGCAACGGTGCCGCCATTGATGAAGCCGATATCTACGCCGATTTTTGTGATGTTGCCGGTGTAACGCTCTACCGGGCCGCGACCGCGAACAGGGCTGAACACACAATCCACGTCCTGCTGGCTGCCGATAATGACGCCGATTGCAGGGGAAATATCACAAGTAAGAGTGCCAACTTCCGAACGCGGCTGGGTGCGACCTGAGCCGGGAGGCGCTACGAAGTCAGCAGCAAGAGCAGGGGCAGTGATAGCAATGCCCGAAACGACGGCCATAGCCGACAGGAAGGAAGTCGAAAAACGGAGAGACATGATGTTGTCCTCTAATAAACACATACTGAAAGAGACGCTTATGCGACTCTCACGGGTTGCCGAAGCAGCTTCCCTTACGAACCTGAATTAGGGCATTTTCGCGAGAATTAAAGTTTTGTTAACAAAAATATTCGGGTGTGATTAATTTGTCGCGTTTAATCGCGCTTTTGTAACTCAGGCGCTGATCACCATCGCATCTTGCGACAGGCCTATTTCCGCGTCACCACTGGCAAATTTGCTGAGCGCAAGCGCGTAAATCTTATGCTCTGCTTTCAAAACGCGCGCAGCAAGACTGCTTTCCGTGTCGCCTTCGACGATAGGCACAGCGGCCTGTGCCAAAATCGGACCTTCATCCATGCCTTCCGTCACCAAATGCACGGTGCAGCCAGCAAGTTTCATGCCTGCGTCAAGCGCACGCTGATGCGTGTGAAGGCCTGCGAAAAGCGGCAACAGCGAAGGATGAATGTTGAGGATACGACCTTCATAAGGCGCAATAAACTTAGCTGACAACAGCCGCATGTAACCTGCAAGGCAGATAATATCCGGGTTGAGCAGCGCAAGCGCCTCAAGGATTGCATCTTCATGCGCATCCTTGGAGGCATAATCTTTGCGGGTAAATACCTGCGTTTCGATGCCCGCGGCCTGCGCTTTGGCTAGTCCGCCTGCATCTGACTTATCAGAGAGAACCGAGACGATTTCGGCTGGAAAATCGGGTGCCTGAGCAGCGCGGATCAGCGCTTCCATATTGGAGCCGCTGCCCGAGATGAAAATGACGACCCGTTTGCGGTTCATAGTTTCAGCGTGCCCTGATAGACGACGCCTTCGCCTTCACGCTTGACCATGCGGCCGAGTGTTGTGACGTTTTCGCCTTCATTGGTCAGGGCTGCAATCACTTCATCCACCTTGTCCGGTGTGACAACAGCGATCATGCCGATGCCGCAGTTGAAGGTGCGCAGCATTTCGAGTGGTTCGACACCGCCGGTCTTTGCAAGCCATGAGAATACGGCAGGAACATCGATTGCATCGAGATTGATTTCAGCCGCAAGACCTTCTGGCAGAACGCGCGGGATATTGTCCGGGAAACCACCGCCAGTAATATGAGCTAATGCCTTGATACCATCCGAAGCACGGATAGCGGCAAGCAACGGCTTCACATAAATGCGGGTCGGCTCCAGCAGGGCTTCACCAAGCGTTGCACCTTCCTTGAACGGCGCATCAGACTTCCAGCCAAGGCCGGACATTTCGACAATGCGACGAACCAGAGAGAAGCCGTTGGAGTGAACGCCCGACGACGAAAGGCCGATAATGATGTCGCCTTCCGAAACATCGCCGCGCGGCAGCAGACGGTTGCGTTCAGCAGCGCCAACTGCAAAACCAGCCAGATCGTAATCGCCATCGCGATACATGCCGGGCATTTCAGCGGTTTCACCGCCAATCAGCGCACAACCAGCCTGAAGGCAACCTTCCGCAATACCCGATACAATAGCTACGCCCTGATCAGGCGACAGCTTGCCGGTTGCAAAATAATCAAGAAAGAACAGTGGCTCTGCACCCTGAACGACGAGATCGTTCACGCACATGGCAACAAGATCGATACCAACAGTGTCGTGCTTGTCTGCATCGATTGCAATTTTGAGCTTTGTGCCAACGCCATCATTGGCTGCAACCAGTACCGGATCGGTGAAACCTGCCGCTTTGAGATCGAAGAGACCGCCAAAACCACCAATTTCGCCATCTGCGCCGGGACGACGCGTGGAGCGAACAAGTGGCTTGATCTTGTCGACCATCAGATTGCCGGCATCGATATCGACACCCGCTTCAGCATAAGTCAGTCCATTTTTTCTGGCGGGGTTATTTTCCGTGGTCATCACCTGCTCCTGAAACTGGCCTGAAACGGGGCTGTGCCCCTAGTGGGGAATAATGAGGGCGCAATGACATGAGATTGCGTGTCCTGCAAGGCCAGAAGGCCGGAAAAGCGCAAAACATCGCAGGAATCTACTGAAATTTCCGCGATTGTGGATTTGCAGTAACCTGTCAATGCATAGCCAGCGCCGCGCTCATAAGCATTGCAATCTTTTTGCTACGATCTAACTATCTCTATCTGCCTGCGCTTACGAGAATAGTAACACCGACGTATTATAGCTGAGACGCGGGAAATATCTTTGCAGAGAATGGATCAAAATGGCCAAGAAACCAGCGCCTGCGCGTGACACGACGACCAAGACGATACAGCAAACTGAAGCTGTAGCGCGGGATGGCGATATTCACGTCAATGTGGAAGTCGGCGGCTTTACAGGTTCTGTCGTTCGTCGTCAGGCCATGTTCTGGACCTGTACTGCGGCGATATTCCTTCTGTTTCTGGTGATTTTCAGCCCGGTTCTTCTGCCCTTTGTGGCAGGCATGGCGCTGGCATACTTTCTTGATCCTGTTGCAGACCGTCTGGAACGGCTGGGTCTGTCGCGACTGGCTGCAACGATTGTCATTCTGCTGGTCTTCCTGATGATACTCGTCGTCGGGTTGATGATCATCATACCGGTGCTTGCGACACAGCTCGCAGACTTCATCTCCAAGCTACCGGATTATATCTCGCAGTTGCAGGCGCTTCTTGCCAATGAGAATTCGAGTTGGCTGAAACGCTATATCGGTATCGATAGCTCGGTCATTCAGGAAAACCTCAGCACGCTCCTGCAACAGGGCGCCGGTTTCCTCTCCACATTGCTCCAGTCCCTGTGGAATTCGGGGAAATCTCTCATTGATATTGCGGGCCTTTTCATCGTTACGCCGGTGGTTGCGTTCTACATGCTGCTCGACTGGGATCGCATGGTTGATCGCATCGATTCATGGGTTCCTCGCAGGCAGCTTTATACCGTCCGCGGCATTGCTCGTGACATGGATGCAGCGGTGGCGGGCTTCGTGCGCGGGCAGGGTACTTTGTGTCTCATTCTCGGCACCTATTACGCTATCGGCCTGACCCTGACCGGACTTAACTTTGGCCTGCTTATCGGCTTTTTTGCGGGGCTTATCAGCTTCATTCCCTACATCGGTTCCTTCGTTGGTCTGACGCTTGCAATCGGTGTTGCGCTGGTCCAGTTCTGGCCGGATTGGATCATGATTGTGGCTGTTGCCGCCGTGTTTTTCCTGGGCCAGTTTGTCGAAGGAAACATCCTCCAGCCAAAGCTCGTCGGATCGTCTGTGGGCCTGCATCCGGTCTGGCTGATGTTCGCTCTGTTCGCCTTCGGTTCTCTGTTTGGCTTCACTGGAATGCTGGTTGCAGTGCCAGCTGCGGCAGCGGTCGGGGTGCTTGTGCGTTTTGCCCTGAATCGCTATCTCCATTCTCCGATGTATGACCCTGCTTACAAGCGTTCGCATTCAGATGTCGGACCGCTGATAGAGGCGGGCGAGAATACAGGCAAAGAGAAATGAAATTGAAACGTAACCGGGTAAGGTTTTCAGGAGAAAGCGATGAGTGACGCGCCGCGTCAGATTCCGCTCGCCCTTGAGCATCAGCCCGGCTATCACCGCGAAGACATCATGGTCACGGGGTCGAACCGTGCGGCGGTGGACCTTATCGACCGTTGGCCGAACTGGGTTGCTCCGGTGGTTATTCTTGCCGGGCCGACGGGCGCGGGTAAAACACATCTTGCAGAAGTGTGGCGTGCAGCAACAGGTGCGTTGCTGGCTGATCCAAAATCTATCAGCGAGCGCGTAGTGCATGGTGCTGCGGAATATCCTGTGCTGATTGATAATATCGGTGGCGCACGTTTTGACGAAACAGGCCTGTTTCATCTCATTAACAGCGTTCGGCAGAATGCAGCCCTTGGTCCGGGACCATCGCTGCTGATGACTTCGCGTCTTCTGCCCGCAAACTGGAAAGTCAAACTTCCCGATCTTGCATCGCGCCTCAAGGCGGCGACAGTGGTGGAAATTGCCGAACCGGACGACATGCTGCTGGGTGGTGTTATTCACAAGCTCTTTGCTGATCGACAGATCAGCGTTGAACCGCATGTGGTGAGTTATCTGGTCAGCCGCATTGAACGCTCGCTTCTGTCAGCGATTCAGATTGTCGATCGTCTTGATAACGCCGCTATGGAGCAGAAAACGCGCATAACGCGCACGCTTGCCGCGCAGGTTTTGTCCGAAGCTGGTCACGGTGAGGGATGAAGGTCGCTGTCACTGGAGCTGGCGGATTTATCGGAAGTGCTGTTCTGCGCGAGCTGGCCGGCAATGGACACGAAACGCTCGCTCTTTCACGCGATGCGCTTTTGGCGCCAGACTTTGACGGCGTTGATGCGGTCGTTCATTGTGCCGCTCTAGCGCATCGAACTGGTGCCGAACGCCCGCAGGCGGATGAGTTTGAAGCTGTCAATCATCGCCTGACAGTCGAGCTTGCAGAAAAAGCCAGACAGGCCGGTGTACGCCGTTTTATCTTTGTCTCAACAATCTACACGATTGCAGGCAATCCATCGCCGTTAATGCCGGATATGCCGTTTTCACCGCGTGATGATTACGGCCATGCCAAAGCGAAGGCCGAAGCAGCATTGCTTGCGATGCGTGGTATTGAGGTGGTTATTACGCGTCCGGTGCTCGTTTATGGCCCAGATGCACGGGCCAATCTGCGCGCTTTAATGAAGCTTTGCGACACAGGACTACCGCTTCCCTTTGGTTTGGCCGACAACCGGCGCAGTTTTGTCTCGCTGGAAAACGTGGCGCGTGCATTAGTGTTTCTCGTCAATGCACAGAAAGATAAGGTTTCAGGCCAAACTTTCCATCTCGCTGAGCCAGAACCCCGCTCAACCCGCGAACTTGTCTCAAAAGCCCGCAAAGCAATGGGCCGTTCGTCACGGTTGCTGCCGGTGCCAGCCTTTCTTATGAAGGTTTTGCTGACGCTTGTGGGCAGACAGACGCTTTATGAGCAGCTGTTCGGCAACATGGTCGCCGATACCTCGTCGCTGCTCGCAATTGGCTTTGACTATCTGCCGGGTGATCCGCAAATCGCAGCCATGGCAATAGCCGCACAGAAAATCTAGTTTTTCTGTCCAACGGCCATTGGCGGCTGAATGCGTGCCTTCTGCACGACGGGTGCCGCTGGAGTTGGTGCTTGCGTCTTCTTGGCAATCGAGCCGGTGGTCATCATTTGTGCGCTGTCGGGCTTGTTACGGCCACCGAGCAACTGATCTTCATGAACCCAGCCAATTATATTGGTTGAAGGCACGACCACACGATGCCACTTGCCGGTCTTACCATAGGAGCGCATTTCGCGACCCTTCTCGACTGTACCGATAGCCGGTGAGCGATCCCATGCGTTCTTGTGAATGGTGAGTTTTGCCTTGGCATAAATCACCGATGGAGAATGAGCGGCCGTATTGGTGCCGCGCGGTGGCATCGGCAATGCGCGTGCGGATGCAGGGGGAGGCGGCGGTGGAGCCACTTTCTGTGTCGCGACTGCGGGCTTTGAAACCTCAATTGCGGCTTGCTGCACAGGCTTGGCCGGTGCCGGCGCTACCAATGCGGCCGGGCGTGGCACCGGACCCACCGCGCCAGCATAATCTCTGCTTTGCGACTTCTTTTCGACCACGGCCTTCTCGGCAGGTTGTCTGGCTTCAACCTTGGCAGGAGCAGACGAAGTGGTTGTCGGGACAGTGCGTTGGAACAAGGCGGTCAATGCTGCTTGTGGGCTTTTATGCTGAGCCGTTGCCCACAGGCTAAACGCACCCAATCCCAAAATAGCGCCAAGCGCCAGAATTGGTGCTGATGAACCTGAACTGTTCTTGCGCCCGGTAGAACGCCCGGTTGAGCGTTTTGTCGGGCGGGAACTCCGTTTCCGTGGCGCCATTTTTCATGTCCCCTGTCCGAATCGCGACAGGAAGACACTACCGAGTCTTCCTTCGCATTTCGTTACCAGGGTTTTTATCAGACCGAGCGGGTGAGGCCGCCATCCACGCGCAGGTTCTGACCCGTGATGTAGGCAGCACCTTCGGAGGCAAGGAATGAAACCGTCGCAGCGATTTCTTCGCTTTTGCCATAGCGCTGCATAGGCACGCTATCCCGGCGTTCTTCTGTTGCTGGCAGACTGTCGATCCAGCCCGGCAAAACATTGTTCATACGGATATTGTCTGCCGCATAGGTGTCGGCGAAGACTTTTGTAAACGAGGCCAAACCAGCACGGAAAACTGCTGAAGTCGGGAACATCGCGCTTGGCTCAAAAGCCCATGCAGTCGAGATATTGATGATCGTGCCGGATTTCTGCTTTTGCATGAAAGGCACGACGAGACGGCTCGGGCGTACGACATTTAGAAAGTAAGTATCGAGACCCTTATGCCAATCTTCATCTGTAATATCGAGGATCGGTGCGCGTGGACCGTGGCCGGCACTATTCACCAGCGTATCGATACGCCCCCATTTTTCGATAGTGAGATCGACGAGCTTCTTCAGGTCGTCAGCCGACTGGTTTGACCCTGTGACACCAATGCCACCCAATTCCTCGGCCAATGCTTCGCCTTTGCCAGATGACGAGAGGATTGCGACGGAAAAACCGTCCGCTGCAAGCCGCCGTGCGGAAGCCGCACCCATTCCGCTGCCACCTGCCGTAATGATCGCTACTTTCTGTGTCGACATTTCCTGATCCCAAAATACTGAAATTGTTTCGATATGCAGAAGGTAGCGGACGGGATTGAAATCCCAAGTGAATTTTCTTGAATTTAAGATTTTATAGCGTTGTTCCGGCAATAAAAAACGCCGCTTTCGCGGCGTTCTAACTAAGTGGGTCGGAATGAATTATTCCTGTCCGGATGCCTTGTTGCCCGAAAAGGGTTCACCGGAAGCAGTCTCACCGCGTTTCTGGCTCGCCTCTTTTTGCTGAACAGCATCACGAAATGCTGCCCACTCATTTTCGTGGCGACGATAAAGTGCATCTGAAGTCTGGATATCCATTTCGATCCTCCATTGGCTCTTGGCATGGCAAATAACATGGACCTTGAAGAATCGTTGCATCACAAACGGTAAGCGTTTGAAATCTTAATCGGTTTATATGTTTATAACCGATTTAGACTTGAAACTTTTTGCCGTGTTGACGCGCCCGTCTTAGCCTAAAGGCTTAGTTTTCCTGAATGGAAACGCCACCCTCTCCAATTTTCATTTCGATGCCGGAAGGTTTTGATTCCTCCTGATAGGTATAGATCGCGAACCCTGCGACCACGACAATAAGAGCACCGATAATCAGATAAAGCCCGTTGCGATTCACTCTGAAACTCCTGAAAATTTGAGGATGAAAACAAAACGCACCAGAGCAAGCTTGGTTCCTGGCTTTGAGCTAAGCCATAAACGCACCGAGCGGCGTAACGCTGTGAATAAAATTTGAAAAATCTGTTTTTAGCGCTTGCTTTATACACGGCGATTATCTAGGGAAGGGCCGCTTACAAAGCACGGAGCGTAGCGCAGCCTGGTAGCGCACCTGATTTGGGATCAGGGGGTCGGAGGTTCGAATCCTCTCGCTCCGACCATTTTTTCCAGACAATTTGCCAAGATGAGTATGTCGCAGTCAGATGCTGTGGCGTGCGCCTTTATCGCGTTGACATGGTGAGACGTGTAAACTATTGCCTTGGTGAAATTATCGCCCTTCATGGGCTCAAGAGCATAGATCAAGGTTCGTCAAATGGTTGCACGTATTTACCGTCCAGCTAAGACCGCAATGCAGTCTGGTAAAGCCAAAACCGATAACTGGCTTCTGGAATATGAGCCAGAAAGCGCTCGTAAGGTCGAGCCGCTTATGGGTTACACATCATCCGGTGACATGAAGAGTCAGATTCGCCTGTCTTTCGACAGCCGCGAAGACGCGATTGAATATGCGACCCGCAACGGTATCGCTTATCGCGTAATCGAGCCGCATGAAGTGAAGCGTCGCAAGGTTTCCTATTCGGATAACTTCAGCTTCTATCGTCCACAGCCTTGGACGCACTAACAGCTTTTCCCGGCCTCATGCTTTGTGCTATGGCCGGGTTCTGATGGTGAGGTCCCGTAGCTCAGCTGGATAGAGCACCGGCCTTCTAAGCCGTAGGTCACTGGTTCGAATCCAGTCGGGATCGCCATCAAAACAATGACTTGGATCATTGAATCTTCCTCTGCCAAAAACCTCACATTGCAGCAATCGTATCCGCCAGCATTAGCGCTGCCGTCAGCAATTCTGCTAATCACCTTCGACACAGTTGCAATTGCGTTCCCAAGTGCTAAACGGGAATTCCGGTAACTCGAAGGAATACGATATGCCGGATCTCTCCACACTTATGCTTTTTGCCACTGCTTGCGTCGTGCTCACTGCTACGCCAGGGCCAGATATGCTCCTCATTGCCTCCCGCAGTATTAGCCAAGGACGGGCTGCAGGTTTTCTCACCTATGTTGGTATTGCCGTGGGCACATATTGCCACGCAGTCGCGGCAGCCCTTGGTCTTTCGCAGCTCTTTTTGGTTTTGCCCGTTGCCTATGAAATTGTGCGCTGGGCAGGCTGCATCTACCTCCTTTATCTTGCCTGGAAGACCATTCGCTCAGATGGCACTGTCTTTTCACCGGTGGTGGGCCTCAATCGCTTTTCTTTGAAACGGATATTCGGTGAGGGCCTTTTTACCAATCTGCTTAATCCGAAGATGGTGCTCTTTGTGCTGGCGTTATTTCCCCAGTTCGTGAAGCCTGAGGCTGGTTCCCTCATCTTACAAATGTTGGTTTTGGCAACCGTGCTCAACGGCATTGGTTTGATTGTGAATGGAAGCGTGATTCTTTTGAGTACGCATGTTCGAAATCGCATTAAAGCACAGCCCTCTATGCGAAAGCTGCCGCAATATCTGCTGGCGACTGTGTTCGCAGCGCTTGCCTGCCGCCTCGCGCTCGGAGGTCGCAATTAGGTTTCACCTGGTACAATAACAAAAACGCCGCAAATTTTGCGGCGTTTCTCAATTCAAAATTGTTTGTCTTATTGGCCGTGCGGGCCATCGCCGGAGCGGCTTCGTGGGAAAAACCGCGGACCGCGATCACGATCCCAATTTCTTCCACCACGGTCCCAGTGGCGGCCTCTGTCCCATCCACGGCCGCGGTCCCAATGGCGACCACGATCCCAATGACGGCGGTCATAATGGCGACGGTCCCAGCGGTCGTTTCGGTCGTTGAGGGCAGCGCCAATCGCGACACCAGCGATCAATGGAATGCCGATCAGAGCGGCATTACGACCGAAATCGTCTGAGTAACCGCCGCTAGAGCCTTCACGCATGGCGAGGTAGCGGGATGATGCCCAGCCGGACAATCCGCCATAGCTAATCTGGCACCAGCCATAACCCGAGGTGCAACCATGCACATTGACAGGCGCTCTATTCGGAATGCTGCCGAGCGCGGCATAACCCGTTCCCGGACCTGTGCGTACATTAAGATTGGTTGTTACAATCGCGTTAGCGGCTTGCGCAGCACCCGCAGAAAAAACACCCAGCGCAATCATGGCGGCTTTAAGAGTGAGTTTCATGGGTCTTCTCCCTGGATTTATATGCACGGTAAACGAATTTACCGGGCAAGAAGTTCCCAATGGTTCTGCTTATGCGTGTATCTTAGCGACGGTGACGCAGAATGACGGCAATGGCCAGTCCTGCCAGACCAATAGCGATTACACCTTGCAACACGAAAACCCAGTTCATCATGGCATTTCCTTTGGGTGCTTTCGGCACCTGAAGACAAAATAGACTTATCTGGTTAGCTTCCTACCGTATTTCAGGGGCATGTGAAATGGATAAGTGCCGAAAAGCAGCCGCAGGGCCATGAATGTTGATTTTAAATATCAACTTTTCAATCTATGAAAACAAAAGCGACCATTCGGACGCTTCTGCATTTTCCGACTATTCGTCCCTTCCGAAATATTTGGTTTTCAGCGCAGCCAGCTCTTCGCTTTCCTGAAGGCTGATGATCGCAATCGAAGCGGGCTTAACCAGATCACTATGGCGCGGGAAGGCGAATCCATATTTATCAGGGCTGAAGGTGTTGCCCACAATCTCGATTGGCGCATCGACATTCTGGTGTACATAATATTCAAGCACAGGACTATCGCCAACGATTGCCGAGATTTCGTCATTGGTCAGTGCGGTTACAGCTTCGGGAAGGTGGTCGAAACCTACAGTTGAGATGGAGCGCGCTGCCATTGTCTGCTCTGCAATACTACCCGTACGCACCCCAACCGTCTTACTCTGAAGGTCAGCCAAGTTGTTGATGTTATTGGAGATATGGGCAACGGTCATTACGCTGGTTACGGAAGATGTTACGTAAGCAACCACGGCAATACCAAAAACCAGCCAGAATGCCTGCCATATACGTCCCGCCCAACCGAAGAGATTCTTGCGTGAGCTTTTGCCGGAAGTGGCAAGCGAAACAACGTGATAGAAGCTTTCGGCCAGGCCCTCAAGCCAACGACGTGGGAAATTCTGGTCAAACCGGCGATCAAAGAGCGTAAGCAAAACTGTGGCAACCAGAATGACGATGCCAATCCAGGCGTAGGTGGCAAGATGGCCTGCATCTTCCAGGTCACCAATCAGATCTTCCCAGCCATTTCCCGCTTGGGTGTGAACCATGATCCGAAGGCCTGCATCAAACCAAGGATGAGTAAAATCAACCACTTCCGCACGTTTTTCAGTGATTGTAATGTTGGTGACAGCCGCATCGACTTCGCTCTGAGAAACGGCCTTCACCAGCGCATTATAGTTCGGATATTCGACGAATTGAGACGCAAGCCCTAGACGTGTGCTTATATTGCTCCACAAATCGATAGCCATGCCAGTGTAGATGTCGCCCTGTTTGCTGACAAAAGGCTCACTGACATAAACCCCGACTTTCACCTGACGCAGAGCTGTGTCCTGAGCGACAGTCGGAATCGCTGATAGAGCTAGTAAAAAGAGCGCGAGCAGACTCTGCGTAAAAAGGTGAAGCGGATGCTTAATTGAATTCCAAGAAGACACTGACCCAAGCCGATATTTATTTTCGATAGTTCATAAGTATAAATATTCCAACACTCGATGGAAGCAAAAGAATGAGCTAATTTCACCCTAAATTTTTATTTATATATAACTAAAATACTATGTAAAAACAAAGCGGCTCCCGATACCATCAAGAGCCGCTTTGCTATTTTATGTGTCTATTCCGATGGGACGAGCACGTGATAAGGCAATTCAGATTGCTGCAAAGCCTTTTTCGAGATCGGCAATCAGGTCAGGTATATCTTCAAGGCCGATCTGCAAGCGAATGACTGGGCCCGGATAATCGCCCTTGGCAACCATGCGATCCTTGATGCCAACTTCATTGGCGAGGCTTTCGTAGCCGCCCCAAGAATAACCGAGCCCAAAAATCTCAAGCGCATTCAGAAATGCGTGAGCTTCCTGCCGTCCGCCGCTTTTCAGAACGAAAGCGAAGACGCCTGACGAGCCTTTGAAGTCGCGCTTCCAGATTTCATGGCCGGGATGGCTTTCAAGGGCCGGGTGCAGCACACGATCAACCGCTGGATGGCTTTCAAGCCAATGAGCGACTTCAAGCGCACTTTTGCGGTGATGTTCCAGACGAACACCCATTGTGCGCAAACCGCGCAGGATCTGATAGGCATCGTCAGGTGCAGCACAAAGGCCGAGCGTGCCATGCGTTTCCAGAAGCTGCGGCCAGCACTTTTCATTGGCCGAAATCGTCCCGAAAAGAATATCGGCGTGACCGGATGGATACTTCGTTGAAGCATGGATGCTGATATCAACGCCAAAATCGAGTGGTTTGAAGTAAAGCGGCGTTGCCCAGGTGTTATCCATCATCACAATCGCACCGGCCTTATGCGCTTCTTCTACGATTGCCGGGATATCCTGCACCTCAAATGTGTTGGATGCTGGCGACTCCGTGAAGACGACCTTGGTGTTTGGGCGCATCAGCTTTGCAATGGCTGCACCGATCTCTGGATCGTAATATTCAACCTCGATACCCATACGCTTGAGGATCGTATCTGCAAAGTGACGGGTTGGATTGTAAATAGAATCGACAAACAAAACATGGTCGCCGGGTGACAGGAAAGCCAGCAGAGGGACGGTGACTGCGGCAAGACCAGAAGGCACGCAAACAGTGCCGGCGGAACCTTCAAGAGCGTCTATAGCCTTGCAAAGTGCTTCACTGGTTGGAGTGCCGCGCGTTCCGTAAGTGTACTTCTGCGCGCCCGTCGCCATGGTCTGTGCATCCGGGAAAAGAACGGTAGAGGCGCGCACGACGGGTGGATTGACGAAGCCATAATAATCGCGCGGTTCATAACCATCATGGGCCAACCGTGTGTTTATGCCCAGCTTTTCTGTCTTGTCCTGTTTGTTAGTCACGAAATTGCCTCCAGGCCATGTTGCATGCTTTGCCACCAGTTCTCATTTGGAGAGCTTTGCAAATTTGTTTCCGGCGGATTCAGTCTTGCATGAGCAGGTTTTGGTCCGCTCCGGTGGATACTCCAATTTATTGGATAAGACGCACATGAAGCGGATGCAACATGGCGCTTTGTAACAGTGATAATGTAAACCAGAGAAAGAGTAATTCCGATATGAGTGAGAGTAAGGCCACAAGCACAATTCTTTATCCGATCCGCATCGCTTCGGAGTTGGTAAGGGCGCTTGTCAGGCCGGCTTATCCGGGGGCGCCATCAAGCTGGACACTTGAAATGACGGCGCTTGTAGTTCTGCTGCCCTTTGTTCTGCTTGTTCTGCATATTTGGGATGCGCAGATTGTTCGCGCTGCAATGAACAGCGACTTCTTTGTCATGGAAGTGCTTAGAACCATTACGGATTTGATTCGCACTTTGGTCTGGCTTGGCGTCGGCATTATCGTTTGGCTGAGCACGGCTTTCTTGCTCTCACCAAACATTCGCTTAGCTTCACAAGAAGTGCTCGTCCGTTTTCACAGTTGGGCGACTCTTGTTCTTGGCTCGATCGTGGTCGGCAGTTTTCCCACGGAGATCGGAAAGCTCTTGATCGGACGCGCGCGCCCGCTTTTGCTGGATGAATTGGGCTCCGCGTATTTCGCTCCGTTTCGGGGCGAACATTCTTATGAAAGTTTCCCCTCCGGACACTCCATGATGGCCGGTATCATGCTGGTTTCACTGTGGATTTTCTTGCCTCGCTGGCGGTTTCTCACGGTTCCGGTCTGTGTTCTTTTCGTTATCAGCCGACTGGCAGCCGGCGCTCATTATCCGACAGATGTCGTGGCTGGACTGACAATTGGCTTTATCGCGACATGGTGGGTGGCTCGCTATATGGCGACGCGAAATATTATTTTTTCGCTAGATGAAGATCAGGTGATGCCGCGGGTCTGAATGGGGCAAAATTGAGGTGCTGATCGCTATGTTCAGTGCCTCTTTTTATCTATAACAATTTGTAATTATTGAATTTTTATAATATTTTCTTTTTTAGGTTCGGCTGATTTTTCAAGCTGAACGCCTTTACCCTAAAATTGGGAAATCGTGTAAAAATCTGCATGTTGATGACCCATTTTTTAGGCAAACGGACTTTTTCCACGACGTTAATAGCTTGACCAAAACCAAAATATCGCCTTCGATAGCGCTGTGAAGGCGACAGGCATCACTCCGCCCATAAAAACAACAGAGGGTCGATAACGGCTCCGGGCGAGGGATATCTGCGTAAGCAGGGGTGGGGGAGGTCTTGTGGCCTGTTCTTCAACCTCATGCAAAAAATAAAGCAACAGAGACGTGCATGGATCATTTGTCCACCACGATCTCCAGGGAACATAAAAGGTTGCAGGCCAGATGAAAAAGACTGTTTTGACAGGGGTATTGGGTGCAGCGGCGTTGTTTGGCGCAGCTTCGGGAGCATCGGCCGATACACTTTCGGATGTAAAGGCTAAGGGGTTCCTGCAGTGTGGTGTCAACACAGGTTTGCTCGGCTTCGCATCGCCTAATGACAAGGGCGAGTGGTCGGGTTTTGACGTTGATTATTGCCGTGCGGTTGCTGCCGCGATTTTCGGCGATGCAACGAAGGTAAAGTTCACGCCTCTCAATGCTAAAGAGCGCTTTACTGCATTGCAGTCGGGCGAAGTGGATGTCCTCATCCGCAACACGACATGGACCATCAGCCGCGATACGTCGCTGGGTCTCGATTTCCCTGGCGTCAATTACTACGACGGTCAGGGGTTCATGATTAACTCGAAGAAGCTGTCGGGTATTAACTCAGCACTTCAGCTTTCCGGCGCTTCAATCTGTGTTCAGGCTGGCACCACGACCGAGCTGAACATGGCTGACTACTTCCGCGCCAACAAGATGGAATACAATCCGGTGGTCTTCGAAAAGCTCGAAGAAGCCAACGCAGCTTATGATTCCGGCCGTTGCGATGCCTATACGACTGATCAGTCGGGCCTCTATTCGACCCGCCTCACGCTGGCAAACCCGGATGACCACGTTGTTCTGCCGGAAATCATTTCCAAGGAACCACTCGGACCGGCTGTCCGTCAGGGCGATTCCAAGTGGGCAGACGTTATCCGCTGGACTCACTATGCGCTGCTGAATGCTGAAGAGTTTGGTATTACGCAGGCCAATGTCGAAGAGATGAAGAATTCCGATAACCCGGAAATCAAGCGTCTTCTCGGCTCGGAAGCGGATACCAAGATCGGTACGGATCTCGGCCTCACCAATGATTGGGTTGTGAATATCGTTAAGGGCGTCGGCAATTACGGCGAACTCTTCGAACGCAATCTGGGTGCCAACAGCCCGCTCAAGATCGCTCGCGGTATCAATGCGCAGTGGAACAAGGGCGGCCTGCAATACGGTATGCCGATCCGCTAAGGCCGATCCGTTAAGGAACGCGCTTTTATTGGATAAATATCGGGCGGGGGCAGCAATGCACCCGCCGGATTTGTCGGCTGTATGATTTTGCAGCTGACCTCAGAATCCGCAGCGCATTCAGGGTTCGGCACACAGGTCTTACGACTGTACCAAGCAATTTAACTCGCGCTTTGTATCTTATGAGCAAGGCTGCAAGGTTCGGCATTTATAAGTAACTGCTTTGAAAAGATTTCCCGGTGGGGGTCGGGAGCCACAGCTATTTTCAAAGCTGATGCGAAAGGCCGAAAGAAAACAGGGAACATATGGCTTCCTATTCTGCAACCGAACGACGCCAAAGCGGCGGCGGCACATCACTCCTCTATGATCCGCGGCTTCGCGGCATCTTCTATCAGGTCGTGGTTTTTGCTGCCGTTATTGGCTTGATCTACTGGATCGTGGGTAACACGATCACCAATCTTCAACGCGCCAACATCGCTTCCGGCTTCGGATTCCTGAATGGTCGTGCTGGCTTCGATATCAGTCAGACGCTGATTTCCTATTCGAGCGATTCCACCTATGGCCGGGCCATTCTGGTTGGCCTGATGAACACGCTATACGTCGCAGGACTTGGTGTTGTTCTGGCGTCGATCATCGGCTTTCTGGTGGGTATTGGGCGGCTCTCGCGCAACTGGCTGATCCGAAAGATCTGCATGGTTTATGTCGAGATCTTCCGAAACATCCCGCCGCTTCTGGTTATCTTTTTCTGGTATTTCGGCGTGCTTTCCGTTTTGCCGCAGGCGCGAGAAAGTCTTTCTCTGCCGCTTGGCAGCTACCTGAATAATCGCGGTTTCTTCATGCCGTCGCCCGTATGGGGTGAGGGTGCGTGGCTGTTGCCGGTTGCCTTGTTGCTTGGCATCGTCGTTTCATTTTTCGTTGCGCGCTGGGCGAAGCGTCGGCAGATGGCGACGGGCCAGCCGTTTCATACGGTTCGCGTTTCTGCAGCACTGATCATCGGCCTGCCGATACTGGCGCTGATTGTGACCGGATTTCCTGTCTCGTTTGATTTTCCGAAACTCGGAACCTTCAATCTGACAGGCGGTGCGCAGGTTAAGCCAGAATTCCTCGCGCTGCTTTTGGCCCTCTCGTTTTATACGGCATCCTTCATCGCTGAAACCGTTCGTGCAGGTGTTCTGGGCGTCAATAAAGGCCAGACCGAAGCGTCTTATGCGGTGGGCTTGCGTCCAGGTCAGACGATGCGTTTGATCATCGTGCCGCAGGCGCTGCGCATCATCATTCCTCCGCTCTCCAGTCAGTATCTCAATCTGATCAAGAACTCTTCACTGGCCATCGCAATCGGCTATCCGGATCTGGTCGCCGTTGGCGGTACGATCCTAAATCAGACTGGTCAGGCTGTTGAAGTCGTGGCTGTCTGGATGGTGATCTATCTCGGTATCAGCTTGATCGTTTCTGTTCTGATGAACTGGTTCAATGCCAAGATGGCGCTGGTGGAGAGATGACAATGGAAAACGCAAATCTCCAATATGTCCGCCCGCAAATGGTCGAAGGCGAAGCACCTCCGCGTTCTGTGCAGGGGCTTTCGCATTGGTTGCGGGTCAATCTTTTTGCCACGCCAGTTGATGCAGCTATGACCATTCTGGGTCTGTTGCTTGTGGCGTGGTTTCTTCCGCCGATCATCCAGTGGTTGTTCATCAATGCAGCCTGGACAGGAACAGACCGCACAGCCTGTCTGACGATCGCACAGGGCGGCACTCAGCCAGAAGGCTGGTCGGGTGCCTGCTGGGCCTTTGTAAATGCGAAATACGAGCAGTTCATTTACGGACGTTACCCGATCTCCGAACGCTGGCGTGTCAATCTGACTGCGCTGATGTTCGTGGTGCTACTTGTGCCGCTTCTCATCCCAAGGGCGCCGCATAAGGTCTTGAATGCGATCCTCTTTTTCTTCGTTTTCCCGATTATCGCCTTCTTCCTGCTGGTCGGCGGCTGGTTTGGCCTGCCATTCGTGGAAACACCGCTTTGGGGCGGCCTGCTGGTAACGCTGGTTCTGTCCTTCGTGGGTATTGCAGTATCATTGCCATTGGGTGTCGTGCTGGCTCTCGGAAGACGTTCAAAGCTGCCGGTTATCAAGACCTTCAGTATTATCTTCATCGAAATGGTTCGCGGTGTTCCGCTGGTGACAGTGTTGTTCATGGCGAGCGTGATGCTTCCGCTGTTTCTGCCGCCGGGCGTGACCTTCGACAAGCTGTTGCGTGCGCTTATCGGCGTGGCACTCTTCGCGTCGGCTTATATGGCGGAAGTGGTGCGCGGTGGCCTTCAGGCTATCCCGCGTGGGCAGTATGAAGGTGCCGATGCACTGGGTCTCAGCTACTGGCAGAAGACCAACCTCATCGTGTTGCCACAGGCACTCAAGCTGGTAATCCCGGGTATCGTGAATACCTTCATCGGCCTCTTTAAAGACACCAGCCTTGTCTACATCATCGGCATGTTCGATCTGCTCGGCATTGTCCGTCAGAATTTCTCCGATGCGAACTGGGCTTCTCCACAGACACCTGCAACAGGTTTGATCTTTGCGGGCTTTGTTTTCTGGATTTTCTGTTTCGCCATGTCGCGATACTCTATATTCATGGAACGAAGGCTCGACACGGGTCATAAACGATAAGAATCAAGGGAATAATACAAATGAGTGCACAAAGCGCCCTCCCGCAATCCGAACTCGGTGTCGAACTCGACCGTTCAAAGCTGGAAGTCTCGAAGACCGATGTGGCCATCGAGATCAAGAACATGCACAAGTGGTATG
>NZ_DAMBKZ010000013.1:0-147657 GCF_032066345.1 Brucella sp.
ATTTCCTCTTGAGAGTATCGGGTTATTTCTTGCGTTGGCGGGTGACGAAGAAGGCGGCAGCCAGCAGGATGAAGCAGCCTACGACGAGACGCTGCCATGTGCTGGGGATGCCGACGAGCACCAGAACACTGTTGATGACGGTGATGAGCAGCACACCGAGAAGGGTGCCGAAGACGGTGCCGGTGCCGCCGGTGATGCGTGCACCACCGAGAACCACGGCGGCGATAACCGCAATTTCGGTTCCAACAAAGTCGAAAGGGCTCGACTGGCGATTGGCGCAGACATGGATGATGCCTGCAAGTCCTGCCAGACCGCCTGCATATCCGAACAGGAAGATATGGATGGTGCGCAGATTATAGCCGAGGCGGCTTGCGATCTGGCTGTTACCACCCATCGCAAAAATCGCGCGGCCCATCAAAGTGCGGTTCAATATCCACCAGGTCAGGATTGCAGCCGCAGGCAGCACCAGAAAATAGAATGGCATGGTGATGGTTGCACCGGTTGCCGATTCAAACTGGAACAGCGGAAGGCGGCCGAAAGCACCCATTGTCGGCGGCAGCGACATAATCCAGACCGTGCCGACAAAAGCCAGCAGGAAGCCGCGGAAGAGATACTGCGTGCCGATGGTGACGATCAATGACGGCACATTGAGGTAATGCACCAGCAGACCGTTGAGAACACCAAGGAAAATGCCCCCAGCAATCGCCATCAGAATGATGAAGATGATCGGCAGTTCCGGCATATAGGACTGCACCAGAAGCGTCAGCGAATAGACTGTCGTGGCGGCAATTGCCGTAAAGGAAACATCAATGCCACCAGCGGCGAGAATGATGAAGACGCCAAGCGCAAACAGGCCCATCACCACACTGGCACGGCCAATATCGATCAGTGTCGAAGCTTGCAGGAATGCAGGGTTGATGACCGAGACAATCGTGCAGATTGCCACGAGCAGGAAGAAAGTGATCGATTCGGGGCGCCTGCGAATGAAGTCACCCAACTTGAAGGATTGGGCTCGACCCATATCCTGTTGATACTGCGACGCACTCATTGGGCAACTTCCTTCTGCGACGACATCATGGCTTGATAGAGCTGATCTTCGGTGGCCTGTGCAGCATCCAGTTCTGCAACGATGCTCCCTGAGTTCATAACAAGAATGCGGTCGGCATTCTGCAGAAGCTCAGGCAGATCATCGCTGACGATGATGAGACCCATGCCAGCTTCGGCCAGCGCCTGAATTGCGCGGTAAATCGTGTCTTTTGATCCCACATCGACGCCGACGGTCGGGCCGTGCAACACCAGAAGCTTGGGGGCAATGCTCAGCCAGCGACCGATCAAAACACGCTGCTGATTGCCGCCCGAAAGTGCGCCAACAGGCAGGTCCAGATTGGTTGTGTTAAGCCGCATCTCTTTCATCAGCGAGGCGGCGATGTTGCGGCCCTGTTTCTGGTCGACGATGCCAAGGCTGTTGCAGAGCTTCCGGAAGATCAGCGCGATCTCGTTTTGGAAGATCGACTTGTCGAGGAAAAGGCCTTCTGCAAGCCGGTCTTCCGGCACATAGCCTATGCCGCGCTCAATGGCTTCCGCAGGGCTTTTGACCTCGGTTACATTTCCTTCGAGGCGGATTGAACCGGAATGCGCAGGCACAACGCCGGTGATTGCCATCGCAAGCTCGTTGCGGCCGGAATCTGCAAGGCCGGTGATGCCAAGGATTTCGCCTTTGCGTAAGCGAAAACCGATGTCCTTGAAGCCCGATGCGGTAAGGCCGTCGAGTTTGAGCAGTTCGGCATCGCCGGGCTGTGCCGTGCGATAACGTTCAGCGTCGATTTCCCGGCCGATCATTAGCTCGGAAAGCTGCTTCTTGGTGTAGTTTTCGATTGGTCCTTGCGCCACGCACTGGCCATCGCGGAAGACAACCGCATTGCCGCCGATGCGATAGCATTCATCGAGCTTGTGGGTCACGAAAAGCACTGCGACGCGCTCAGCGCGCAGGCGTTCAACGACTTCAATCAGATTGTCCACTTCGCGACGGGTCAGCGATGTGGTCGGCTCATCCATGATGACAAGCTTGGCGCGCGTTGCAATGGCGCGGGAAATGGCAACCAGCTGGCGCATGGCAAGCGGCAGCTCGGAAACGATGGTGTTCAGAAAGGCTTTGTCGGTTGGCAGGCCAACCGTGCTCAATGCCCGTTCTGCAGTCTCGCGAAGCTGCGAAAGCTTGACGCTGCGGAAAAGTCGGCCATTGCCTTCAACGAGCTGCTCATTCAGCGCTACGTTTTCAGCGACGGTCAAATTGGGAATAAGCGACAGATCCTGATAGACGGTCTCGATACCGGCTGCCAGCGACTGGATCGGGTTCAGCGAAGCATATGTTTTGCCATCGAGAATGATCTCGCCTTCGCTGGGTGCGTGTGCGCCGGACATGATCTTGATGACCGTGCTCTTGCCGCAGCCATTTTCACCCAACAGGTGATAGGCCTGACCAAGATCGATTGTCAGGTCGATGCCGCGCAGCGCATGAACGCCGCCAAACCGCTTATGAATGTTGCGCAGTTCGAGAAAACGATCCGGCGACCGGTCGTTGCTCGTCCCATTCGTCGTTGTAGTTGACACGTTAAATTCCTTTATCGCCGCACCGCTCGCCAAAACGACTGGGCTGGCTGTAGGATCGACCGACGGTAATTGTCGGGCGCTAATGTCTTGCTTTATGGTTGTTTTGTTGGTTCAGGCACCCGGATGCAGCGGGGGCTGCATCCGGGTTTTTGAAACCATCGCGCGAGGCTGAACGATGTCCACGCACGATGGTCAGGCTACCTGTGCGTAACGCCTAGAACAGGTGTTCCTTGTAGGTCGCCTTGTCAGCAATCACCATGCCGTTGCCGATCACGAGAAGGCCTTCGCCTGCGCCCTTCTTCACGCGAACGCTGTTATAGCCTTCAACGCCAAGATCGGTGCCGTCCTTGACTTCCTTCTTTTCAAGGAACAGACGGGCGAGCGCATTCATCGCCATGCCAGCCTTCTGCGGGTCCCAGAAGCCGATTGCTGTGATTGCACCGGATTCAAGCAGATCAGCCGAAGGGTTTGGCAGACCGGTACCTACCAGGCAGACCTTGCCGCTCAGGCCAGCTTCATCGATAGCGCGGCCAACGCCGAGAACGTCGTTACCGGCAGAGGTCTGGAAGCCCTTCAGATCAGGATGCTTGCGCAGGATTTCCTTGGCCTTTTCATAGGTGCCGTTGGCGTCGTCGAAGGATTCGTTGTTCGGATCGACGAGCTGCATGTCAGCGTACTTCTTGGCGTTTTCTTCCGCTGCGCCAACCCACTGCATGTGCGTGCGGCTGCCGAGAGAGCCAACGAACGTCGTCCACTTGCCGCTCTTGCCCATGCATTCTGCCAGACGCTCATTGAGCGCTGTGCCGTAATCGGCATTATCGAAGGCTTCAACATCGGCCATCGTGTTGACCTGGTTGTCGGCTTCATGGGTCACAACAACGATGCCGCGTTCCATGGCGCGCTTGAAGGTGCCTTCAAGAACAGCTGGGTCCATAGGAACGACTGCAAGCGCATTGACGCCCTTGGCAACGAGGTCCTGAACGATTTGGAGCTGCTGTGCTGCGTCAGATGTTGCAGGGCCGCTCTGTGTTGCAACCACATCAGGATTTGCCTTCTGATAGGCTTCAACGCCTGTGTTCATGCGGTCGAACCAAGGAATACCGCTGATCTTGACGACGGTTGCGATAACTGGCTTTTCCTGTGCGACGAGCGTGCCCGCGCTGCCCGCGACGATTGCTGCGCCAATGACAGTGCCGGCGAGCAGTTTTTTTGTTACTGATTTCATGATTTCCTCCACGCTAACATTCCCCCAATGTCTATGGTCGGGTGCCTGAGGGTTGAGCACCGATATTTCCCTTTTGGCGATTGCCGAGGGTAAAGAATCCCGCGATGTCGTATTTTCCGACTGCGAGGAAGGCGAGCAGCAGCAGGCCCCAAGCGAAGTCGCGGACAAAATTGGAAAGGCCACCGAAGTTGAGCAGGCTGGACATGAGCTGCAGGGCAATAGCGCTCAGGACTACGCAGATCACGCGGCCATAGCCACCTTCCGGCTTCACACCGGCCATGACGGCAATCAGAATGGCGACCAGAAGGTAAGAACTACCATAATCGAACTTCACGTTGACGTTGCGTGCCGCGATGATGATGCCCGCAATCCCGGCCAGCAGGCCACTGGTTGCATAGGTGGCGACCAGTACGCCGTTGCGCGGAAAACCGGCGAAAACAGCGGCTTTCGGGTTGGTTCCCATCAGCATCAGCCAATAACCGTAGGGCGTAAAGCGCACCACAGCAGCAATCAGCAACGCGACTGCGATAAAGATCAGGAAGCTGATAGGAACGGCCAGAAACATGTCGTTGCCGATGCGCGACAGCAGATCCGGGCTGCCAACCATGACGGCACGGCCACCAGACACGACAACCGCAAGCCCCGTAAACGCCATCTGCGTGCCGAGCGTGCATAGGATTGGCGTGATATTGAAGCGCGCAATCAGCACACCGTTGACGATGCCGCCCGCAAGGCCGATCACCAGTGCCAGTCCGATGAAAGCGAGGCTGAAGCCTAGCTGGTTTTCGGCGCTGGAAATGAACATCGAAACGATAACTGCGGAAAGTACGCCCGCCAGATTGGCCAGAGCGATACCTGAAAGATCAATCCCGCCATTGCCAGCGCACATTGCCAGCATCACGCCGATTGCCAACAGCCCGATTTCAGGCACCTGGCCTGCCATCGACTGCAGATTGAACAGGGATAGGAAAGATCCACCCGAAATATACGCGCCAAGCGCGAGCAATCCGAGATTGATGACAACTAGCATAGCAAGCTGATTGCTTGTCTTCTGCATGGTCTCCTCCTACCATGTTTAGTAAACAAAACTGTTATTCACTAAATAAATGACCAAGAGGTTAGGGCTTGTCAAGCGCAATATCGGGGAATTATGGTTGCCTAACAGGTGGAATTACCCTAATCGTTTTAAACAGCAGTGGTTCTGTTTACTAAACTACAACGCAATTCCCCCATCAAAGTCGAAGTTCCGCTTGGAAAATATGAAAAAGAAAAAGTCTTTTACGATCAGAGATATTGCCGAAAATGCGGGTGTTTCTCCCGCTACAGTGTCGCTTGTTCTGAACGGCAAAGGCGAAATTTCGGGCGAGACAAGAGCCCGCGTGCTTGAGTCGGTTTCCCGGCTCAATTATGTGCCGCGCGCAGCTAAAACTGGATCTGGTGGCGGTGAGACAATCCGCTTTCTGAAGATCGCCAAGCATGGCGAGACGGTAAATCGCGACCACAGCGTATTTGTCTCCGACTATATTGATGGCATGTCGTCTGAGGCCACGCGCCGCAATTACACGCTTGAAGTGGTAAGCTTTGAAGGGCAGCCGATCAGTGCGGTGGCAGAATCGCTGGCCGGTGCGCCGGTGCGCGGTGTGATTGCTCTGGGAACCGAGCTTTCGGCAGCAGATATCCACATGATACAGGGGCTTGGCCTGCCAACTGTGTTTATCGATACGTTTTATGAGGTCGTCGAAGCCAACTTCGTAGACATGAACAATGAAGATGCTGTCTTCAAGGTTCTGTCGCGCTTCAAACAGCTTGGTTTTTCACGCATTGGCTTTGTCGCAAGTCATACGGAAACGACGAATTTCCGCCTTCGGCGCGATGCGTTTTTCAAGAATATGCAGCGTCTGGACCTAAACGTTCAGGAACGCGACATTCTTTCGGTTGAATCAACCTATGAGGGTGCGCATCGCGATACTTGCGCAATGCTGCATTCGGGCCTTGATCTGGCCGAGTGCTATTTCTGCACCAATGATATCATCGCCTATGGCTTCATCCGGGCATTGAAAGGCAAGGGGCTTCGTATTCCTGATGATGTTTCGGTGATTGGTTTTGATAATCTGCCGCAAAGTGCGACCATGGAGCCGGGGCTGACGACGGTCGAAGTATCCAAGCGCAAGATCGGCAATCTCGCCGTGACCATTCTCGATGATCTGATCAATACCGCTGAATCGCAGCCACCAGTGAAAATTCTGGTCGGTGCAAGCCTCGTCATCAGATCAAGCGATGCTGGTGTTGCGGCTAAATCTGCTGCACCAAAGACCGGCGCCTTTACCAGCTAATCCCATACAATAGAGCATGAATTTTGATAGGCGGCAGGCGGAAGCTTGCCGCCTATTTTGCATGTCTTCGCCTCTCTCAGTCTTCTTTCTGAGCGATCTGCTTTTCAACGGCTCTGTCGGGTAAGTTGTGCGGATGGCTATCCACACCTCCAAATAGGTAGACAATTACTCTTGTAATTTTAATTATACATCTGTATTCAGAATGAGAGTTCGCTATGGGCTGGAGGCAGAGGAGCCTTCCCGGGTGATCTTTCAAGCAGTCAGGCGGGAGGAAGTTTCGTCTGATTTCCAAGGGAGGAATTAATGAATAAGCTTGCTATGCTGGCGGCTGTTGCTGCCTTTTCGTTGCCTGTTACCGTCATGGCGCAGGACGCTCCGGGTACTGTTAAAAAAGACAGCTATCGTTTCGTCATCGTGCCAAAGGTTGTTCATCCTTGGTTTGACAAGGTGAATGAAGGCGCACAGCAGGCCGCTGCTGCGCTCAAGGCGCAGACTGGCGCCAATGTTGAAATCGTCTACTCCGCACCACAGAGTGCAGACGTTGTTCAGCAGAACCAGATTATCGACAGCGCACTTGCCACCCGTCCGGATGGTCTTGCACTCGATCTGCTCGATCCGTCGGGCAACCGTGCGTCGCTCGAAGAAGCACAGGGACAGAAGATTCCTCTCGTGCTGTTCGACTCCGTGCCACCTGAAGGCATGACCATCACGCATATCGGTTCAGATTTCTGCGAGCAGGCCAAGATCGCTGCCCGTCGTCTGGTCGAAGTGCTGGGTGGTGAAGGCGAAGTCGCAATCATGATGGGCGTGCCTACCGCACCGAACCATTCGATCCGCGCGGATTGCCATCGCGAAGTGTTCAAAGAACATCCGGGTATCAAGGTTGTTGCTGAAGGCATCGACAATGACAGCATCGAAATCGCACAGCAGCAGGCAGCAGCCATCATGCAGGCCAATCCAAACCTGAAGGGCTGGGTTGCTTCGGATGCGGCTGGTCCGATCGGCATCGGTCAGGCTATCGTTGAAGCTGGCAAGCAGGGCAAGGTCACGCTGGTCGGCCTCGACAACCTGCCGGAAATGCTCGACATGATCCGCAATGGCGTGGCTGACAGCTCATCCGCATCGCAGCCTGAACTTCAGGGTTACTGGTCGGTGATGACGCTCTGGGCACAGGCAACCGGCGCTCCGGTTCCTGGCTATATCGACACCGGCAATGCGTTCCTTACCAAGGAAAACGTAGGCAACTGATCCGTTCTGGTCTTGTTGCAGGGGCACGGGTTTTCCCGTGCTCCATTCTTTCCTGTCCTATCGGCTTTGACCGGCGGATTGCCGGACACATCGATAGTTTTCCAAGGTGTCCATCATGGCTTATCTTGAAACAAGCGGATTAGGCCGGGACTTTCCGGGCGTAACCGCGCTGGATGGTGTTGACCTGAAAATCGAGCTCGGTCGCACGCATATTCTTGCTGGCGAAAACGGCGCCGGCAAATCAACACTCGTAAAAATTCTGACCGGAACCGATAGCGCTTCGCGCGGTCAGGTGCTGATTGATGGTCATGATCCTGTCGCTGATCCTGCGCTCTATAAAAACGTCGCCTATGTTCCGCAGGAGCTGACGCTGTTCCCACAGATGAGCGTCGCTGAAAACCTGTTCATGCCATTCAGCCGAACCGGTCATGGCGGCTTTCTCGTCAACCGCAAAGCGTTGATGGAAGAGGCAAAATCTTATCTCGACCGCTTCGGCATCGAAGCGCAGCCGGATGATCTGGTTGCCAATATTTCTGTGTCCGATCAGCAGCTTTTGCAGATTGCGCGTGCCTGCACCAATGAGCAGATGAAGGTGCTGATCCTTGATGAGCCGACATCTTCGCTGACGCGTGTTGAAGTCGAGCGTGTCTTCAAGGTTATTCGTGGTCTTCTCGATCGCGATCACGCGATTGTCTTCATCAGCCACAAGATGGAAGAAGTCTTCCAGATTGGCGATGATTATACCGTTCTGCGCAATGGTACGAAAATCGAAAGCGGTCATATCAAAGATATTACCGAAACTGATCTGATCCGCGCCATGTCTGGCCGCGATCTTTCCTTTGATGAGCATTTCCGTCCGTCAAACCCTACCACTGAAACCATCATGGAAGTGCGCGGACTGTCCGGTTCGCGCTTTGAAGACATCAGTTTTGATCTGCGCAAAGGCGAGATTCTCGGCTTTGCCGGACTGGTGGGCGCTGGACGCTCCGAAGTGATGCAGACGATCTTCGGCTTTCTGAAAGCCAAGTCGGGCCAGGTGAAGGTGGAAGGCGAGAGCTGGGCACTGAATGATACCTCGTGCTCGGTTTCCGGCGGTATGCTCTATCTTTCGGAAGAGCGCAAACATCACGGCATTCTGCCGCTTCTGTCACTGCGCGAGAATATCGGCATTTCGGTGCTGTCGCTGACCAGCGGCAAATTGGGTATCTCCGACCGCCGTGAACGCAATATCGTGCAGAAGATCATCGATGATTACGGTATCCGCACATCTGGTATGGGCAAGCGCATCTCGCAGCTTTCGGGTGGCAATCAGCAGAAGGCCATTATCGGTCGCGCCATGGCCACGCGTCCGCGCGTGCTCATCTTTGATGAGCCGACGAAGGGTATAGATATCCGGACCAAATCCGAGATTTATCGCATCATGAAAAATCTGGCCGAAGAAGGCGTCGGTGTCATCCTCGTCTCCTCGGAACTCAACGAACTGCAGAAATGCGCAAGCCGTATCATCACCATGCATAACGGCCATATCACCGGTGAGTTCTCCACCACCGATACCAACAATGAAACACTCGTGGGCGCGATCTTTGGAACAGAGGTAAAAGCCGATGCAAACTAATCCCCTTTCCAATCTCATCCGCACGCCGCTGGCCGGTGTGTTTGTGGCGCTTCTGGTGATCTTTGCCCTGTCGGCGATCCTTTCACCCTACTTTCTCACACCTTACAATCTGTCGGTTGTTGCACGCGGTCTCGCCTTTGTCGGTCTCATCACCATTGCGCAGTCGATGCTGATGGTGCTGGGCGAGCTCGATCTGTCGCTTGGCGTGATCGGTGGTCTTTCCGGTGTTGTTTCGGGCATTCTGATGGTTCGGATGGGTTTTGAGCCTTATTCGGCAATGCTGCTGGCAATACTGCTTGGCCTTTGCCTTGGTCTGTTCAACGGCTTCCTCGTCACCTTCCTCCGCCTGCATTCACTGGTGCTCACCATTGGTACGGCGGGCATTTTTGGCGGTGCCAATCTGGTGCTGACCCGCGGTGTTGCCATCACCGGCATTCCGCGTGATGTGCAATATCTCGGCCGTGGTGATTTGTTCGGCGTGCCAGTGCCATTCATCATCATGTTTGTTGCACTGCTGGTGGCGACTTTCGTGATGCTGAAAACCCCGTTCGGTCGTTACATGTATGCCATCGGCAACAATCGTGACGGCGCCCGTATGCTGGGCATTCGCGTGGACCGTGTGCGTCTTATGGTGTTCGGTGTGGCCGGTGCCATTGCAGGCCTTGCAGGCGTGCTGATGGTTGCGCGTCTTGGAACGGCACAGCCGTCGATTGGCGACAGCTGGGTTCTGGCTCCGATTGCTGCATCCGTCATCGGTGGCGTTGCCACAACAGGTGGTATAGGCAGCCCGATTGGTGCGATCCTCGGTGCAGGTATCATCGCTATTATTGAAAACATTATCGTTCTGTTCGGTGTCTCCCCCTATTGGCAGGGCATTGTTTCAGGTGCAATCGTCGTGCTGGCAATCTCGTTCGATGCCATATCGCGTCGTTATCTGCGCCGGGATGCCCACTGATCTGACGACCTGACACGTTTTAGAAAGCCAGAAATATGAATGAACAAGTCAAAACGAAGAAGCTGATCAACGCGCCGGAAAACATCATTGCAGAAATGATCGAAGGTATGGTCGGCGCGCATCCCGACATGCTGCGTGTTGAAGGCGAAACGGGTCGTGCAGTTGTGGCGGTCGATGGTCCACGCGAAGGCAAGGTCGGCATTGTGGTTGGTGGCGGTTCAGGTCACGAGCCAGCTTTTGCAGGCTATGTCGGGCGCGGCCTTGCCGATGCGGCAGCTGTTGGTAACGTGTTTGCCTCCCCATCGCCTGCTCATATTGCAGAAGCGGCACGGGCTGCGGACGGTGGCGCTGGCGTGTTGATGCTCTATGGCAATTACACCGGCGACGTTCTCAACTTCACGATGGCTGCGGAAGAACTCGCACAGGACGGCATGGATGTGCGTCATGTCGCGGTTGCGGACGATGTGGCCTCGGCACCGCTTGATCGCAAGTCGGAGCGCCGCGGTATTGCTGGCGACTTCTTTGTGTTCAAGGTTGCTGGCGCTGCAGCTGATCTGGGTGAATCTCTGCCGCGTGTTGAAGCGCTTGCACAGGCTGCCAATGAAGCAACCCGTTCTATGGGCGTGGCATTGAGCCCTTGCTCGCTGCCCCAGACTGGCAAGCCGAACTTCTCCATCGGTGACGATGAAATGGAAATCGGCATGGGCCTGCATGGCGAGCCGGGCATCCGCCGCCAGAAGCTTGCGCCTGCCGATGAAGTGACTGACGAGCTGATGGCCTCGGTCGTTGAAGAACTGGCGCTCAAGGCTGGTGATCGCGTTGCTGTTCTGGTCAATGGACTTGGTGCGACCACGCATATTGAGCTCTACCTGATTTTCCGCCGCGTGAAGCAGATTCTGGATGGCAGGGACGTTCAGATCCACGCCTCATGGGTTGGCGAATATGCGACGTCGCTCGAAATGGCGGGTGCATCGGTGACGCTGATGAAGCTCGATGCGACGTTGCAAACGCTTCTCGATCATCCATGCCATACGCCAGCTCTAACGGTGGGCGCCGTGCAGGCAAGCGATCGTGAACCGGCTTCACATCGCAAGGCGCAGCGCAGCGCTGAACACAAAGAAGCTGCCACGGACACGCCTCGCAAGCTCATCACCGAGGGTGATGTGACACCAGCGCTTTTCAAGGCGATGATGATGAATGTCGGCAATCAGATCATTGCCGAGAAGAATTGGCTTTCGGAACTCGATGGCGTGATTGGCGATGGCGATCACGGCATTACCATGGAAATCGGCTGGAAGGCCGTGCAACATGCGCTTGAAGACGAGCAGGGCGATGAAACCATTGAAGCCATCTGCAAGCGCATGGCCAAGGCATTTCTTGATGCGGTTGGCGCCTCGTCGGGCCCGCTCTATGCAACGGCATTCCTGCGTGCGGGTACGGCTGTCAGCAATCGTCTGAACCTTGATGGAACCGGCATTGCCGAATGGCTTGCAGCCGCATCGCAGGGTATTCAGGATCGGGGCCGCGCGGCACCGGGCGACAAGACGATGATCGATGCATGGGTTCCGGCGGTTGATGCTGCGAATGAAGCTGCAAAGGCTGGCAAGTCCACGCTCGACGTACTGATTGCGGCACGCGATGGTGCGGAAGCGGGCATGAAGGCGACGGCTGCAATGGAATCGCGCCGTGGCCGTTCGGCCAAGCTTGGTGAACGCTCCATCGGTCATATTGATCCGGGTGCAGCGTCTACGTTCGTAACTCTGCGTGCCATGGCAGAAGCGCTTCAAGCGAAGGCTTAATCAAGTAGCACAGGGGCCGTGTTTAGCGCGGCCCCTGTAACAATGCGCGGGCGACACCTTCATTGGTGACGAGGCGATTGACATAACCGCCGCGCAGAATGGCCCGAATAATCGGAATTTTGTTCACCCCACCCGAGACCAGAACCGATGCTGGTTTGAGTTTGAGCTTGTCCGGTGGCAGGGCAATGATTGAATCATTGAGGAAATGGTCAATCGGACGCCCCTGAGCATCAAGAAAATACCCCAGAAATTCACCGACCGCCCCAAGCTTCAGCACGGCATCGAGGTTATCTTTCACCACGCGGATGTGGGTGAGTGAGGTTTCTGATGTTAGTGCGCCGCAAGAGACAAGGCCGATATCTGCAATTTCGGTGCGGGCCAGAACGTCTGTCAGCTCGTCGCTCAAAAGAATTGCATCGCGGCTTTCGCGGTTGGCGCAATAGATCGGGGCGGTGAGATAGTGACACTCCACGCCGAGCGCCCGCGCAAAGTCGGTTGCGACTTCAAATGTGTTGGTAGAGGAGCCGCTGGTCACGCCCCCCGTCAGGCTGACGACCCAGCTTTCAGGTTTGGGACGCGAACGCAAATTTCTGACCGCAAAACTTAAAGTGCGTCCCGAGGCAATGCCTACTCCCATGTCACGCCCTGCAATCAGCTCGCTTGCCATGGTTCCGGCGGCTTCGCCGATTACACGTTTCTGCTCCAGATAGTCATCAAGATCCGGCACCACAACGGCATCAGCTAAGCCGTAGCGAGCCGCGACCTTCTCCGCCAGTTCGATACAATCCACAAGCGGCAGGCTGACTTTGACCTGTATCTGACCCGACTCACGAACCTGACCAATGATCTTGTTGACCTTTAGCCGGGTAATGTTGAGCCGCTGCGCGATTTCCTGCTGGGTCTGGCCGCCAATGAAATAGAGCCAGGCCACGCGTGCGCGTTCCTGCTCCTCATCGACTGACACGAAATTCTCGTTCATTCACTGGCCCTTAACAGTCGCTACGTGCGGCAGGATATCCTTGAGCGTGCGCGCTGAAAAGCATCATTTCCTGCGCTCTTTCAACGCGCATCTTGCCTGAAAACGGTTTCTCATTTTCAGGACGCACTTCTCACTCTTTTCATAATTGAGGTGCGGGCCGCAATGCATTTTGCAATGCAGGATGTTATTTCTTTTCAAGCTACACTGAATGCCGACACGTTTTTTGTATCTGAAATTTGCAGAGCATATTTAAGTAATTTAACTTGACTCAAATTATCATGTTAACTAGAGGTTGCGGCGGGGGCATCCCTGTCGGCGGGTAAGATCATGTATAACAAAAATAGTCAGAAGACGGCGCTTCATCGATTTGTCGAGGGAGATGGATTCTGGGTAGCGTATGCTGGATTATTTGCAGTGATCGTTATCATTGCAAATCTTTACCTTTGAAAATTGTCAGCCTGTAAACTGCAACGTCTGCAGGCCGACCACGCATATCAGCAGCAAGCAATAGTTCTCAGGTAGCCAGCCACTGATTTCCACTTTCGCGAGGAAACAGTGAAAAAAATACACTCGAAACACTACGGCATTCTTTTACTCGGTGTTGCCTATAGCGCATTCATCGCGGGCATTCCCGCGGCCTATGCGCAATCGGCGGGCGGTACACAGCAGAGTGCAGAAGCGGGCGACAAGTCACAAGACAAGAAGGTTCCAGGCTCTGTAGAGCTTCAGCCGATTATCATCAGTGCAGGCGTGGACATGGACGCGCCCTATCTGACGCCGGGCGGTGTCAGCGTCATCGATGGCAATATCGTGCAGGAAAAATACGGTGGCGATGCTAACGCAATCGTTCGCTCCATGCCCGGCACTTTCACGCGTATCTCATCGAGCCAGCCGGGTGTTGCGGTTAATATTCGTGGCTTTGAATCCGATGGTCGCATCAATACCATGATAGATGGTGTGCCGCAGATGTTCAGAAACACCGCAGGTCATGCTTCGACCGGTGGAGAACTGCTCTATATCGATACCAACCTTCTAGCGGGCGTGGGTGCAGAGCGCGGTGCTGTAAACGGTGCCCATGGAATGGGATCGCTTGCCGGGGCGGTCAATTTCAGGACGATTGATTTTGAAGATGTGGTCCTTGAAGGACAGGATCAGGGCGTCAAGACAATCATGAAGGCCGGAAATAACGGCTTCGGGCTTTCAGGCATGATTGCCGGTGGCGCAAGGACCAATATCCCTGGATCGGGAACGGCGTCGATTGTTGGTGCTTTCAGCTATAGCGATCGCGAAAACTACCGCCGAGGAGACGGTGTTTACAATACGCCGGATGCGAGCAACAAGCCGGGTTCGGGTTTGCTGAAGTTTCATTTTCAGCCAGACGATGTGCATGATCTGAAACTCGGCGCACGATGGTACAAGAACCACTTTCTGGTTTCGGGCTATGAGTGGGGCGTAACGAACTCCACTTACACGGCCAACTATACCTATAATCCGGATAGTGACTGGATCGATTTGAAGGTCAACGCTTATTATAACCGCACGGATATGTCTTACGATCCGACGACCGGCGGTTCTTATCGGCAGCGTCAGACGCGTGACAATGGCTATGGTTTCGATGTCACGAACACCAGCCGCTTTGACATCACCGACGCCATCAGTGCGCGATGGGAATATGGCGCGGCCTATTCTTCGGACGATTACAAGGTCAATAATTATCGTGGGGCAAACCCTCCCGGCAGAATGCAAAAAGCGCGTGCATTCACAGACCTTACTTTGTCGAGCGGCATCTTTGAGCTGAGCACAGGGCTAAATTACGACTACTGGACCCTGAGTGGGCACCAAAGTCCTTGCACCGCCAATGTCGGTTTCTGCCCACCAACGGGCGGTAATGTCGATGTGTCACGAAGTGAAAACGCGTTAAATCCGAAGATTACTCTTTCCGCCAAGCCGCTGGATTGGTTGCAGCCCTACGTCACCTATGCTCACACGTTCCGGCCTCCATCGGCGCGCGAAGCGCTTTGGGCACTGGTTCCAATCGGCGCTGGCATTGGTGGTGGCCAGTTCTCCAACTTCTACCTCGATCCGGAAAAGTCTCGCGGATGGGAGTTCGGCACGAATGTCATTAAAGATGACGTATTGCTGGCAGGCGACGCATTACGCTTGAAGGTGAACTACTTCCGCTACGATATCGAAAACTATATCGTCAACAATATCATCAGCCTGCCGGGCGATCCGTATGAACGGGCAATCTGGGTCAATGTGCCCGGAACCACCCACTCACGCGGCTTCGAAATCGAAGGCGGTTATGATGCGCGGTTTGCCTATGTGAACTTGTCTTATACCCATGCAACCAACGATCAGCCAGTTGGGTGGGGTGCAGGCATCGGCAATGGCGACTCGACATTCCTGCCGGAAGACTATGTTACCGCCGATGTCGGCGTTCGTGCATTTGATGAAGCTCTGACGGTCGGTGCCACGATGAATTATGTTGGCGGCAGTCGCTACGCAGTTGGATTTGGCGATACCGAGAAGAAGGAAGCCTATACGCTTTACAATCTCTATGCCTCGTACAAGTTCAACAAACACGCGACCGCTTTCATGAACGTCGAGAACCTGACGGATGTGGCGTATAGCCCAGCTGTATCGGGTGAAATGGCTGACAAAACAGGGCGCGGGCGCACCTTTATGGTGGGGCTCACAACCCAGTTCTGACCTGCAAAAATGAAAATCAGATGGCTGGCGTAATGTCAGCCGTCTGAACTTAGAGCTCGATAGGGACTGTGACCACGACTTTCAGACCCGGATCGTTGTTGAGTTCTTCCATCTCGCCACCAAGTCCCAACACAATGGCATTGAGCATTTTGCTGCCAAAGCCGACACGGCTTCGTGTCTTGCCCGTTCCATTATCAGCCACGATCAGACGCGCCTGATTGAAATGCTGATCAAGCGTAACCCAAGTTGGTCCCGGCGCACCATCATAGGCATATTTATTCGCGTTGGTCACAAGCTCGGAATAGACCAGACCGATATTGATTGCACGGTCGGCATTGATCAGCACATGCGAGAGCCTGCTTGTATGGCGGCTGCGCCATTCCTCGCCCATCGATTGAAACAGTTCGTTCGACAGTTCGTCGAGATAGCGGGCTAGATCAACTGAGCCGACATAGCTGTCGGAATAAAGACGGCGGTGGACGAGTGCCACCGCGGCAATACGGCTGCGGGCATCCGTCAAATATTGCGTAATCAACGGATCGTCGGTTTCCCGCATTTGCATACCAAGGAAGGTCGAAACGAGCTGAAGACTGTTCTGGACGCGGTGATTGATTTCCTTCATCAGAAAATCTTTTTGTTCCAGAAGCTTATCCTGCTGTTCCAGAGTACGCTGCAATTCGCGGTTCAGCTTGTCGATCCGACGGCGCTGATAGGCCTCATGAATGACGCGGCTAATGCGATGCATCGCATCGATCTTATTAAAATTCCAATAGCGTGAGCGACCATGCACTTCTTCCGACCAGGCTTCAAACGAGGCCCGTGGCGTGAGAGGTGTTGAGGCAGAACCGGACGTATCCTTATGAGGATTGCCGGCCCATTCGACGATCTGCACTTTTTCGGCGCGCGACCAGATCAGAAATACATCTTCATCCAAATGCAGTTTCAACACGGCAATGCCGCTGGCAATCGGAATGATATGTTGCGGCAGATCTTTATGACGACCCATTTCATGTGAATGAAACAGCCCGTCCTTGAACCTGTTGTGGACCAGATCAAGGATGATGCGCAGATCGGAAATATCGGGCGATGCACCGGACCGCGCCGCAAGCTTTCCATTGGAAACGACGGCAAAGCCATCCGCAATCATCATCTGCCGCAGATTATCCGCGGTTTCGGCAAGGCGCTCTTCGAGTGGTGCGTTAATCAGGAGTGCTTCGACCAGTCGGTCTTCATGGGAACGCAGCCGCAACCGCTCGCGGGCATTTTCTGCTTCATCCTTCGATTTCATCTGTCGGGCGAGGCTGGCGGCCAGCGCACGGGCTGATGCACGCGTTGCGAATGGCATAGAAAGCGGCGCAACATTGTGGCAGGCAATGAGGCCCCAGAGTACGCCATCCTTGATGATGGAGACTGATGCGCTCGCGCCAACGCCCATATTCTGCAGATATTGCAGGTGAATGGGGGACACGCTACGCAGGGCTACATCGCTCAAATCCAGCGGCTGCTGAGGTTCTTCCCCGTACCATCTCAGGGGAGCCGGAACATAGGACGAGTCTGGAATGACGCGCACGCGATTGCGGAGATAAAGAGCCCTCGCCTGTTTGGGGATGTCGCTGGCAGGAAAGTGATGGTTGAGAAAAGAAGGGTAATTGTCGTTGCCATCTTCAGCTACCACAACGCCGGACGCATCTTCGAGAAACTGATAGATCATTACGCGGTCAAAACCGGTCAGTTTGCGGAATGCTACGACAGCTTTTTGAAAAAGCGTCCTGATGTCGGGTGCCGCTTCAAACTGATAAGCCACCGCCTCAAGACCAGACAGGGACTGTTCAGGCGTAACAAATGAATGCAGAGCGGGTTCTATTTCGACCAGCAGATATTCGTTGAGGATATGACCGAGAAGATCAAAGGTTTCCTCGCCAATGATGAGCTTACCCAGAATGATTTCATCGGCTCGCGGCGCTTTTGCGGCGAGCGCCAATGCATCGAATTGCAATAAATCATCGAGGTTCTGGCCGTGCCATACCTCGCCAAAATAGGCTTCCAATTGCCCGGCGCCACCGACGATGAGACCGCTCTGCAACTCTGCTATGAGCAGCATTCCATGGGGTTGAATAGATCCGGGTATATGAATTGGTTCGCGGTCGCAGGCAGTCTGATCAAGCGGGCTGTCTGGCGACATGGTTGAAGACCTTTTGATAATTATACTCAAAGGCACCGAATGCTGCGATGGCTGCAAATTTGCAGCGCTCTTCATCATCGTCATCAAAGGGCGTTATATCGATCAAATTAAGTGTTTGCTGCCATGAACGCAAATTTGTCATCTGTCGGTCGAGATGCCGGGCACCGAACTCTTTCGTGAAGCCGAGCTTGGCAACTTGTTCTGCGCGATCCTGAACCCGGATGGCGGATGCCTCCAGCACATAGAGTGTCCCGATAATGGTTGGCAGATCGACCGGCTCGGTCGCCCGCTTGAACTTCAATGTCTCAGGTGGCAGGCAATCGGGAAAGTCATTAATATCATTGGTCAGATCAGGCTCGATCCTGCGTTCGTTCCATTGCGGCAGAAGAGCTTGGATGTGGCTTGTTTCAAGCATGGATTCCAGCAAAAGGCGGCTTGCAAGCGTGGCCTGCAAATAATTTCTGTAGGAAGCTTCTGAACCAAACATGGACAGATCGCTGCACAGAGCATCGACTCGATTATGATGAGGATCGGTGGCTGATTTTAATCGCCAATACCGCCCCGACGTCACTTTATGGAACATTAAAGAAATTCACTCCGCCTAAATCTGGAGTGTACGAAAGCTAAAAATTCAGACGCACGTCTCCGGGCGCTTTAACGCAGCAGATGCAATTTTGTTCCGAAATATTTGGGTGGTGTCCGCAAATAAATAGATGTTGCGCAAGCCAGGAAAAGCTTGAACCGGATGATGTGCCTGAGAAGAAGCCAAAAGCCGAAAAGCGTCTAAGCGCTTGAAGGTAATACTAAATTTAAGGCTTGGAGTTCGAATGGTGGGCGTAACAGGGATTGAACCTGTGACCCCTACAATGTCAATGTAGTGCTCTCCCGCTGAGCTATACGCCCATTCGATGTGGCGCATACACCATATAGCGTTGCGCCCGTCAATGCCCTTTTTTGAAGTTTTTTATTCTTTTTGTTGAATACCTTATCAAAGGCCGGGAAAGCCGCTGGTCGCCTTAGGCGGCGATCAGCATTTTTTCAATTTCGTTCACGAGATCGCGGAGGTGGAAAGGCTTGGAAAGCACTTTCGCATCGCGCGGGGCGTCCGAATCGGGATTGAGGGCCACTGCGGCAAAGCCCGTAATGAACATGATCTTCAGATCAGGATCTATTTCAGTTGCGCGGCGCGCAAGCTCGATGCCATCCATTTCTGGCATGACGATATCGGTCAACAGCAGCGAGAATGGCTCCTCGCGCAGTCTTTCATAGGCGCTGGCACCGTTATCGAAATGAGTAACGTGATAGCCCGCCTTTTCCAGCGCCTTCACAAGGAAACGACGCATATCGTTGTCGTCTTCAGCTAGCAGAATTCTTTTCATGGGTCCGTCCGAATTTCTCGCCGCCGGTTCGTGTCTTCTGGACACATTTGACGACTCAGTTTTCACACTAGAAAACGCTTTTTTGGTAAATATGAAATGAATGCTCTCGCAAATGTTAATTGTTATGGCCAGTGTTTGGCAACAAGCTGTTATGTGTTACAGCTTTGCATCGTTTGAACGGCCTGCCAAGAGGAGGAAGGGCTTGCTCTCAAACATTGGATATTGCATCACGCCGGACTATTATAAGATACTGCTTTAACAGTGTAATTATCTTATGACCGGTCGTCCAAAGGCAGTCGAGACGGGTTGAAGTATGAGTCTGGAACGTGATTTTCATCTGATGCCCCCTTTCGAGGTCTGTGCACCAGCGCAGCAGCGCATTCCTTTCGTTTTCAATTCTCCCCATAGCGGTCGAGCCTATCCCAAGTCATTTCTTGAAGAATCGCGACTGGATTCGCTTGCCATTCGTTATTCCGAAGATTGCTACGTCGATGAGCTTTTTGCAGCCGTGCCGCGCCTTGGCGCGCCTTTGCTCAAGGCGCATTTCCCGCGCGCCTTTCTCGACGTGAATCGTGAGCCATACGAGCTTGATCCGCGAATGTTTGCGGAGC
This sequence comes from Brucella sp., assembly GCF_032066345.1. Taxonomy (NCBI): domain Bacteria; kingdom Pseudomonadati; phylum Pseudomonadota; class Alphaproteobacteria; order Hyphomicrobiales; family Brucellaceae; genus Brucella; species Brucella sp. The sequence goes on from NZ_DAMBKZ010000013.1 coordinate 19,649, forward strand.
CTCTGCCGCCTTATGTGAACAGCCAGTCGGCGCGTGTGGCGGGTGGTCTGGGCACTGTGCCGCGTCTGGTCGGCGAGGGGCAGCTTATTTATCCTGGCCGCATATCGCTTGAAGAGGCCTATTATCGTATCGAGGAGCTTTATAAGCCCTATCACCGTGCGCTGGATGGTCTGCTTCAGTCGACCCATGAGCGCTTTGGCTATTCGGTTCTGATCGATTGCCACTCAATGCCGGGCGGCACGCGTTCTGGCGATGTTGGCGGGCGGCCTGATTTCATCATAGGTGATCGTTTCGGTCGATCCTGCAGCGAGCAGCTGACGCAGGCGGCAATCGAGTTGCTGCGCGGCCTTGGTTACACTGTTGCACACAACAAGCCTTATGCGGGTGGGTTTATCACCGAGCATTATGGCAGACCTGCTGCAGCCTGTTACGCGTTGCAGATCGAGATCAATCGCAGTCTCTATATGAATGAGCAGACCTTGCAGAAGCTTGTCGGCTTCGATGCGCTATGCGCCGATCTCTATCAGTTCCTGAGCGATCTCACATCCTTGCCGGATGAACTTCTGGTCGTGCCACCGCTTGCAGCTGAATAGCTGTCGGTTGCTCTAACGCTTTATATTTACAGCATAATTTCACCTTAAATTGGTTCAGATTTAAGGAATTATGCTGTAGCAAAGAAAATCTATCATCAAATGCATATAAAAAGAGCCGCGCTCCAAGAAGAAAGCGCGGCCAAAGACTAGGGAGGAAATGCCCCGAAAGGCACCGACAGGACAGCCTGTCTGACCTTTAAGCTACGCGGCAAAGCCTTATGCGTCAAGGATTTACGCATATTTTTTGTGCTAAAAAATGGACAGCTCAAATTGTGAGCAATATTAGGACGAGATGCACATCAATGCATCATCTTATGGAAACGGGAGATTGGGATTGCTGATTGATAAGGCATTTTTTTCCGAAGTCGCTTCGGTCGCAGCTGCTGAAACCTTGCCACGGTTTCGCCAGTTCAACGAGATCGACAACAAATACACTTCGGGATTTGATCCGGTCACGGAAGCCGACCGTGCTGCAGAACGCGCGATTCGTGCAGTCATCGGGCGCGAGTTTCCAGATCACGGCATTCTTGGCGAAGAATATGGCCCTGAAAATATCGATCGCAGTCATGTCTGGGTGATCGACCCGGTTGATGGCACCCGCGCGTTCATCTCTGGTCTGCCTGTCTGGGGAACGCTGGTCGGCCTGACGGTCGATGGTGACGCAAAGGCTGGCATGATGTCCCAGCCTTTCACGGGTGAGCTGTTTTACGGCGATGCCAATGGTTCTTATCTGCTCCGCGAAGGTGCAGAACCACGTCGGCTTTCTGTGCGCGCTCAGGCAAAGCTTGAAGATGCGACGATGTTCACCACCACGCCAGCCCTTTTCAAGGGCGATCTGCGTAAGGGCTTTGACCGACTGGAAAATGCGGTGCGTCTGTCGCGTTACGGCGTTGATTGCTATGCCTTTGCGATGCTGGCAAGTGGCTTTGCCGATATCGTCGTGGAAGCGGGCCTTCAGCCTTATGATATCGTGGCGCTCATTCCAATCATCGAGCAGGCGGGTGGCGTTGTCACGCAGCGTGACGGCGGCCCGGCAGAAAAGGGCGGTGATGTTGTTGCCGCAGCTTCACCAGCACTGCACAAGGCCGCTCTTGATTTGCTGAACAGCTGATCGTCAGGCCTTGTCTGGATTTGCAGGCTCTATGCTCTCTGGAAGCGCTTCAATTTCCGATGAGCCGGGAATGAAAGCGTCGAAAGCGGCAAGAGCCTGCTCTCGATAGAAATCGGCTTCCTGAAGCAATTCATGGCGAGCGCCGTCGATGACGACGAGCGAGACGTTGCGTGTGCGCGCAGCAAAGCGCTCAATAGCTGTGGTCGAGACGACCTTGTCAGCACCTGCAGCAATAACCAGCACAGGCACTGTCGGCCCGTCATAGAAACCGGGCTGATGAATACGGGCTGCGGCTGCAAGCGCATTGCCGATCCAGTTGATCGTCGGTCCGCCAAGCGCCAGCTCTGGATGTTTTCGCACCACAGCCATATTGCGTTCAAAGCGTTCAGGATCATTGGTCAGTGGGTTGTTTTCAAAGGGCCTTTCACCGCGCAAGCGCCCACCGGCGGCATAATTCCGGCCCATTCCCAGCCAGCGCAAGGTCGTTGCCATGAAGCGCATTTTGGTGTCGCCGGATTGTGATGGACGCAAACCCATTAATGGCGCGCACAGCACGATACGGGTCACGCGCGATGCCAGTTTGTGAATCGATGAATAGGTAATCAGTGCGCCTGCCGAATGCGCCAGCACATAGAAGGGTGGTGGACAATCAGGCAGCACGATCTCTGTCAGAAACTGATCGAGATCGTCAGTATAGTCGCTGAAACTCCGAACATAGCCGCGCAGCCGGTCTTTGAGCAGCCGCTGCGAACCACCCTGGCCCCGCCAGTCGAGCGTTGCGACCGTGAACCTGCGTCTGGCCAGATCCGAGATGGTTTCAAAGTATTTTTCGATAAACTCGTTGCGGCCCTGCAGCAGAATAATGGTTCCGCGCGACGGTTTTGTTTCGGGCCTCATAATGGCGTAGCGCAGATCCAGGCCATCTTTCGACTTGAACTGTCCTGATTTTGTCCCTGCGGGAATGGGGTTCGCGTCGGTTTCAAAAAGAAGTTCAGGCATTCAAGCTGCGGCCCCAATTATAGCATTTCCAGCAAAAGTGCGAAGCGGTTTTGCGTCGGATAATGCGTAAAAACAAATAGTTACAGTGGTTCCAACGATTCATTTCTAACTGGAACCGCTGTAAATTCACACACCAGTATAGTCGGATAAAGAATGATAAAAAGTAACCGGAAGTTTGCAAGCAAACTTCCGGTTCAGGAAACAACCAGTGCAAGGGACGTTACACTGGCTGATCTTTCCAAATCAGAGAATATTACCAGCCGCGACCAACGCGGCGTTCATCGATGATGCGACCACTGAAAGCATCGACCACAACGATTACGCGGCGGCCATTCGGGCGGGTTGCCTTGACGAGATAAGCTCCGCGTTCACGGCGCATATCGCCGACATCGTAGCCGCGGCGCTGTAGTGAGCGCGAAATCTGGCGTGGGCCGAGTGTTTCGGGGCGTCCATAGCCGTCACCCCAGCCGGGTCCGCGACCCGGGCCTCTATCATATCCGCGATCTGGACCGTCCCAACCTGGACGTGGTCCGCCGCGTGGCGGCATTGGTGGACGATAACCATCATCGTCGTAATACTGAACCTGAACACGCAGGCCGTTATCAGCTGCATGGGACGTAGTCGCAATTCCGGTCGCGACGGTGGCAAGTGCGGCAAAAGCAAGAAAAGCTTTTTTCATAACCGTAATCCTTTGATGAACCCGCCTCTCAGCAGGCATAGTGGGACAATAGCCCCAAGCATCTGAACGCTCGCCGAAGATGATGTTCATTTTGGGTTCATTGGATGGCGTAACCCCCAATTTCCGGGGTCCAAGCGATCAGGAGTTGTTACGCTAAGTGATAAGCCGTGTAACTATATTCTCGACTTTCACGCGCGGCCCCGACAGCGTTTTATGCAAGACACAATAAAATCAGCCTTGAAATGAAAAAGGGGCATTCCCAATTAAGTTTTGCGGTCGCCGATAACGGGACCGCCGGCACGAAGAATTCGCCAGAATGGGAGTTCTGCCGCCAAACCAATGCATTATGTCGCTCTTAAGGAGGGCTTACACATGCGTCACGTTGATTTTTCCCCGCTCTATCGTTCCACCGTTGGTTTCGACCGTCTTTTCTCCTCGATGCTCGACACGCTCGCATCGCCAGAAGGTTCGCAGTCGTATCCGCCATATAACATTGAGCGGACCGGTGAGAACACCTATCGCATCACCATGGCCGTTGCAGGCTTTTCGGAAAGCGAACTCGAAATCGAAGCCCATCGCAATCAGTTGACCGTGAAGGGCCAGAAGGCCGAGAACGATGCTTCTGAAACCGGTGAAGTGCTTTATCGCGGCATTGCTTCGCGTGCTTTCGAGCGCCGCTTCCAGCTTGCAGACTTTGTTGAAGTCGCTGGCGCCAGCCTCAAGAATGGCTTGCTCCATATCGATCTCAAGCGCGAAATCCCTGAACAGATGAAGCCGCGCAAGATTGAAGTCAGCAAAGCATCGGTTGGTGAAGCCCAGCAGATCGAAACGAAAACTGCCCACTAATCTCTGCTGAAGACTATATATAAAGAAAGCGGCGCATTAAGCGCCGCTTTTTTGCTTTTGGGATACGCGCTCTAAGCGATAAGCTTGCCGAACTGATCGACTTCTTCTTCGGTATTGGCAAAGCTCGTGACGAAGCGCGCGAAGATTTCGCCCTCGCTGATACGGTTGACTTCCGAATGCGGCGGGTTCCAGTCATAGAAGATCGCACCCGCACTGCGCAGGCGGTCATAGACTGACTGTTTCATGATCGCGAAAACCTCGTTGGCTTCCGGTTTCCACGCGAGCCGCATCTGGCTGGATGCATCGATGTGACGGGCGAGACGCGCGGAGAGCGCATTGGAATGCTTTGCAAGGTCAATCCAGAGATCGTCTGCAAGATAGGCATCAAACTGTGCTGCAATAAAGCGCGTCTTTGAGAAAAGCTGTGCTGCACGTTTACGGATGAAAGGCAGGTCGCGTGCGCGGGCAGGGTCCATAAAGACCAGCGCTTCTGCGCACCAGCAACCATTCTTGGTGCCGCCAAAGGAAACAATATCGACGCCCTGTTTCCATGTCATTTCGGCTGGCGTCATATCAAGGGATACAAGCGCGTTTGCAAAACGTGCGCCGTCCATATGCAGAGGCAGGCCCGCATCGCGGCAAATCTGCGAGATCGTCGCGATATGTTCAGGCTGATACAGTGTGCCGACTTCTGTGGCCTGCGTGATGCTGACCGCCATCGGCTGACCGGCATGAACGAAAGCCGGATTGAACCGCTTGAGTTCGCGCTTGAGTAATTCAGGATCGATACGTCCCATTGCGCCATCAATCGGATGCAGACGCGCGCCGCCGGTGAAATATTCAGGCGCACCGCATTCATCTTCGATCACATGCGCTTCGCGATGGACGAGTGAAACGCCGCCCGGACGGTTGACGCTGGCGAGCGCCAAGGAGTTGGCCGCCGTGCCTGTGCCGACAAAGAAGACCGCGACTTCACGCTCGAACAATTCGTTGAAACGCTGTTCAACGCGTTTGTCGATTTCGCTGGCGCCATAGGCTGCAGCAAATCCGTTTGCATGAAGGGAAAGACTCTCAGCGATTTTCGGGTGGGCGCCTGCCCAATTGTCTGAAGCAAAATGCACGATGTTCTCCGCTGGCGGTAGGACCTTATAGCAAAGGTCTATAACCGGACTCGGTAACAGGCGTAAGGCCTGTTGACGCTAAAAAGCGAGCAGCATCTGTCACTTTTTAGAGCTTCCCGTGAGGAGCGCCAGGCGCGCCAAACTGACGCAACTAGCATCAAACGTAATTAAATGATGCAATAGTGAATATCTGCGACACTTTGTTTCGCAATTGGCTCGAAAAAATCATGTTTCCATCTTGTGAGCTAATTTGAATTCTGTCATACGTGATTAGGACAGCAATGCTGACTAATTCACCCTTGCTGTCCAATTCATCACTGTGATCGTCAGGTTTCTTGTCAAAGCATCCGTCAGTTGCAGAAAGAAAGTGCCGCGCGGATCGGGATAACCCGGCAGAATGCGATGCTTAATGAGACAGGGGAGTTTGGTGCGCCGCAATGCGGGCCGAGGTCGCTTGTCGAGCCTGAAAGACTAAGGCGCCAAAACAATATTCCTTTCGATGGCTGTGCCATCGGCCCCGGAACGTCGTCCAACGCCTTTTCGATAAGGCTTTCCATACACAGACTAAAGTGCGTCCCAAAAAGTGCGAAGCGGTTTTTGGATCAGACGCACGGCGAGACACAGCGCATCCCGAAAAGTGCGAAGCGGTTTTCGGATGAGATGCGCGACTAAAACAGTTCGGAACGAATAGCCGTTCCGGTTCATTATCGTATCGCGCAGGGTTGCGCGCTCACTGGAGGGAATGACGATGCCGCATTTGACGCCATCTGTATCGCATGTGGATTTACACAACGGTCAGAACGGAACGGTCAAAGCTGCGACCAATTCCACCAACGCAACCCGAAAAACGCGAACTTCGGCGGGTACTCCCCCCGCCCAAGGTCTCTATGATCCACGCAACGAACGCGACGCCTGCGGCGTTGGCTTCATTGCGCATATGAAGGGTCAGAAGTCGCATCAAGTTGTCGAAAACGGCCTCAAGATGCTTGAAAATCTCACCCATCGTGGTGCGGTTGGCGCCGACCCTCTGATGGGCGACGGTGCGGGCATTCTGGTGCAGATTCCAGATCGCTTTTTCCGCGAAGAAATGGCGCGTCAGGGCATCGACCTGCCGCAACCGGGCCATTATGCCGTAGGCTATCTCTTCATGCCACGCGATGCGGAATTGCGCGCGCATATCGAAGAGATCATCAAGGAAGTCATCGCTGCTGAAGGCCAGACCTTCATCGGCTTCCGTCAGGTTCCGGTTGATAATGAGTCTTTGTCGAAGGCTCCTGAAATTGCCGCGACCGAACCTTTCCATGTTCAGGTTTTCATCGGCCGTAGCGCGACTATTGAAACCGACGATGATTTTGAACGTCGCCTGTTCGTGCTGCGCAAGGTCATTTCCAACCGCATTTATCAGGAAAATGAGGGCGACGATAAGGGCTTCTATATCGTCTCCATGTCGGCGCGCACCGTTGTATATAAGGGCATGTTCCTGGCCTATCAGGTTGGTGCCTACTACAACGACCTGAAAGATCCGCGCTTTGAAAGTGCTGTGGCGCTCGTTCACCAGCGCTTTTCGACCAACACTTTCCCGTCATGGCGTCTGGCGCATCCATATCGCATGGTTGCGCATAACGGCGAAATCAACACGCTGCGCGGCAACGTCAACTGGATGGCTGCCCGCCAGGCATCGGTGGATTCGGAGCTGTTCGGCAACGATATTTCCAAGCTTTGGCCGATTTCCTACGAAGGCCAGTCAGACACCGCCTGCTTCGATAACGCGCTCGAATTCCTGCATCAGGGTGGCTACAGCCTCGCACATGCGATGATGATGCTGATCCCGGAAGCATGGTCGGGCAACAAGCTGATGTCGGACGAACGCCGCGCGTTCTACGAATATCATGCGGCCCTCATGGAGCCATGGGATGGTCCTGCTGCCGTAGCCTTTACCGATGGTCGCCAGATTGGTGCGACGCTGGACCGTAACGGTCTGCGTCCGGCCCGTTATATTGTGACTGACGATGATTTCGTCATTCTGGCTTCGGAAGCAGGAGTTCTGCCTGTCGAAGAGAAGAAGGTCGTCAAGAAGTGGCGTCTTCAGCCAGGCCGTATGCTGCTGATCGATATGGAAGAAGGCCGCATCGTTTCGGATGAGGAAATCAAGTCACAGATCGCACAGAAGCATCCTTACAAGCAGTGGCTTTCCAACACGCAGCTTATTCTGGAAGACCTGAACCCGGTTGAGCCTCGCGCGCTGCGCAAGGATGTAAGCCTCCTCGACCGTCAGCAGTCATTCGGTTACAGCCAGGAAGACACCAAGCTTCTGATGTCACCAATGGCCACAACTGGTCAGGAAGCCATCGGTTCGATGGGTACGGATACGCCGATTTCGGCCATGTCCGACAAGTCGAAGCTGCTCTACACCTATTTCAAGCAGAACTTCGCGCAGGTCACGAACCCGCCGATTGATCCGATCCGTGAAGAGCTGGTGATGAGCCTTGTCTCCTTCATCGGACCGCGCCCAAATATTTTCGATCTTGTTGGCACATCGCGCCGCAAGCGTCTGGAAGTGCGTCAGCCGATCCTGACCAATGGCGATCTCGAAAAGATCCGCTCCATCGGTCACACGGAAGATCGCTTCGATACCAAGACGCTCGACATCACCTATAATGTCGGCGAAGGCGCTAACGGTATGCAGGGCGCGATTGAACGCCTGTGCGACCGTGCGGAAGCAGCGGTTCATGGCGGTTATAACATCGTCATCCTGTCGGATCGTCAGGTTGGTCCGGATCGCATTCCAATCCCGGCTCTGCTGGCAACGGCTGCTGTTCACCATCACCTGATCCGCAAGGGTCTTCGTACATCGGTCGGTCTTGTCGTTGAATCGGGTGAACCGCGCGAAGTGCATCATTTCGCCTGCCTCGCAGGCTATGGTGCCGAAGCTATCAACCCGTATCTCGCATTCGACACGCTGCTCGATATGCATCGCCGTCGCGAATTTCCGCCGGAAGTCGATGAATATGAAGTGGTCAAGCGCTACATCAAGTCGATCGGCAAGGGCATTCTCAAGGTCATGTCCAAGATGGGCATCTCGACCTACCAGTCCTATTGTGGCGCGCAGATTTTTGATGCGGTCGGCCTGCAGACGAGCTTTGTCGATCAGTTCTTCTTCGGCACGGCAACGAGCATCGAAGGCGTTGGTCTTGACGAAATTGCGGAAGAAACCGTGCGTCGCCACACCGATGCGTTCGGCAACGACCCGGTTCTGCTGACAGCGCTCGAAGTTGGTGGCGAATATGCCTACCGTATGCGTGGCGAAGCACACCTCTGGTCGCCGGATGCGGTAGCGAAACTGCAGCACGCCGTTCGTACTTCGAACCCCGACACATTCACCGAATATACGTCCATGCTCGACTCCAAGGCGGCGCAGGCAAAGACCATTCGTGGCTTGTTTGATATTCGCTTTGCGGAAGCAAGCGGGCGCAAGCCGGTTGCCATTGAAGAGGTTGAATCGGCGGTCGATATCGTCAAGCGCTTCTCGACGGGCGCGATGTCGTTCGGCTCGATCTCGCGTGAAGCTCACACCACGCTTGCGCGTGCGATGAACGCCATTGGCGGCAAGTCAAACACGGGTGAGGGCGGTGAAGAGCCGGATCGTTTCTATCCGCTGCCGGATGGTACGCCAAACCCAGAACGCTCTGCGATCAAGCAGGTGGCATCGGGCCGCTTCGGTGTGACGACGGAATATCTGGTCAACTCCGATCTCATCCAGATCAAGGTTGCGCAGGGTGCAAAGCCGGGTGAAGGCGGTCAGCTGCCGGGCCATAAGGTCGATGCGACCATCGCCAAGACACGTCACTCGACGCCGGGCGTTGGCCTCATTTCACCTCCACCACACCATGACATCTACTCGATCGAAGATCTGGCACAGCTGATCTATGATCTGAAGAACGTCAATCCGGCAGCTGATATTTCCGTTAAGCTGGTTTCGGAAGTGGGTGTTGGTACGGTTGCGGCCGGTGTTGCCAAGGCACGCGCTGACCACATCACAGTGTCCGGCTATGATGGCGGAACGGGTGCGTCTCCGCTCACCTCATTGAAGCACGCTGGTTCGCCATGGGAAATCGGCCTTGCCGAAACCCATCAGACGCTGGTGTTGAACGGTCTTCGTTCACGCATTGCGCTGCAGGTCGATGGCGGTCTTCGGACCGGTCGCGACGTGGTGATCGGTGCGCTGCTCGGTGCCGACGAGTTCGGTTTCTCGACCGCTCCGCTGATTGCCGCTGGCTGCATCATGATGCGCAAGTGCCATCTCAACACCTGCCCTGTGGGCGTTGCCACGCAGGACCCTGTTCTGCGCAAGCGCTTCAAGGGCACGCCTGAGCATGTCATCAACTTCTTCTTCTATCTGGCAGAAGAAGTTCGCGCATTGCTGGCAGCCATGGGCTTCACCAAGCTTGAGCAGATTATCGGCGAAACGGAACTGCTCGAAAAGCAGACCATGATCGATCATTGGAAGGCCAAGGGTCTCGACTTCAGCCGTATCTTCTACAAGCCGGAAGCCGAGAAGCACGAAATCTTCTGGACCGAACGTCAGCATCATCCGATTGAAGATGTTCTGGATCGGACGCTGATTGCTCAGGCCATGCCTGCGCTTGAAAACAAGACGCCGGTCAAGATCGATGTCGACATCAAGAACGTCGACCGTTCGGCAGGTGCGATGCTTTCGGGTGAAGTGGCCAAGCGTTTCCGCCACAAGGGTCTGCCGGATGACACCATTGCCGTTACCCTGCGCGGTACGGCTGGCCAGTCCTTTGGTGCCTTCCTTGCACGCGGTGTCTCGTTTGAACTGATTGGCGATGGCAACGACTATATCGGCAAGGGTCTTTCTGGCGGTCGCATTGTCATACGCCCGCCAGAAGACACGCGTATTGTGGCTGAAAACTCGATTATCGCAGGCAATACCGTGCTTTACGGTGCGCTTGAAGGCGAGTGCTATTTCCGCGGTGTGGCAGGCGAGCGTTTCGCAGTGCGTAACTCCGGTGCGGTCACGGTTGTCGAAGGCGTGGGTGATCACGGCTGCGAATATATGACGGGCGGTGTGGTTGTCGTTATCGGTCAGACTGGCCGTAACTTTGCAGCCGGCATGTCGGGTGGTGTTGCCTATGTGCTGGATGAAGAAGGTGACTTCGCACAGCGCTGCAATATGGCGATGGTCGAGCTGGAACCGGTGCCGGAAGAGGATGACATCCTCGAAAAGCTGCACCATCACGGCGGCGACCTGATGCACAAGGGCCGTGTGGATGTATCGGCAAACATGACGCGCCACGACGAAGAACGTCTGGTGCAGCTGATTGCCAACCATCTGCATTACACCGGCTCTACGCGTGCCAAAGACATTCTCGATAATTGGGAGAGCTATCGCCCGAAATTCGTGAAGGTCATGCCGGTCGAATATCGTCGCGCTCTCGAAGAGATGGAGCGCATGCAGATCGGCGTTGCAGCGGAATAAAACTCATAATCAAGACGCGGTGCTTGTGCGCCTGAAATGGCGAATAGTACCGCGATAGGAGCATGGAATAATGGGTAAGGTTACTGGTTTTCTTGAGGTTGATCGGCAGGTAGCAAAGTACCAGCCAGCATCGGATCGCATTCGTCACTTCCGCGAATTCACGCTTCCCATGACGGATGGTGAAGTGCAGAAGCAGGCGGCACGCTGCATGGATTGCGGCATCCCGTTCTGCCACGGTCCAACGGGCTGCCCTGTGCACAATCAGATCCCGGACTGGAACGATCTCGTCTATAACAACAACTGGGATCAGGCGATCCGCAACCTGCATCTGACTAACAACTTCCCGGAATTCACGGGTCGTGTTTGTCCGGCGCCTTGTGAAGAAGCCTGCACGCTGAACCTTGAAGATGCGCCAGTTGCGATCAAGACCGTTGAACAGGCACTGGGCGATAAGGCCTATGAGCTTGGCTATATCGTTCCGCAGCCAGCAGCGCAGAAGACCGGCAAGTCGGTCGCGATCATCGGTTCTGGCCCGGCAGGTCTTGCTGCCGCACAGCAGCTGGCACGCGCTGGTCACATGGTCGATGTCTATGAACGCGAAAGCCGTCCGGGTGGTCTGCTGCGTTATGGTATTCCTGACTTCAAGATGGAAAAGCACCTGATCGACCGTCGCGTCACGCAGATGGAAGGTGAGGGCGTCCGCTTCCTTTGCGGCGTAAATATCGGCGTCGACAAGCCGCTGCGCGGTCTGCTTGATACCTATGATGCCGTGCTATATTCGGGCGGTTCTGAAAAGCCGCGTCCAGCCGGTATTCCGGGTGCAGACCTTGAAGGCGTGCATGATGCCATGCCTTACCTCGTTCAGCAGAACCGTCGTGTTGGCCGCGAAAACATTGAATCGGTCGCATGGCACGAAGCGCCAATCCTTGCCGGTGGCAAGCATATCGTCGTTGTCGGCGGTGGTGATACGGCTTCTGACTGTGTAGGCACGGCTTTCCGTCAGGGCGCGGTCAATGTCACGCAGCTCGATATTCGCCCGCAGCCGCCTGAAAGAGAAGACAAGCTGAGCGTCTGGCCTTATTGGGCAACCAAGATGCGTACGTCTTCCAGTCAGGCTGAAGGTGCTAATCGCGAGTTTCAGGTGGCAACGCTTGAATTCATCGGCGAAGACGGCAAACTCACTCACGTGAAGTGCTGCCAGGTTGATGAAAAGCGCAAGCCGATTGCTGGCTCTGAGTTCTTCATCAAGGCTGATCTTGCTTTCATCGCCATCGGCTTCTTCGGTCCGGGCGAAGACAGCGTGGTGAAGGAACTTGGCGATAAGCTCGAAATCGCAACGGATCGTCGCGGTGGGACTTCCGTGAAGGCCAATGAGCAAGACTATCGCACCAATGTCGACAAGCTCTATGCAGCAGGCGATGTGCGCCGTGGTCAGTCGCTTGTTGTCTGGGCAATTCGTGAAGGCCGTCAAGCAGCTCATGCTATCGACGCAGATCTGATGGGATCGTCCGTATTGCCTCGGTAATTAAAACGTCGTCTCAATAAAAAGCCCGGCTTTAAGCCGGGCTTTTTTTGCTTTTTATGTTAGCTTTGCTGGCGCTTCTTGCGAATTGCCAGATAGACAATGCCTAAGAACACAAACCAGATCGGTGTTACTTTGAGTGCCGCTGCCGTGTCCTGTTCCTGTGCCAGCGCCCAGAGAATGAAGGCAAAGAAGGCAAAGACCATGACGACGGAAGCGCGTCCACCCGGCAGCTTGAAGGTCGACTTTTCATGCAGATCAGGACGCTTGCGGCGATACTGAAGATAAGACGCAAGAATGATCGACCAGATGAAGATGAAGAGAAGCGCTGAAATCGTCGTGACGATGGTAAAGGCTTCAATGATGCTCTGGCCTGCATAAAGCAGCACAACGCCTGCAAGCAGGAAGATGCATGAGAAGAACAGCGCATTCACCGGCACCTTGCGGCTGTTAAGCTTGCCGAGTGTCTGCGGTGCGAGGCGTGATGTTGCCAGACCATAGATCATACGCGAGGTCGAGTAGATGCCGGAATTGGCGCTCGACGTTGCCGAAGTCAGCACCACGAAGTTGACGACATGGGCGGCAATGCCAAGTCCTGCCAGCGAGAACATGGCCACGAACGGGCTGGAGTTTGGATCGACCTGATCCCACGGAATGACCGTGATGATCACGAACAGGGCACCCACATAGAACAGCACGACACGGATCGGGATCGAATTGATTGCCTTTGGCAGATTGCGCGTCGGGTTTTCAGTTTCAGCCGCAGCCGTACCAACCAGCTCGATACCCACGAAAGCGAAAACCGCGATCTGGAAGCCTGCCACGAAGCCGAAGAAGCCGTTCGGGAAGAACCCGCCATTCGCCCACAGATGCGTGACCGAAGCCTGCGTACCATTTGGCAGCGTGAAATTCGTGATCAGCATATAGGCGCCAGCCAGAATAAGCGCGACGATTGCAACGATCTTGATCAGCGCAAACCAGAATTCGATTTCACCGAAGTTGCGCACGTTTGGCAAGTTCAGCAGCAGCAACACGCCGATCAGGCCAAGCGCCGGAATCCACAGAGCCAGTTCCGGATACCAGAACGATACATAGCCCGAAACAGCCACCACATCGGCAATGCCGGTTACAATCCAGCAAAGCCAGTAGGTCCAGCCAGTGAAGAACTGTGCCCATGGGCCGAGATAGTCGCCTGCGAAATCAGCGAATGAGCGATATTCGAGATTGGACAGCAGGATTTCACCCAGCGCACGCATCACGAAGAACAGCATGAAGCCGATGATCGCATAGACCAGCAGAATGGATGGTCCCGCGAGCGAGATAGTCTTGCCCGAACCCATGAAAAGGCCCGTGCCGATTGCGCCACCAATGGCAATCAGCTGGAGATGTCGATTGGTGAGATTGCGTGCAAGATGGGGTTCCTCCTCCCGGTTGTTCTCAACGGGAGGCTTCGATGCAATATTCATTCAGATGCCTCTTATGCATTGCGGTCGCGTCGGGGACGCACCCTCAAAATCATGCCCGGAACGGACAACAGGCTTCTGATAGACGAGGAAATCTGTAATGTGAACTAAGAGAAATATAGCAATTAGGCGAAGAAATGCCGCACATTTCACCGCATTTTCAGTAAAATATGGTCTGCTAGGCCATTATTCTGATTAAGTATCAGGGATTTACGCTTTTTTGCGGCCAGCTGAAGTCATCTGCCCTGCCGGGAGCAGTTTTTCGCTCTGCTGACGGCTTTTTCTCATCCTTTTTGCGCGATGCCAGCGTTCCGCCCAGCAAAACCCCGCTATTGTCGCGGTCAATGTCACGCAGACTCACCGGCGCAATGCGATCAACCGGCTTGGAAGGGTCCTGTTTTCCGGCGGTGGGCAGCAATTGCTCATTGTCGCGAATGTCGCCGAAAAGCGCCTTTAGAGGCTTCTCTGCATAGAAAGCGAGTTTTCGTTTGCCGGCAGTGGTGGTGTTGATCCCATCATTACCACGCAGACGCGCTGTCTGACCGTTGATGTCGAAGCCGGTCTGGCTGAAATTGCCTTCTTCATCGACAAAACCGTCCCAAACATCGACAAACTTCGCGCCTGCCTTTTCGGATGTGGTGCGATAGATTTCATTGAGCGCAAGCATATCCTGCGACATGCCGCGTGGCCGGAACGGTGGCTGGCCAACCCATATCAGTGGATATTTCTTATCCGTGATTTCCTTCATGAACTTGGAAACGCGGCTTTGATATTCCGCAGTCCATTCGGGCGAGCGGGCCGCAAGACTTTGCCCTTTGGCGGTGATCGCCTGTCGGTCGTTTGAACCGATCATCACGACGACAGCGGCGGGCTTTTCTTCTTCGAGTATCTTGCCGATGCTGGCAGGCCAATCAAAATGGTCGTCGCGGACAAAGCCTGATGAGCCGTTGATACGGCTGACGATCCGCAAATCCGGATTGGCTGCAAAGGCAACGTCGAGCCCTTCCGCAAGACCATTGCCGATGAAGTCACCTACCACGAGAACCTTTTTGGCATCCGGCTTCTTTTCAACGAAATTGACTTCGGGCTGCGGGGCAGGCGCGGGGGCTGAGCGGGCTGCGGGCGTTGCTTTTGGGGCGCGCTTGGGTTTGGCCGGGCGCACACGTTGTGGTTTTGGCTGCTCATATTGCTGCTGTGGCTGTGCCTTCTTGGGGCCGAACAGCAGGTCGAAAATTGTGCGTGGGCGTTCCTGTGCCGATGCTGATGACAAGGCAGTGAGAACAATGGCGAAGGCAACGAGCATCGTTGCTAAAACGCTGAAAGCCGTGTTTTTGAACTGCTTTGCGTGCATTGTTCTTACCTTCCTGCTTCCAGAATTGTAGCGCCCATCGCCAAAAAGAAAAAGGAGCGTACATCAAATGTACGCTCCATCGCTTTAAAGCGGCTTTTAACGGCGGCGGAGAACCGAAAGCACTTCCGCGCTTGGATGGCCGTCTGGCTGCAAGCCATTGCGCTGCTGGAACGCTTCAATTGCCTTGCGCGAAGTTGAGCCGATCTTGCCGTCGATCTTGCCGTCGTAGTAACCGAGCGCCTTGAGATGCGTCTGCAATTCTTCACGCTCATTCATGGTGATTGGCGTGAAAGGACGGTTCCAGTCCTGACGCAGGCCCTGATAACCACCAATGCGATCTGCAAGCAGGCCGACGGCGAGTGCATATTTATCGGCGTTGTTATAGCGCTTGATGACGAAGAAGTTCTTGCCCATCAGGAAGGCTGGACCCTGACGGCCGTCGAGAACTTTCAGAGTAACCTTCTCATTGGCGTCCGGGAATGGACGGCCATTGGCGCGGACGACACCGAGCTTCTGCCATTCAGCAGCCGAAAGTGAACCGGATGGGAACTTGCGTCCAGCTGGAAGCTGAACTTCATAACCCCATGTGCGGCCCGGCTGCCAGCCATTGCGGTGCAGAAGGTTTGCGGCGGTACCAAGAGCATCGGGAACCGAATTCCAGATATCGCGCTTGCCATTGCCATCCATGTCGACTGCATAGGCCTGATAGCTTGTCGGGATGAACTGGGTATGACCCATCGCGCCTGCCCAAGAGCCGGTCAGATGTCCGCGGTCGATGTCGCCGGTCTGGAGAATTTTCATGGCGGCGATCAACTGCGTGCGGCCAAACTTGGCGCGGCGCTGATCGGCATAGGCGAGCGTCGCCAGCGAGCGGATCGTGTCCATCATAACGTCGTCGCGCTTGAGGATTTCGCCGTAATTGCTTTCCATCGACCAGATGGCCAGCAGGATATTGCGATCAACCGAGAAGCGCTGTTCGATGCGCTGGAGCCATGGGCCCCATTTTTTCGCCATGCTCTGGCCCACAGCCACGGAATGCTCATTCACGCGGTTGTCGATATAGTTCCAGACAGGCTCGTTGAACTCCGGCTGAAAGCGCGCTTTGCGCAGTACTTCCGGATCGGGCGAATCGACGCCTCGAAACGCACGGTCGAATGTCGATGGCGATACGCCATTCTGAACAGCCGTGGTGCGGAAACTGGAAACCCATTTTCGGAAATTGGCATCAGCGAAAGCGCTGCCAGTCGTCAGCCCAGATGCAAGCATTGCCACCGCAACGGTTGCTGTAATCTTGGCGCGCATTCCTCGTCCCAGAGTGAATGGAAATCGCAGCATTCTGTGTTTCCCTTCTGCAATCATATTTTGCCGTGCCTAACGGCGAGTTGCCTTTCATGCCGAGCCTGTTTCAGTCAGATTGCATTAAGTCGCTAATACTATCCAGTGTTGAATTTGGGGCCGACCCTGATGAGGTTTAAAATTATAGGCTTCAGGTTAGCATTTGGTTTACCATGGCGCGATTTACGAAAAAAATTGCCTGAACTTTTATGAAATATTTGAATCAAGTAAGATTAAGGTCAGGTCATCGAATGTGATAAGGAAAAAGACGGAATTTCGTCATTCCTTAATGAAAACGCCCTATTTGAAATGCAATGGTTTCAATGCTTTGATAGCACAACGCTGTTTGTAACAAATCGAGGAGACGAATGAGTTCGATCCGCAAAATCCGTAAGGCAGTATTCCCGGTCGCCGGTCTTGGGACCCGCTTTCTTCCAGCGACAAAGTCCATCCCCAAGGAAATGCTTACCGTCGTCGACAAGCCAGTCATCCAGTATGTGGTGGACGAGGCCCGCGAGGCCGGTATCGAACATCTGATTTTCGTCACCGGACGCAACAAGGCCGTCATCGAAGACTATTTCGACGCACAGGTTGAGCTTTATTCCACGCTTGCCGAACGCGGCAAGAAGGCTGAGCTTGAGCATCTGCAGGAATTGCAGCCGCAGCCAGGCACCACCAGCTTCACCCGTCAGCAGGTTCCACTCGGCCTTGGCCATGCGGTCTGGTGCGCACGCGAACTGGTCGGCGATGAGCCTTTCGCACTGCTTCTGCCAGATATGGTCATGCAGTCGAAGAAGGGTTGCCTCAAGGAAATGGTCGAGCTTTATGAGCAGACCGGCGGCAATGTGATTGCTGTGCAGGAATGCGATCCTGAAGAAGCCCATAAATACGGCATCGTCGGCAAGGGCAATGCGATCGGCAGCGGCTTTGAGATCAACCAGATGGTTGAAAAGCCAGCCAAGGGCACCGCACCCTCCAATCTCTATATCAATGGCCGCTACATTCTTCAGCCGGAAATCTTTGAACTGCTGAGCAAGCAGGAAAAGGGTGCTGGCAATGAAATCCAGCTGACGGACGCCATGCTCAAGCTTGCCGATCAGCAGAAGTTCTTCGGCTTCGATTACCATGGCCGGACATTCGACTGCGGCTCGAAGTCGGGCTTCATCGAAGCAAACGTGGCTTTTGCCCTGTGGCGTAAGGATATCCGCCCAACGGTCGAAGTTTCGATTGCCGATCTGCTCAAGACGATCAAGCCGGAATAGGCCAGACGGACATCCAGAACCAAGAAAACCCCGCTTTCAAATGTGAAGCGGGGTTTTTTGTTTATAGCATTGCCAGCAAAAGCGCGAAGCGGTTTTGCGTCGGATAGTGCATAAAAATAAACAGTTACAGCGGTTCCAACGATCCAATCTTAACTGGAACCGCTGTAATGTGACTTGTGGTCCCCCTGGCCAGCTCTCGTGGTCAATTCTCTTGGCCAGCTCTCTTGGCATGAAATTCGCTTCCTTAAACACGACAAGGCGAAAGCATGATCGGGAATATGACGGCAGCAAACCAGCATCTAAGGGCGCTTTCATCACAGCGCGTTAACGGGATTGGGCGATTGTCGCTTCAGTTCAAGGATGGCCGTACCCGAATTGCAGAGCTTTATCAGGAGGGTGCTGCAAAAATCCGTATGCCACGGGCTGCAACTGATCCTCTTGAGGCTATCCTCATAAACACATCGGGCGGTTTAACTGGCGGTGATCGCCTGAATTGGCAGATGGAACTGGCCAAAAATACATCAGCTATCATCACGAACCAAGCCTGCGAACGTATCTATCGCGCGAGCGATGATGAGGCTCGCATCACCACAAGTATCAAGCTTGCAGACGGCACACGTCTTGCATGGCTCCCACAGGAAACAATTCTGTTCAACCAGTCGGCGCTATCGCGGAGGCTGGAGATCGAAATGGCTGCAAGTGCTGAACTGCTGCTGGTGGAAACAACGGTTTTCGGACGGCTTGCAATGGGAGAAAGCGTCGAGCAAGCGCAGTTTCGAGATCGCTGGCGCGTGCGGGTTGGAGACCGGCTGGTTCATGCCGAAGAGTTCTGCATTGGCCCCGATGTCGCCGCGCAATTGAACAGCCGTGCGGTAACCGATGGTGCTTTGGCGATAGCGACAATCCTGATGATTGGAAAGCAGCCAGAACGCCACCTCGATAAAGCCCGGACGGTTGTGGGTGAGGATGGGGGATGCAGCATCACCGAGACTGCTGGCGTTGCGAAGCTTTTGATCCGGCTTATGGCGCCGGACAGCTATTCGCTTCGCAAGCGATTGGTGCCTCTGCTGACGCTGCTTAATGGAAAGGCACAACTGCCTAAAGTTTGGTCAATTTAAACCCGGCACGAGCTCAGGTTTTATGCAGGACGATTTGGAACAGGATCATGAATTTAACGCCAAGAGAAAAAGATAAGCTCCTGATCGCTATGGCCGCCATGGTCGCCCGTCGCCGATTGGAACGCGGTGTGAAGCTCAATCATCCGGAAGCGATTGCTCTGATCAGCGATTTCGTCGTTGAGGGCGCAAGAGATGGGCGCTCCGTAGCCGACCTCATGGAAGCGGGAGCCCATGTGATTACGCGTGAGCAGGTGATGGCAGGTGTCGCTGAGATGATCCACGATGTTCAGGTCGAGGCGACTTTTCCTGACGGCACCAAGCTCGTCACCGTGCATGAACCAATTCGCTGAAGCGGGAAGACATGCAGCGGTTCCAGTTAAGAATGAATCGTTGGAACCGCTGTAACTGTTTGTTTTTACGCATTATCCGACGCAAAGCCGCTCCGCACTTTTGCTGGTAATGCTATAATAGAGGGATTGATAATGAGAAAATCGATATTTCTTGCGGCAACAGCGATGGCGCTCACAGCAAGCCCGGCCTTCGCGCATCTTAACCCTGCCGAGCATGGTTCGTTTGCGGCGGGTTTCACGCATCCGATTTCAGGGGCTGACCATATACTGGCGATGGTGGCAGTCGGTCTATGGGCTGCAATGCTTGGCGGGCGGGCGCTGTTTGCCGTCCCTGCCGCCTTTGTCGGTGTCATGTTGCTTGGGTTTGTCGCGGCCCTCGCGGGGTTTCCGGTACCGTTTGTCGAGCCGGTTATCCTCGCTTCAGTAGTCGTGATTGGTCTTCTGGTAGCTTTGGCGCTTCCGGTTTCGGCTGTAGTTGGCGCCATGATCGTTGGCTTCTTCGCATTCTTCCATGGTCATGCCCATGGCGGTGAAATTGGTGGAGCGGCTTTCCTTTCCTATGGTGCGGGTTTTGCGCTGGCGACGATTCTGCTCCATGCGGCAGGTATTGGCGTGGGGCTCACAGCCGGGCGCATGATGACGGGGAAAAACGGGCGCATTGCTCTGCGTGTTGCGGGTGGCGCGACGGCTCTTGGTGGCCTCATGCTGATGGCCGGATGAGGTGATGCGATGATACCCGGAGAAATTATTACCGCCGATGGCGACATAGAGCTCAATCAAGGTCAGCCGACCATAACCCTCAAAGTGGCCAATACCGGTGATCGCCCGATCCAGGTGGGCAGCCATTATCACTTCTACGAGGTCAATGCAGCGTTGTCTTTTGATCGCGAGCAGGCGCGTGGTTTCAGGCTCGATAGTGCAGCCGGAACCGCAGTTCGTTTCGAGCCGGGACAGGAGCGTGATGTGACGCTGGTGCCGATTGGTGGAAAACGCGAGATTTATGGCTTCCGTCAGCTTGTCATGGGCAGGCTCTAATCCAGGAAAAAGGGGAATCCCATGCCAGCCAGAATTAGTCGCGCCATATATGCGCAGATGTTCGGCCCGACCACCGGAGACAAGGTTCGGCTTGCCGATACGGAGCTGTTTATCGAAGTCGAAAAAGACCTGACCGTCTATGGTGAGGAGGTTAAGTTCGGTGGTGGCAAGGTTATCCGCGATGGTATGGGGCAAAGCCAGTTATCGCGCGCGCAAGGCGCGATGGATACTGTCATCACCAATGCGCTGATCCTTGATCACACCGGCATTTATAAGGCCGATGTCGGCCTGCTCGACGGGCGTATTGCAGGCATCGGCAAAGCCGGCAATCCTGATACGCAGCCGGGTGTGACGATTATCATAGGCCCCGGCACGGAGATCATTGCAGGCGAAGGCCGTATCCTGACTGCGGGTGCTATTGATTCACATATCCATTTCATTTCACCCCAGCAGGTGGAAGAAGCTTTGAACTCGGGCGTCACCTGTATGGTCGGTGGCGGCACTGGCCCTGCACATGGCACCCTTGCCACCACCTGCACCCCGGGACCATGGAACATTGCCCGTCTGATCCAGTCATTTGACGGCATGGCGATGAATTTCGGCGTGTTTGGCAAGGGCAATGCATCCTTGCCAGGCGCACTGGAGGAAATGGTGCTTGCTGGTGCGTGCGGTTTGAAACTGCATGAGGACTGGGGAACGACCCCGGCCTCTATCGACAATTGCCTTGCTGTCGCGGACCGGTTTGATGTGCAGGTGGCAATCCATACCGACACGCTCAATGAATCGGGCTTTGTTGAAGATACGCTTGCTGCTTTCAAAGGGCGCACGATCCATTCATTTCATACCGAAGGTGCAGGTGGCGGGCACGCACCCGACATTATACGCGTCTGCCAGTATCCGAACGTATTGCCCGCTTCGACCAACCCCACACGGCCTTATACGGTCAATACGGTGGCCGAACATCTCGACATGCTGATGGTCTGCCATCACCTGTCGCCCTCCATTCCTGAAGACATAGCCTTTGCTGAAAGTCGCATCCGTAAGGAAACGATTGCCGCCGAAGATATTCTGCATGACATGGGTGCTTTCTCCATCATTTCATCAGACAGTCAGGCCATGGGCCGTGTCGGCGAAATGGTTATTCGCTGCTGGCAAACTGCCGACAAGATGAAGCGGCAACGAGGCGCACTCTCTGAGGATGTACCAGCCAATGATAATTACCGTGCCCGTCGCTATGTTGCGAAATATACGATCAACCCGGCAATTGCGCATGGCATGTCGCATGAGATTGGTTCGGTGGAAGTTGGAAAGCGCGCCGATCTGGTGTTGTGGAATCCGGCATTCTTCGGTGTGAAGCCAGATTTCGTATTGCTTGGCGGCTGGATTGCGACCGCACCGATGGGCGACCCGAATGCTTCCATCCCCACGCCGCAACCCATGCATTACAGGCCAATGTTCGGCTCGTTCGGCAAGGCGCGCACCAACAGCTCAGTAACATTTGTGTCTGAAGCCGCGATGAGTGCCGGTTTGCGGGAGTCGATTGGCGTCGACAAGCAGATGGTTGCGGTCAAAAATACGCGCGGTGGCATTGGCAAGCGTTCGATGATTTTGAACGATGCGATGCCGCAGATGGAGGTTGATCCAGAAACCTACGAAGTGCGGGCCAATGGCGAGCTTTTGACCTGCGAGCCGGTCGATGTCGTCCCCATGGCACAACGCTACTTCCTGTTTTGAAGGTTTGAAATGATAGAAGTAAAGTCGATAATCCGCGCTCATGAAGTGATTGATGCTGTTCCGGCAGGCCATGCAATCCTCGAACGCGATGAGCGCCATCTGCGCCGCAAAGCCATAGCACTTGAAGATGGAGAGAAAATCTTTCTGGATTTTGCGGAGCCGGTGGTGCTCGACCATGGCGACCGGTTGGTGCTGGAAGATGGGCGCGAGATTGAAATTCGTGCCGCACGAGAGGCGCTTTATGAGGTTCGCGGTCGCGATACACTCCATATTACGGAGCTTGCATGGCACATCGGCAACAGACATCTCGCTGCACAGATTGAACCGGATCGCATCTTCATTCTGCGGGATCACGTAATCAAGGCGATGCTCGAAGGGCTTGGCGCCAAAGTCATCGATACCGTTGAAATCTTCAGCCCATTGCGCGGAGCCTATTCGGGCGGGCATTCCACACATGATCACCAGCATCATGACCATGACCATCACCACCACGATCACGACTGATCAGAACGTTGCATTGCTGCGCTTGATGGCCTGGCTTTCGCCGGTCTTTCCGGTGGGTTCGTTCAGCTATAGCAATGGGCTGGAACGTGCGGTTCATGATGGTCTGGTGACGGACGTTGAAGGCCTGCAAACATGGCTGCAATCGCTCATCAATTATGGATCGGGCTGGAATGATGCTGTCCTGTTTGCAGAAAGCTGGCGACAGGCCGTTTCAGGTGGCGATCTTCAGGGCGTGGCGGAGCTTGGCGCAGCACTGGCAGGTTCACACGAACGGCACATGGAAACCATGTTACAAGGCTCGGCATTTCTGATGGCTGCCAAAACCTGGGATCATGCGATTTTCAGACGCTTGCCGTCTGAATGCGCTTATCCTGTTGCGGTGGGTGCCCTATCGGGCGCGCACGGCATTCCGCTGAGATTGGCACTGAGCGCCTACCTTCAGGCTTTTTGCATCAATCTTCTGCAAGCATCCATCCGGCTTTCTGTTACCGGGCAAACGGGCGTCACAAGCCTGATGGTAGCTATGGAGCCAACGCTTGTTACGACGGCTGCAAGGGCTGCTCAATCCACATTGGATGACCTTGGTTCGGCAACATTTCTTGCTGAAATCATGGCCATGAAACATGAAACACAGCATTCGAGGCTTTTCCGCTCATGACACAGAAAAACGGACCTTTGCGCGTTGGTATCGGTGGCCCCGTTGGCTCGGGAAAGACGACTTTAACGGAAAAACTCTGCAAGGCCTTGCGCGAGAAATATTCCATTGCGGTCATCACAAACGATATTTACACGCGGGAGGATGCGCTCATTCTCGCCAAACATCAGGCCTTGTCCGAAGATCGCATCATGGGTGTGGAGACAGGCGGGTGTCCGCACACGGCGATCCGCGAAGACGCTTCAATCAATCTTCAGGCGATTGCCGAGATGAACAAGCGGTTTCCCGATCTGGATATCGTTTTCATCGAATCTGGCGGTGACAATCTTGCAGCAACATTTTCGCCCGATCTCGCGGATCTGACGCTTTACGTAATTTCCGTTTGTCAGGGCGAGGAAATACCGCGCAAGGGCGGACCGGGTATCACGCGGTCCGATTTTCTTGTGATTAACAAGAGCGATCTTGCACCCTATGTTCATGTGGATCTCGATATCATGAATGGCGATGCTGCGCGGATGCGTGGCAAGCGTCCTTATGGATTTACCGATCTGCATCGCGGCAAAGGCGTGCAGGAGGTTGTGGAGTTCATTCTGGAGAATGGCAATCTTTAGAGCCCCATGCGTCGGCACATGGCGATAAAACTCTTAACCGCCTGCGATGCCTCGCTTTTACGGAAAGCCAGTGCCACGTCGGACGTAGTGGAAATGCCTGCAACATCGATATAGCGAATGCCGGGCAAGCCCACAGCACTCAAGGATTTTGGCGCAAGCGCCACGCCCATCCCGATAGATGCGCGGCTCGCAATTTCAGTGAAATCAAGTGCTTGGGCGCTGATGTTGGGTTCGAAGCCTGCGCTGTGACAGGCTTCGATTGTTGTGCCGTGAAAGCCGATATCGGCTGGCTGACGCGGGGTGATGAAGATTTCATCCTTGAGGGATGGAAGCTCAATGGTAGCTTGATGTGCCAGCGGGTGCGTTTCGCTGAGAACTGCAACAAGCGGCTCCTTTCTCACTACAAGGCTGGTAAGGCCCGGCAGAAGAAGCGCGGGCCAGCGCACAAAACCCATGTCGAGAAGTCCTTCGGAAATGCGCGTCAATTGCATCCGCAGTTCCATCTCGACCAGATTGACCGAAACGTCGGGATATTCCTGCTTGAACTTGCGAATGGTCTCGAACACCACGCCCGAATAGGCGGCAGAGGCGACATAGCCGATGGAGATCTGACCGATTTCACCACGCCCGGCACGGTTGACCGCAATCATCGTCGCATCGACCTGCATGAGTATTTTGACGGCCTCGCGGTAAA
Organism: Brucella sp.; assembly: GCF_032066345.1. Classification (NCBI taxonomy): domain Bacteria; kingdom Pseudomonadati; phylum Pseudomonadota; class Alphaproteobacteria; order Hyphomicrobiales; family Brucellaceae; genus Brucella; species Brucella sp. The sequence goes on from NZ_DAMBKZ010000013.1 coordinate 44,132, forward strand.
GCACTTCGCCTGATTGCGTCAGTTGAACGGCGCGTCGCGAGCGATCAAGAAGCGGCGCACCGAGAATGGTTTCCAGCGCCATGATCTGCTGGCTGAGACCCGGTTGGGCAATGCCAAGTTTTGCAGCTGCCCGTTCAAAGTTCTTCTCCTCAACAAGCGCGCAGAAATAACGCAGATGTCGGAGTTCAAAGGATTTGGACGTAAGGAGCTTGCTGCGCTGTTCCGGCATGGTTGTTTCTTTGAATAATTCAAAACTATGGCGATTTTGATTAGCATAACTCAAACTTATGAAAAATACGCCCTTGAATTATTGGATAGATTACGAAAAGATGATTAATGGGGTCCAGTTTAAACCTTGAGGGGATCAAAGTGAAAATCCTGGCCCGAAACCGCCACGCATTATCGGTCGTCATTCTTTCCGGCACAACCTTCGCTGCCATCGTTGCAGCACATGCGCAGGAAACAGCAAGCCCCACCGTGCTTGCACCGATTGTTGTGAATAGCGGTTCGGAAGATCCGACCGCTCCCGTCAAAGGCTATGTTGCCAGAACAAGCATCAGCGCGACCAAGACCGGTACGCCGCTGGTTGAAACCCCGCAGTCTATTTCTGTCATTACGGCTGATCAGTTGAAAGCTCAGGATGCGCAAACCCTTGGGCAAGCGCTTGGCTATACGCCGGGTGTGGTTTCCGAACCCTATGGTTCCGACCCGCGCTTTGATTCACCGCTGATCCGTGGTTTTGATGGCCGTCAGGTGCAGTTCTTAAACGGTCTTCGCCTGATGCGCACTGCAGGTGCCTCGGCGGTTGATCCTTATATGCTTGAACGTATCGAAGTGGTGCGTGGACCTGCTTCGGTGATGTTCGGTCAGGGCAATCCCGGTGGCCTGATCAATATGATCAGCAAGCGCCCGACGTTTGAGAAGTTCGGTGAGATCGGTGTTCAGGCTGGCAGTTATGACACCTATGGCACCTATTTCGATTTTGGCGGTCCTGTCACGGAAAGTGATCAGTTTGCCTATCGCCTGACGGGCATGGTGCGCAAAGCTGGCACACAGACTGACTATCTCGACAATGATCGCTATTTCATCGCGCCCGCTTTCACATGGAAGCCGGATGAAGATACCAAGCTTACCATTCTCACCAGCTTCCAGCACGACAATCCAAGCTCACCTTCGGGCTTGCCTGCACAGCTCACATTGAACGCGACCGATTACAGTCTGCCACGCGACTTCTATGTAGGCGATCCAAGCTATGACGATTCAAGCCGCAATGTCGTCAATCTCGGTTATGAGCTTGAACATCGCATCAACGAAACATGGACCTTCCGGCAGAACGCGCGTTACACCAATCAACGCTGGGATTATACGGCGCTTGGCATGGCATCGACCGGCCTCGCAAAGGACGGCCGCACGATCAACCGCACAGCCACAGTTCAGAACGAACGCCTGAACACGTTCAATATCGATAATAATCTGGTCGCCGAGTTCGATACAGGTCCGGTCGAGCACAAGTTTCTTGTCGGTGTCGACTATCGTTATTTCGACAATAGTGCCGGAACGCAGTTCTGGAGTGCGACCACACTTGATGCCTACAACCCTGTCTATGGTGGGCCGATCAAGTACCTGACCGCGAAGCCGACCGTTAACACGCTTGTCGATTCCCGCATGACGCAGGTCGGTATCTATGCGCAGGACGAGCTGGCCTATGAAAACTGGCGCGCGACTTTCGCTCTGCGTCAGGATTGGGCTTCGACCCGCGGCACCTCGACCAATCGCAATACCAATACACCTCGCCCGCTTGATCAGGATGATGAGAAACTGACCGGCCGTGCGGGCCTTGGTTATGTGTTCGACAATGGCATCGCGCCTTATGTCAGCTATTCGACTTCGTTTGAACCTGTAGCAGTTTCGGCAACCGCAGGTGTATTGCAGCCAACGACCGGCAAGCAGTGGGAAGCAGGCGTAAAATATCAGCCAAATGGCTGGGATGGTTACTTTGCGGCAGCGGTTTATGATCTGCGCCAGCAGAATGTGCCAATCAGCGTTCCGCTGCCGGGCGGAACCGGTTCCACGACTGAACAGATCGGCGAGATTCAGGTTAAGGGGCTTGAGCTTGAAGGTGTGACCAGCCTTGCCCAAGGCCTCGATCTGCGTGCAGCCTACACCTATATGAAGGCCGAAATTGTAAGCGGCAAGGATGACGGAAATCGTCTGCCGAACGTGCCAGAACATGCAGCCAGCCTGTGGCTTGATTACACCTTCCAGGAAGGTTCCGTGCTTGAAGGATTTGGCGTCGGTGGCGGCGTGCGTTATCTTGGCCAGCGTTTTGGCGATACAGGGAATACGCTTGATCTTGATGGCGTGACCCTCGCCGATGCTGCAATCCACTATCAGAAGGATCACATCAGGGCGTCGCTCAATATCAAGAATATTGCGGACAAGAAGTATGTCGCAAGTTGCAGTTCTTTCGGATGTAACTATGGTGACGGCAGAACCTATATGAGCAAGCTGACATTTACATGGTAACAGGCCCGCAACGCGGATCGATAGTCTCTGCATCTAAAATCAGCCGCCGGAAAGCCCTTGGCCTTCTGGCGGCTTTGGCTTTGCCGAATGTGGCGCGCGCCAATCCATTTCCGCGCATTGCGGCAATCGATTGGGCAATGCTCGAATGTCTGGTGGCATTGGGTGTCACGCCGATTGCGGCAACAGAGCTGATCCGGTTTCGTGAAGATGCGGTTGAGCCGCAATTGCCTGCTTCGGTTGTCGATCTCGGTCTGCGTGGTTCGCCGAATTTCGAGCTGCTTTATCTGCTCAAGCCTGATCTGATCCTGAGTTCCCCTTTTTATACCCGCCATGAAGAGGCGATGAAATCGATAGCGCCGATCATGTCGTTGCCGTTTTACGTGCGCGGCGAGGGGCCTTATGAGAAGTCGCTGCAAGCTGTAACGGCGCTGGGCGATAAGCTTGAACTCAGCGCCAAAGCATCAAGTGTTATTGAGGCTCAGGCGAAGTTTATTGCCGAGACCAAAGAGACGTTGAAACCTTTTGCATCGCGCCCGACCTACCTCATCAATATTGGTGATGCGCGCCATTTCCGCGCTTTCGGCAATGACAGCATGTTTGGTGACGTGCTGGAACGGCTTGGTCTGCCAAACGCCTGGACGGATCGCTCGCGCTTTACATTTGCGGCCCCCGTTCCGCTGGAAAATCTGGCAGCAAATCCTGATGCGCGCATCATCATTATCTCGGATATTCCAGTTGAATCGCGCAACAGCCTGCGCAACAGCGTGATCTGGCAATCGCTCAAACCTGTCCGTGACGGTCGTGTCTATATGGTGGGTAACATCAATCCCTATGGCGGACTGACCGCCGGATTGCGATTTGCACGGCTTCTGAGCCGGGCGTTGCAGGCAAGCGGCGAGGCATTCCTGTGACCCGTGGTGGACTGATTTCAAGCGCTGTAATCGGCGTTATGATCGCTCTTGGGCTGTTTCTCTGGAACGCCAACGCGTTTTTGCCTTTTGCGCAATGGCCTTCGCTGCCGTTTAACCCGCAAAACATGAGCACCGAGCAGGTCATTCTGGCCTATGCGCTGTTTCCGCGTGCTTCCGTTGCGATTTTCGCCGGTGCAGCACTGGGGCTGGCGGGTGCTTTGCTGCAGCGTTTGCTCAACAACCCGATTGCCGATCCATCGACGCTTGGTGTGTCATCGGGCGCGCAGCTGGCAATCGTTACGGCAACGCTGTTCTTCCCGACAGTGCTTGACCAGTTTCGCTGGGCGGTGGCGCTTTCGGGTGCTGGTGTTGCGACCGCAATCGTGTTTCTGCTTGGCTGGCGCAGTCGGCTTGAGCCAGTGACGATGGTTGTGTCCGGTCTTCTGATCGGTGTGACATGCAGTGCGATTTCCGCTGCGATGACGCTCTCGCAGGGCCAGTATCTCATGTCGCTTGTGACATGGAATGGCGGTTCGCTGAGCCAGCAGGACTGGTCATCGACGGTCGCCCTTGCTTTGCAATTCCTTGTCTGCCTCATTGCCGCAATCATGCTGAGCCGTCCGCTGACACTAGCAGGCCTTGGCGATAGCAGTGCGCGCTCGCTGGGCGTTCCGCTGGCATGGCTGCGTGTGGCGGTCGTGGCTGTTGCGGTGGTGCTGAGTGCCGGCGTTGCGGCCAGTGTCGGGCTTGTCAGTTTTATCGGTCTGGCTGCCCCTGCAATCGTCCGTGGCTTCGGGGTCAGAAAGCCGGGTTCAATCCTGCTGGCGTCACCTTTTGCTGGTGCCGTGCTTCTCTGGATCTGCGACGGGGCGGTGCAAGTTTTCGGCGCAAATCTGGGTGAGACTTTCCCGACAGGCGCAGTTACCGCGCTGATCGGCGGGCCTTTGCTGCTCTGGCTCATTCCGCGTGTGCGTTCGACAGGATCGCACCAATCCTCATCTGCACAGGTTTTCAGACGTGCTTCAAATGCCAAACTTGGCTTGATGCTCATCGCTCTGCTGGTCGCAGCTTTTCTCGCTCTTGCGCTTGCGCGCACGCCGGAAGGCTGGTTGCTTCTGACAGGCGACAATCTTCGCGATATCTTGCCTTTGCGCTGGCCGCGCCTTCTGGCAGCCGCTGCCGCAGGGAGTCTGCTTGCAATGGCGGGCGCGGTCCTTCAGCGACTAACCGGCAACCCGCTGGCAAGCCCGGAAGTAATCGGCGTCAGTGGCGGAGCAGGAATAGGCTTTGCTTTAGCACTGACAATTTTCGCCGCACCCAATAATGCGCAATTGCTGCTTTGCGCGTCCTTTGGTGCGCTGATTGCCATGCTGGTTGTGTTGAGCTTTGCGAGCCGCAGAAGGCTGTCATCTGCCCGTTTGCTTCTGGCCGGTATTTCGGTCGGTTCGCTCGCATCTGCCATATTAAGCATCTTCCTCTCGATCGGCGATCAGCGGTCGTGGCAGATACTTGCCTGGCTCAGCGGGTCATCGGCAACGGCAACGCCGGAAAGTTCGCTCTTCCTTGTCGTGCTGACATTCACAGTGATTGGGCTGGCATTGCTCGCGTCCCGCTGGCTGACCATCCTGCCGCTGGGGCAGACGATTCCAGTCTCGCTTGGTTTGCCGGTGCGGTCTGCACGGATATTGACGATCCTGCTTGCCGCGATTGCAAGTGCCGCCGCATCGCTTCTCGTCGGCCCTTTGAGCTTTGTGGGGCTGATGGCGCCGCATATGACGCGCCGTATGGGCTTTGATCAGGCTCAGTCGCATGTCGTGGCATCAGCCGTGCTGGGCGCGCTTTTGATGGTGATTGCCGATCTCGGTTCGCGCAATGCGACCTTCCCTTATGAGTTACCGCTGGGCCTTTTCGCAGCTTTGGTCGGTGCGCCCTATCTTGCCTGGGCACTCGCATCGGCCCGGAAATCGTGAACGATTTTCGGAAAGCATGATGCACAGATTTAAATATTCGGAGCGTCCTTTGTGCGTTCTTTTGCCGAAAGGGATAATCTGATGAATACGAACACGCCGCTCTGGATGGATTCTCCGGAGCGATACGGGCTTGTGAGCCGGATTCTACATTGGGCAATGGCCTATATTCTGCTCTGGCAGTTTGTGATGATCCTTTCGTGGAAAATGGTTGGCCCTTCACCGGTGCTTGATGCCATCAGGGTTTTCGGTCCGGCACATGGAACGGTCGGGTTTCTGACGATTGTGTTGGTTGTCGTGCGTGGTATCTGGGCATTCATCAATCGCAATCAGCGCCCGCCGCATCAAGCAGGGCTGATGGGCAAACTGGCGCGCATTGCACATAATGCATTCTATGTGCTGCTGTTCGCCATTCCGGCTCTGGCACTGTTTCGCGCCTATGGCAGCGGTAAAGGACGCGAGCAATGGGGCATCAATATTGTCCCTGCAACGGGCGAGAAAGTGGAATGGATGATGGCACCCGCAAATGCGCTGCACAGCCTGCTTTCATGGGTTCTGTGCGTGTTGATTGTCGCCCACATACTGGCCGCACTGTTTCATCGCCTGGTTCTTAAAGACGGCATTCTCTCACGCATGGCTGGCCCGATGCGCTCCAATTTCTCACTTTAACGCGCATCTCTTCCGAAAACCGTTTCACACTTTTCGGGATGCGCTCCCAATTCAGAGTTTTGCCGCAAGGAAGTCGATAAAGGCACGGATACGCGCGGCGAGGTGAGGGTGGCCGGGGAAAACCGCATGGATTTTCTCAGGTTCCGCAGGCGACCATGCGGCCAGCACTTCCACCAGTCGCCCGCTTGCCAGATCATCGGCAACAGTATGCTCTCCGGTCTTCATCAGCCCTCCGCCTTCAAGGCAGATGCGTCTTAGGATCGTGCCGTCGCTGCCAAGAAAATTGCCGGAAACCACCTGTCGAATGCTATGTCCTGTTTCAGGATCGGCAAACTCCCATTCACTCGGCTGGAAATTATAACGCAGACAATTATGCGTTTTGAGGTCTTCCGGTCTCTGTGGCGTGCCGTGTTTTTCCAGATAAAGCGGTGAGGCAACGACCAGCCGCCGCATCAGCGTGATGGGGCGGGCTTTTAACGCCGAATCCTTCAAGACGCCGGAGCGGATCGCAAGATCGGTTCGCTCCTGCCAGAGATCGATAATGCTGTCGTTTAAGGTAATATCCAGCTCGACCTCCGGATATAGTTTCAGAAATTCAGGCACCAGCGGCATGATGACCGTTGCACCAAAGCCGACCGTCGAACTGACACGCAAAGGGCCGCGTACTGCTGCCTTTGCGCCATCGGTGATGCGCGCCTCCATTTCAGTCAACCGGTCGAGCAGGCTGCGCGCTTCCGCCAGATAGATTTCACCTTCCGGTGTCGGCGTCAGACTGCGGGTGGACCGCACCAGCAGACGCACCTGCAAGCGATCTTCCAGCCGCGAGACAAGACGGCTGATCGCTGATGGTGTCATGTTGAGCTGACGGGCGGCAGCGGAAAAGCTGCCTGTTGCCACTGCGCGCGCAAAGACTTCCATTTCACCGAAGCGGTTATCCAAAGCATCACCTGTGAATTTGATGAATAGTTATATGCAAGATTATCACTCTTATCATTTGATATCCAGAGAGCGATATGGAGACAAAGTTAAACAACAGGAACTCCTCCCATGCCTGTCGCTCTCATTGCTCTTACGATCGCTGCCTATGCGATCGGGACGACCGAATTTGTGATCGTTGGCTTGCTGCCGACGGTCGCTTCGGATCTGAATATCACTTTGCCGCTCGCCGGATTGATCGTCAGCGTTTATGCGCTTGGCGTCACCTTTGGCGCTCCAATCCTCACGGCCCTGACCGGTCGTCTTGAACGCAAGCCATTGCTGCTCGGCCTGATGGCGCTGTTCATCGCTGGCAACATGGTTGCCGCTTCCGCCCCAAGCTATGAAATCCTCATGGTCGGGCGCGTGCTGTCTGCCTTTGCGCACGGCGTTTTCTTCTCGGTCGGTGCCACCATCGCGGCTGATCTCGTGCCGGAAAACAAACGCGCTTCGGCTATCGCCATGATGTTCATGGGCCTGACAGTTGCAATCGTTACCGGCGTGCCGCTAGGCACATGGATCGGCCAGAACTTTGGCTGGCGTGCAACCTTCTGGGCTGTTTCGGCTATCGGCCTTGTGGCTCTCGTCGGTATTGCAGCACTTCTGCCGCGTGCATTGCCGAAGGCTGAACCAGCATCGCTCATGGATCAGCTGCGTGTTCTGGGCTCCGGTCGCTTGCTGATTGTCTATGGCATGACGGCACTTGGTTATGGCGGCACGTTTGTGGCCTTCACCTATCTCACCCCGATCCTGCAGGATATTACCGGCTTTTCCGCAGATTCCGTCAGCTACATTCTCGTGCTTTATGGCATTGCCATTGCCATCGGCAATATTGTCGGTGGACGCATTTCAAACGCCGATCCGGTGCGCGCCCTGACTGTTCTGTTCGTGTTGCAGGCGATTGTGCTGGTGCTGTTCAGCTTTAGTGCTGTGTCGCCGCTCTTCACGCTGATCACGCTTGCGGCCCTCGGCTTCCTGCAATTCGCAAATGTTCCCGGCCTGCAGCTCTATGTGGTGCAGCTTGCCAAGGAACACCGTCCGGGGGCTGTCGATGTCGCTTCAGCGCTGAATATTGCAGCGTTCAATCTCGGCATTGCGCTTGGCGCCTGGCTCGGAGGCATGGTGGTCGAAAGCCAGCTCGGTCTCATTTCAACCCCTTGGGTTGGTGCAATTCTCGTCGCGAGTGCTCTTGGCCTCACAGTTTTGAGCGGCGTGCTTGATCGCCGCACCGAAACCCGCGTCGCAACCGCTTGAAAATAAAAGGAATGACTATGCATAATGTAACAACAAATGGTGCCACCATCCCGGCTCTCGGCCTTGGCACTTTCCGTATGCCCGGCGAAGATGTGCTGCGCATTGTTCCCTATGCGCTCAAGGCTGGCTTTCGCCATGTCGATACAGCCCAGATCTATGGCAACGAAGCAGAAGTCGGCGAAGCCATTTTCAACTCCGGCATTCAGCGTGGCGATATCTTCCTCACCACGAAGGTCTGGGTCGATCATTACAAGCACGATGCTTTTATCAATTCTGTCGATGAAAGCCTTGCCAAGCTGAAGACTGATTATGTCGATCTTCTGCTTCTGCACTGGCCAAATGAAGCCGTACCGCTTGCCGAGCAGATCGGCGCGCTGAATGAAGTGGCAAAGGCTGGCAAGGTGCGTCACATCGGTGTGTCCAACTTCAACACGGCTCTGATGGCGGAAGCAAAGACGCTGTCTGATCTGCCACTGGTGACGAACCAGATTGAGTATCATCCTTATCTGAACCAGCAGGCCGTGATTGAAGCGGCTCACGCTGCAGGCATGTCGATCACCGGCTATTATGCGATGGCTGACGGCAAGGTGTTCGGCGACGCGGTGTTGAAGGACATTGCTGCCGCCCATGGCAAGTCGGTTGCTCAGGTGGTTCTTCGCTGGCTGGTGCAGCAGGATAAGGTGATTGCACTGTCAAAGACCGTCAGCGAAGCGCGGATCAAAGAAAACCTCGCCATCTTCGACTTCGCCTTAAGTGAAGCGGAAATGCAGGCAATCCACGCGCTTGCCAAGACAGAAGGGCGCATCGTCAGCCCGGACGGACTGGCCCCGAAGTGGGACTGAAAACAGAAAGGACGGCGCAAGCCGTCCTTTTTTAGCGCATGTTTTATCGCTGTATTTTCATGCCAACATAAATGCTGTTGGCGTGGTACTCGCGATAAGAAATCTGGCTGGTTTGAAACTCATGCCGTAGTCGTGCATCAATGCCGACAAAGCGGTTGATCCAGTATGTCGCGCCAATCTGGGCACCGACTGTGTAATCCGTGCCAGTGCCGTCCTTGTTGTCGCGGACATTGAGGTCAAGCTTGCCGTTCACGCTAAGATCGGATCTCACCTGACGTTTCACTTCGATACTTGCGAAATGCAGAAGCGCCCCGGCGACTCCCGGCGTCGTCGATGTATCGACGGTGGTTTGCGCAAAAAGCTGAACATCAGTGCCGCGCAATGGCGACCAGTTGATGCTCGCAGCCAATGACGGTCCACTGATATCGGAGAGGCGCGCATCATCGCTGTTAACGCGCATGAAGCCAGCCGAGAATTCGCCGTTGAATTTCTCGCCGCGATCAAACATCAGACCGCCGCGCACTGCATATTGCGAGCCGCTACGCTCATAACCGTTGCTGTCCACGCGATCATCGAACATGCGCTTGCCGAGTTCGACTTCGGCAAAGGGCTTGAGTGCCGGCGAAATGCTGAAGCCGCCGCGCAGCGTCACACTGGCATAGGTATTGTCGCGGTCCTTCTGGCTGACCGTGCCCCCGGAAGACAATTCCGCATCGCCATAGATTTCATGCTCGACGCGACCCGTCGCACGGCCAAAAAGCAGGCCGGTGTCGCGTTCGATGCCGAGGCTGCCGTTGATGGTATGAACGAGCGGCCGCTTCAAAGCGTCCGTGACGCCGTTCGGGCTTGATGCGCTTTCACGACGCAGCTTATAGCCCGCCCCCGCATTCACGGTTGTCTGGTCGCTCAAATCAAAACGCAGATTGCCCTGAACATCAACGCGAGGTTCTGACACGTCCTGCCCGGAGATTGATTTGCTCATCGTGCCGGAAGCATCGATTTTCGCCTGATGGCGTCCCCAATCCGATTCTGCATTGAGGCGGAGAGTTGTTTCCGACAGCACGGCGCTGGAGCCGGTCGAGCTGTTGTCACCATTGGTGGTGGCGCGAATGCCCTGTTCGAGTGTCGGACGCAATACAAACGTGCCCGCACGAATGCCGATTGGCGCGAATGGATCGGCTTCCTGTGTTGCACGGCGACCCTGTTCGGGGAGCGCGGGCAGGTTCTCACGACGCGCGCGACCGGTTTCGTCCTGCTCTTCCGTTGTGACCGCGCTGACGGGCATATTGTCGGTGGCAAGGAAGCGTGGTGCTTCTTCTTCGGCAATCGTTGCTGCCTGCGCCGGTTCAGCGGGCTGAGGCGGTGCGGGAGGCGTGTAGGAATCGTCTGCAAGATTATCCTGTGCAGGCGCATTCGGATTTGCAGGATCAATATCGCGATTGGCGTTCTGTTCTGACGAGGAAATGGGAAGATTACCGTCTTCGTCCAGATCGCCGCGAAGTTGTATGTCCTGAGAAAAGGCCGCAGAATTGCTGACTGCCAGGGCAACCCCTGCCAGCAACAGGCTTCTCAGCCTGCGGGCAAAAGGCGATGGTCCGCCCGATGGGATATTGGCAAAAAGCATATTGTCTTCAAACCGTTGCAACGTGGTAAGCGAACGGTAAACGGACATGGTTAATTCTTTATTGACGATTGCGTTTTGAGCGTCGTTATTGTGCGTCAACAAATGCTTGGACAAGCAGCAGCGAAGGCGCTAACCGTTGGCGTCATGACAAAGCTCGACACGACACATGAAGCCGCGCCTGCGGAGGATTCGATTGCCTCGGCTCTGCGCACCATCAAGACCGAGAATGCGGGCCTCGTAGCGCTTGAAGATGCGCTGAACAACGGCCTTGCTGCACCCTTTGCGGAAGCAGTCAGGACGATTGTTGCCTCCAAGGGCCGTCTCGTGGTGACTGGCGTGGGCAAGAGCGGGCATATCGGCACCAAGCTTGCAGCAACTTTTGCATCGACTGGTACGTCCGCTTTCTTCGTGCATTCGGCGGAAGCCAATCACGGCGATCTCGGCATGATCGGTACGGATGATGTCATTCTCGCAATTTCGTGGTCGGGCGAAACGGCGGAACTCAAGGGCATCGTCAATTATTCGCAACGCTTCCGCATTCCGCTGATCGCAATTACTGCGGGTGAGGAATCGGCTCTTGGACGTGCGGCGAATGTCGTGTTGTTATTGCCAAAAGCACAGGAAGCCTGTCCACATGGTTTGGCGCCGACTACATCAACGATGATGCAGTTGGCCATTGGCGATGCGCTTGCAATTGCGCTTCTCGAAGCGCGTGGTTTCAGCCCGACAGACTTCAAAACCTTCCATCCGGGCGGTTCGCTCGGTGCAAGTCTCGTCCATGTTCGTGAGATCATGCATAAGGGCGACCGTCTGCCGCTGGTCAATGTGGGTACATTGATGACGGACGCTATGAAGGTGCAGGCGCAAAAGAGTTTTGGCTGTGTGATCGTTGTCGATCAGGACGGTCAATTGGCAGGCTTTATCTCTGATGGTGATATTTCGCGCAATCTGAGCCGCAATCTTTCAGAGCTGACCGTTGATGACATCATGACGCGGAAGCCAAGGACGATTGATAAGAATTTGCTGGCGAGCGCAGCACTCAGCCTCATCAATGAAAAGCATATCGGCGCGCTGATCGTTGTTGAAGACAACCGCCCAATTGGCCTCGTTCACTTCCACGATCTGCTGCGGATTGGGGTGGCTTGAGGTTAGGGGAATAGGGCAGTAAGGCAGTAGGGCAATATGTTTTTGCTGCGGATTTGATCTGGCCTTGCGGCATTAAACTGCAAGCAGGATCACTATCCTTACTGCCTTACTGCCTTACTGCCTTACTCTGCCACTTCCATCTCAAGCGTGATCGGGTCAAACGACACGATATGCACCTCAGTACCTGCGGGTAAGTCTGGGCCTTTGATGCGCCATGTTGTATCATTGATACGGATGCGACCGCGACCGTTGACGATAGGTTCCGCAAGGGTGGCGCGCTGGCCGACGAGCTGGTCGCCGCGACGATTGAGCAAAGGCTCATCCTGACGGTCGCTGGAGCCGAAAACGCGGCGTCCTGCCAGCACGAAAATAACGGCCAGCACCAGAAACAGGACGATCTGCAGCTGCCAGCCAAATCCCACGACCGAACCCAGCAGAAAAGCAAAGACGCCGGTTACGAGGGCCGCAAGGCCGAACCAGATGAAGAAGATGCCGGGCGCCAGAATTTCCAGAATGAGCAGGACAAGTCCTAAAACGAACCAGCCCCAGAGCCCAAGTTGTGACAGGAAATTGATGATCATAACGCCCTGCCTGTTTTAGCTGCGAGTGGTAGGAACGCTGCGCGTGCGTGGAGCTGGTGCAGCCGGTGTTGGGTCAACCGGATGGCTGCCATCGCCAAACACTTCCTTGGCAATCGCACCGATACCAGCCAGTGAGCCGATCAGCGAGCTTGCTTCAAGCGGCATCAGAACCACTTTCTGGTTCTTGGCACTGGCGATATTGCCGAGTGCCTCGGTGTATTTCTGCGCAACGAAGTAGTTGAGTGCTTGAACATTACCGTTTGCAACGGCGTCGGAAACCAGCGTCGTTGCCTTTGCTTCAGCTTCTGCAAGGCGTTCGCGCGCTTCAGCTTCGCGCTTGGCGGCTTCCAGCTTGCCTTCCGCTTCGAGGATCTGCGACTGCTTCTGGCCTTCAGCGCGCAAGATCTGCGCATTACGGTCGCCTTCAGCTTCCAGAACCTGCGCACGCTTGTCGCGTTCTGCCTTCATCTGGCGGGCCATCGAGGTGACGATGTCGGCAGGCGGATTGATATCCTTGATTTCAACGCGTGTCATTTTGAGGCCCCATGGATGGGCCGCTTCATCGACAACGCGCAGCAGACGATCATTGATCGCGTCGCGGTTGGACAGCAGTTCATCGAGATCCATCGAGCCCATGACGGTACGGATATTGGTCATGGTGAGGTTCAGGATTGCATATTGCAGATTGGCAACCTGATAGGCGGCCTGTGCTGCATTGAGCACCTGATAGAAGGCCACGCCATCGACGCCGACAATGGCGTTATCGCGGGTGATGACTTCCTGCGTTGGAACGTCGAGCACCTGTTCCATCATGTTAAGCCGTGCGCCGATACGGTCGAAGAAAGGCACAATGAGATTGAGGCCCGGCATCAGCGTGCGGGTATAGCGGCCAAAGCGCTCCACTGTGTAGTTGTAGCCCTGCGGCACAGTCTTGATGCCAGCAAAAAGCGTTGCAAGCACAAGTGCGGCTAAAATCAGCAGCGTGATGTCAAAACCAGTCATTATTCAAACCCCTTCAATCAAACCCAACCCTGCAACTCGCGACGGACGAGTGTTTCGATAACCTTCATGCCTTCTTCGCTATCGTTGAGGCATGGTATATGGCTGAAATTCTCGCCGCCAGCCTCATGAAATTCTTCTGCCGCTTCGTGGCCAATTTCATCGACCGTTTCCAGACAATCCACCACAAATCCCGGATTGAGAACCGCAACGGATTTTATGCCCTGCTTTGCCAGTTCTACAAGAGTTTCGTCGGTGTATGGCTGCAACCATTCTTCCGGTCCGAAACGCGACTGGAAAGTCGAGCGGAACTGCTTGTCGTCCATGCCGAGGCGCGCGCGCAAAAGCCGTGAAGTTTCAAGGCATTGTGCGCGATACGGGTCGCCCTTGTCGGAATAGCTTTTCGGGATTCCATGATAAGAAGCGAGGATCACTTCCGGCTTGAAATCAAGCGTTGCCAGATGCTTCTCAATCGACTGCGCGAGCGCCTCGATATAGACCGGCTCCACTTCATAGGAAGGGATCGTGCGGACAGCTGGCATGAAACGCTTTTTCATCAGCACTTCAAAGAATTTATCATTTACGGTGGCGGTGGTCGTTGCCGAATATTGCGGATAGAGCGGGAACATCACGATGCGTTCGCAGCCCTGTTTCAGCAGCCGATCCGTCACTTCCTCAATCGAAGGCTGACCATAGCGCATGGCCCAGTCTACGATGACATTCGGATGATCTTTCAGCGCGACCGCAAGCTTTTCACCCTGCGCGCGGGTAAAGGTGCGCAGTGGCGATTCATTTTTCTCGCGGTTCCAGATGCGGTCATAGAGTGCGCCAGAGCGCTTTGGGCGTGTGTTGAGTACGATGCCATACAGGATCGGATACCAGAATAGACGCGGCCATTCGATCACGCGGCGATCCGAGAGAAACTCGGCCAGATAACGGCGCATCGGGGCATAGCTTGTGCCGTCCGGCGTGCCGAGATTAACAAGCAAGACACCGACTTTGGGTTGCTTTACAGCATGGCTGGCTGGGGTGGCGATCACTTTATCCGTCTCACTCATATTCCGACTCCTGCTTTGCCGGAAAACTAGAGAAAAAAAGGCAAATTACAATCCTAACAATGACTAAGGCAGTTGAATTGTCTGAAGATTACGGAAGTATCACATAAAAAAACGGCACACGCTAAAAGCGTATGCCGTCTGGAACGGGTAATCAGAAGGTTTTAGCCGCGACGGGTCAGCGAGAAACGCGATCCGGCGGACGAGGTGCAGTTCAGCTGGTTCTGTGCAACGAGAGCGCAGTTTACGCGGGACGACGTGCCACGCACGATCGAGCGCATGTCGATTTCGACAAGCTGTGGTGACTGGTAACGATAGTTACCTTCTGCGAGCTTCTCGTTGGTGTCGGTCGAGCGGGTTTCGAAAATGCCGCCATTGAAGGATGAAACGATACCGTTCGGATCAACCCAGGCACCGTCGATACCGGATGGCGCGCGATTGACGACAGGGACATTGCCACCACCGCCAGGGCCGGTTGCCACACAACCTGCAAGCGCGAGCGATACGATTGCCGTAGAGCCAATGATGCGGAAGCGTTTCATGTCCATTTTCTCCATAAGAGTGTTTCTCGTGTGATGTATGGAAATTTACACGATTACAAGCCCCTTTGACGACGATAGCCAAAATGTTGCGAAACTGCCGCAATCGAAATTGCCCGGCAAAGGCCGGGCAATCTGGCTCGTTTTAGCGAACCAGAATGTTGCGGAATTGCCAAGGGTCTTTGGTGTCGAGGTCTTCTTCGAACAGGACACCACGGCCTTCCAGCGGGTTCCAGTCTGTATAATAGCCTTTGACTGGTCCCAAATATGGCAGCTGCACTTCAAGGCAGCGGCGATAGTCCATTTCGTCGGTTTCGACGATGCCGCTTTCAGGGTTTTCCAAAGCCCAGACCATGCCCGCCAGAACAGAAGACGAAACCTGCAAGCCCGTTGCGTTCTGATAAGGCGCGAGTTTGCGGGCTTCTTCGACGCTCAGCTGCGAGCCATACCAATAAGCGTTTTTATCGTGACCATAGAGCAGGACGCCCAGCTCATCCGAGCCGTCGAGAATTTCGTCTTCTTCCAGCACATGCTGAACCGCCTGCGCACGTCCGCTGCCGCCAAACATTTCGTCAAGCGAGAGAATGGCGACATTGCTCGGATGATAGGCGTAGTTACAGGTCGGGCGATATTCGAGCTTGCCCTTCTTGCTGCGCACAGTGAAGAAGTCGGCAATCGAAATTGCTTCATTGTGGGTTACAAGCAGGCCGTACTGCGCGCCATGGGTCGGGCACCAGGTGCGAATGCGGGTATTGCCGCCGGGCTGTTCAAGGAAGATCGCAGCCTTGTTGCCCTTCTTCTGCTTGCGGGCGTTTTTAGGCTTCCAGTTTTCATGAGTGCCCCAGCCGAGTTCGGCAGGCTGCAAGCCTTCAGCAATGAAGCCTTCCACCGACCATGTGTTCCAGAAGGTGTCGAACGGCTTCGGCTCCTTGGCGCGCTGGGTGTCGCGTTCAGCGATATGAACACCCTTCACGCCGGCCTTCTTCATAAGCTTCGCCCAGCCCTGACGGTCATCGGCTGCGGGTTCTTCAAACTCAAGCTTGAGTTCGCCAGCGAGATCGATGAGCGCCTTTTTCACAAACCACGACACCATGCCGGGATTTGCTCCACAGCAGGAAACAGCGGTCGGGCCACCCGGATTTTTTTTCTTTTCAGCGCGAACGGTTTCGCGCAGCGCATAATTGGTGCGCGAAGCATTGTCTGCTTCGGTGTCAAAATAGAAACCAAGCCATGGCTCGACAACCGTATCAATATAGAGTGCGCCCTGTTCGCGGCTGTAGCGCATCAGATCGAGCGACCCGGTGTCGACCGACAGATTGACGATGAAAGGCTGGCCTTCGCCTTCCTTGATCAGAGGCCCAAGAATCTTCTTGTAATTGTCCTTGGTGATCGCGTTCTTGATGAAGCGGATACCCTTGTCATCCAGGATCTTGCGGTTCTTCTCAGATGGATCAATGACGACCAGACGGGATTTGTCGAATTTGAAATGGCGTTCGATCAGTGGCAGGGTACCGCGCCCGATCGAGCCAAAGCCGATCATGATGACAGAGCCGGTAATTTCGCCATAGACTGGCCATTTCGCTTTCGCCATTTTCTTTCTCTCTCCTGCTGTAAAGCTACAGCGTTGCACAATTCCCTGTTGAGGCTCAGGACCCACTAATTTGATGCAAATGGCACCCGAAATGACAAGATCTGCAAGGAAAGACGCGAAGAACGGGGTGGTTCCCCCGTCCGAGCGGCTTGACGAAACAGATCGCCTGTCATTTCGGTGTCCGGAGGATGTGGTCCATCCGCCCGGCTACTTTGTCGAAAAAGCTCGAAAATGAATCACATTTCCTTCACTTTTTCTCCTCGTATCCAAACGGATGGCCTCACACCATTTCCGTCAAATTAGTAGGTCCTGGACCTAAGAACTGCTAATTTCGCAACGATAGCACAGGTTCATAGAAAGAAAGAAACGTCACAACCCTATGACATGAATACGTGTTTAACGAATTTATATCGTAACCAGCTGAGCGCGGATCATTCCACGCAATGAATTGCCGACAAGAATGTTGCGCGCGCGGCTAAGATCATCCACCGTCACAACGCCTTCCTGAACCACGCTGTTGTTCAGAAGTTCGCGCCGCAGAACACCATCAAGCAGGCCGCAGGAAAGGGCGGGGGTGACACAGGTAGTGCCGCCAATATCTAGGAAAATCGATGTGATGGTGCCTTCGCACACTTGGTCGCGTTCGTTCAGCAGAATGACTTCATCCACCTCGGCTGACGAATATTCTTCACGGGCCGAAATATAGGCCTGACGCCGCGTGGTCTTGTGGCGTAGCAATGCATCATCGTGCTTCAGACGCGTTTCAGCCACTGCGATGCGCCAGACAGTCTGTGGCTGCAACGGCTCATAAGGAAAAGCCGCAATCTCGACGAGACCGTCCGGAGCAAGGGTCAGGCGCAGTTTGAGTGGGCTGTCCCCGGCACTGATCTCGGCGATCTTCTTATGCACCGTTTCCATGTTGTAACGGAAGCCAAGCTCTCTCGCGGAGTTTTCCAGCCGCGCCATATGAAGATCGCAACGCAGGATACCCGAAAGAGGCTCCCAGCGCATGGTCTCGATCAGCTGATAGTCTGGGTCCGCATGGCTGGTCGCTGTCCCGTCGCGAACCGTGCTTTCAGAAGACATTCCTCATACTCCGCTTGCGCTGTGGAATCGAAGACCACACCGCCCCCGACATTGAAGATTGCACGATTTTGCTCAAGAAGCGAGATCGTGCGGATGGCAACATTGAACCGCATACGTCCACCCGGCTCGATCCAGCCAAGCGAGCCGCAATAGATGTCGCGCGGGCCGGTTTCCAGCCTGCGCAGGATTTCCATCGCGCTTATTTTCGGCGCGCCGGTAATGGAACCGCATGGGAAAAGTGCCGCAAAAATCGCGCGCAGCGGCAGATTGCCTTTAAGCTTTGCGCGCACGCGGCTGATCATCTGGTGAACAGTTGGATAAGTTTCGACCCGGAAAGTTTCCGGCACATCAAGTGATCCGACTTCGCTGACCAGTGAAATGTCATTGCGCAGGAGATCGACAATCATGCGGTTTTCCGCCT
Organism: Brucella sp.; assembly: GCF_032066345.1. NCBI lineage: Bacteria > Pseudomonadati > Pseudomonadota > Alphaproteobacteria > Hyphomicrobiales > Brucellaceae > Brucella > Brucella sp. The sequence goes on from NZ_DAMBKZ010000013.1 coordinate 62,318, forward strand.
GATTTTTGGGATCGTTCATCAAAAACTGGCGGTTCGCCTCATCCTCAAAACGGGTGGCACCGCGCGGCATGGTGCCCTTCATCGGATGGGTTTCGATAAAGCCTTCGCCATCCACTTCAAAGAAGAGTTCGGGCGAACGCGACAGGATGATCGGGCCACCGAGATCGCAATAGGTCGCATAGCGAACGGGCTGACGCTTTGCGAGCGTGTTGAACAGCACGAGCGGATCGCCGTCCCATTCAGCATGAACCGGAAAGGTCAGATTGCCCTGATAGCAATCGCCTTCGCGCAGATGCTGGTGAAGGCGTGCAAACTTCGGCTGGTAATCTTCAAGCGACCATTGGGCGATCGGTTCAGTTAAGTACGTGATGTTGTCATCGCTGCGCGTGTGCAAGGCTTGGTCTGATGGGCCATCGAAAACACCAAAGCATAAAAGCGGCGCTTTGCGACCTTCCGGCAGAAGCTCTTTCAGTTTGGGTTCAAGAAGATAGCCCGCCTCATAGGAGAGGTAGCCTGCAAGCCATTTGCCCGCTTCGTGGGCGCGTTGCATGGCCTTCCATGCTGCTTCGAACGTATCTGGCATATCGGCACGGATAATCGAAGACGGAGCCGCGAATAAAACATCGCGGCCCGCCTTGTCATCCCGAAAAAGGATTTGCGGCCTATTCAAACCCCTATTCAAACCCTTGTGGGTCACGAATTTGCTCAGTCTTCCATGGCTTCGAGTTCGTCGATGATGCCTTCCACCACCGACAGGCCCTTGCTCCAGAAATCCGGATCAGTTGCATCGAGGCCAAATGGCGCCAACAGTTCCTTGTGGTGCTTGGTGCCACCCGCTTTCAGCATGTCGAAATACTTCTGCTGGAAGCCTTTTTCCGAGTTCTGGTAGACGGCATAAAGCGAGTTTACCAGACAATCGCCGAAAGCATAGGCATAGACGTAGAACGGCGAATGGATGAAGTGCGGAATATAGGTCCAGAAGGTTTCGTAACCCGGATTGAGATTGACCGCACCGCCAAGGCTTTCGCGCTGCACGTCCATCCAGATTTCGCCGATACGCTCTGATGTCAGTTCGCCTTCGCGGCGCTCGGTGTGAACACGACGCTCGAACTGGTAGAAAGCGATCTGGCGCACGACCGTATTGATCATGTCCTCGGCCTTCTGAGCCAGCATGGCCTTGCGTTCGCGCTTGTTGGTGGTGCGTTCAAGCAGCGAGCGGAACGTGAGCATCTCACCAAAAACGGAAGCCGTTTCCGCCAGTGTGAGTGGCGTGGATGCCATCAGCGCACCCTGTTCGCCGGCTAACACCTGATGCACGCCATGGCCAAGCTCGTGCGCAAGCGTCATCACATCGCGCGGCTTGCCCATATAGTTGAGCAGCACATAAGGATGGGCGGAAGGCACGGTTGGATGCGCAAAAGCCCCCGGCGCCTTGCCCGGACGCACTGGCGCGTCAATCCAGTTCTTGTCAAAGAACTTCTTGGCGATTTCGGCCATTTCAGGCGCGAAGTTGCCATAGGCGGAAAGCACGGTTTCGCGCGCCTCATCCCACGAGATCAGCGCCTGCGGTGTTTCCGGCAGCGGCGCATTGCGATCCCAGTTCTCCAGCTTTTCGAGGCCGAGCCACTTGGCTTTCAACGCATAATAGCGGTGCGAAATACGCGGATAGGCAGCTTCGACGGCACTGCTGAGCGCATCGACAACTTCACGTTCAACGCGATTGGCAAGATGGCGGCTGTCGGCAATGTCCTGAAAACCACGCCAGCGGTCAGAGATTTCCTTGTCCTTGGCCAGTGTATTGGTAATCAGCGTGAAAGTGCGCAGGTTTGCGCCGAAAGTCTTGGCAAGCGCTTCCGATGCCTTTTTGCGCACGGCACCATCTGCATCCTGCAGCATGTTGAGCGTCTGCTCGATGGCAAGTTCTTCGCCATCGATTTCAAAACGCAGGCTCGACATGGTTTCATCGAACAGGCGGTTCCAGGCGCTGTAGCCGGTGATCGACTTTTCGTGGAAAAGCTGTTCCAGTTTGTCGTCAAGCTCATATGGCTTGTCGAGGCGCAAATCTTCCAGCCATGGGCGGTAGTGGCCGATCAAGGGATTGGAGGCCATCGCCTTTTCAAGCACGTCGTCATCGATGCGGTTGATTTCGAGGCTGAAGAAAATCAGCGGCGTGTTGGCGTCAGTCAGTTTCTGCTGCACATCACCGAACAGTTTCATGCGCTTGGAATCGGTGGTGTCGCCGTAGTAATAAAGGCCCGCGAAGGAAGCGATGCGGCCCATGAGTTCGCTTAGACCCTCATATTCCTTGATCGCATCAGCAAAATTTCCGCCATTGGCCTTTGCCGCTTCTTCACCGAGTTTGCCCTTCCAGCGGGTTTCAAAATCGGCTGCATCCTTTGCCGCCTTTTCGAGATCGGCTTTCAGTTCAGCGCTCTCGGCAGAGGGGTAGAGGTCAGCCAGGTTCCACTCGGGCAGCTTTCCAAGGTCGGCCTTCGTGGCAGTTCCGGTATCACCGGCTGGCATATGAGGCATAGTGTCGAGCGTGACAGACTTTGAAAAACGGTTCATGGCAAAGGTCATAGCATTCTCCTGTTGCCCTCTTCTCGCATGTCTTTTTCAAGACGCCAAGGGGCAAGGCGCTATCCTGGATCACAGAACTATTCTGAGGATGATGCGTAAATGTGTATGCATGAGGGCTTGCTTTCATAAGGAACGATGCTCCAAATGACGCGCCCGAAATATGACACATACTAGATATTGGGATGTTCCGAGACATATACCACTGGTAGTGAAGCACCCATGAGTACGCGTATTCTTATAGCGGATGATGATCCGATACAACGCCGCAGCCTTGAAACGGCTGTGCTGCGCATGGGGCATAGGACCATTCTTGCAGATGGTGGCACGAGTGCATTCGGTTTCATCAGCACCCGCAAAGACATTGCGCTTATACTTCTCGATCTGACCATGCCAGACATGGATGGCTGCGCTGTCCTGACAAAAATGCGTGAAGCGGGCATTAATATTCCCGTTATCGTGTTGGTGCAGAACGACGACCTCGAAAAAGCCATGCAGGCTATCAGACTGGGCGCCGTCGACTTTATGACCAAGCCCGTCGTGTTCGAGCGAATGCAGGTATCGGTTGCCAATGCTTTCAAACTCGATTCGCTGACACAGGAACTCAAGCGCACGCGTTCCTCGCAGAAATCACATATTCTGCTTTCCGATATGGTGACGAAGAGCCCGGAGATGGAGAAAGTGGCCATGCTGGCGCGTCGTGTGACGCCGCTTGATACGCCATTGCTCATCGAAGGCGAAGTCGGTACAGGCAAGGAAACTCTGGCGCGGGCTATCAGCAGTGGTGGAACACGTTGGCAGGGCCCATTTGTCGCCATCGATTGCCGTTCTCTTGCAAAAAGCAATGCCGACCAACTGCTGTTCGGGCATTCAGGAGCAAGACCAATCAATTCCGTTGAGACGCCAATCCAGATTGCGGGTAAAATCGCAGAGGCGCAGAGCGGAACTTTGTTTTTTGATGAGATCAGTGCGCTGCCTTATCGCACGCAGCTTCGTCTCTTTGAACTCATGCAAGCCTCGCAATATGTGACCGCTGGTGAAAGTGCCGATCTTTTGGCCAACACACGCGTCATTGCTTCAAACAGTCATTCCTTGGCCGAGCTTGTGCATATGGGCCGGTTTCATCCCGGGCTTTATCATCTCATTTCATCGTTTTCGATTGAGATGCCGTCGTTGCGAAATCGCATTGAGGATATTCCAATCCTCGCGCATCAGTTTCTGATGCATTTTGCCAGCGAAGAACGGCTGGGGCATATTACGGGCATCACACCCTATGCACTTGAGGGGCTGAAGACCTACGATTGGCCCGGCAATGTTCGGGAACTGAAAAATGCAATTTATCATGCCGTACTTCTGTGCGATGAACATGCATTAACGGTTCGACATTTCCGACATATGGGTCTCGATACAGGTATTGTTCGTGGACAGTCTACGGACGGTGGAACGTCGCTTCAGAACAGCAAAGTATCAAGTTCGGGCGCGATCAGCGGCACGACACGGGACGGCGAAGTTCGTACGCTTGCTGCAACCGAAGAAGAGATGATCCGCTTCGCAATTGCGCATTACGATGGCCAAATCAGTGAAGTCGCGCGCCGTTTGGGCATCGGACGGACCACGCTGTACCGAAAATTGAAGGAATATGGCATCGATGTGGCGTCAATAGCTGGCAAGGGTCGCGACGACGCAGATGACCATTTTGATGCCCAATCCGGCCGGTTTGCGAGCCGCTAAAACTCTTTAACTTATTGAAATTTAGTAATTTAAGAAGCAGTACCTGTTGGTGTTGCCAGAATGTTAGCATCGCGGAAGATTGTTAATAATTTTTTTACCATGACGAAAATAGATGCGCCTGTGTGTCTTTTTTGCCATGGTGTTTCCTCATTTGTTGTTCACTAAGCGTCCATTAACCATTAAATCCGACAATCAGGGCTCACGCATATTCGTTTCTACGATCTCTGATACGGCCCTTAGGGCGGACAACACGGTAAGGCGATATAATTCAATGAGCAGCATATCGACCATTAAAGCGCGCTTTGCGAAAGTCTGGACTGGATTGTCTGCTTCCGTATTTAAGGTTCGTTCTTCTGTTTCCGCCTCTCTGGTTGCAGCGGCGGTCGTGACTGCATTCGCACCGGCGCAGGCATCCGCCGAAACGCGCACGCTCAAGCTTTATTATGTTCACACCGGCGAGAAGGCCGAAATCACCTTCAAGAAGAATGGTCGCTTCCTGCCTGATGGTCTGAAGAAGCTGAACGTCTTCCTGCGTGACTGGCGTCGCAACGAGCCAACCAAGATGGACCCGCGCCTGTTCGATCTGGTTTGGCAGGTTTATCGTTCGACCGGTTCAAATCAGTATATCACCGTTGTTTCCGCCTATCGTTCCCCTGCAACCAATAACATGCTGCGCTCCAAGACCAGCGGTGTGGCCAAGAAGAGCCAGCACACGCTTGGCCGCGCGATGGACTTTTTCATTCCGGGTGTTCCGCTTGCAAAGCTGCGTGCCATTGGTATGCGTTATCAGGTCGGCGGTGTAGGCTATTACCCACGTTCCGGCTCGCCTTTCACCCATATGGATGTTGGCAATGTCCGCTCGTGGCCACGCATGAGCCGCCGCGAGCTGTTAGCGCTGTTCCCGGATGGTAAGACTGCTCACATTCCAGCAGACGGCAAGCCATTGCCGGGCTATGAGCAGGCACTTGCGATGATTGAAAGGCAGAAAGCCAGTGGCGGCAACGTCATGATGGCCAGCAACTCGGCACCACGTAAGAGCAAGACGCTGTTCGGCGCGCTCTTTGGTGGCGGCGGTGCTGACGAAGAAGAAGATAATGGCGATGTAGCGCCAGCTGCGGCCCGTCCAGCCCGCGCCGTTCCTGCACGTCAGGCTCCGGCACCTGCCGCACCAGTACAGACGCCACAGGCTGAAACCATGGTTGCAGCTCTGCCAGCCCGCGATGCGCCGGTGCCGATGCAGGCGCCACGTCCGGAAGCTGCGGTTGAAGCGCCGCAGGCTGAAGAAGTGCCAATGGCAGCGCTCAATGTGCCAATTCCAGCGCGCAAGCCAGCGACCGCTCCTCAGGATGCTGTAGCCCTTGCTGCCGCTGAACAGACTGGCGACGCAGCAGCTGCGGCGGCGCGTGCCGCGGTTGATGCAAACACGGCTCAAGTTGCTGATGCAGGTGCTTCGCCGCTGATGAACGGTTTTGTTCCAATTCCATCGACACGTCCTCAGCAGGCAGCCGATAGCGTTCAGCTTGCTTCTGCAGCCATCCCTTCGGCGCGGCCTGATCGTCCGCAGGATGCGATTGCCCAGCTCGTCAACAACCCGCAGGACGCGGCTCCAGCTGTCGCAGATGCAAGCGCAAGCGTGCCGCAGCCGGGTGAAACAGCAGCATTCCCGCTGCCAAAGACTGCCCCACGCGACGATACACAGCTTGCCATGCTTTCCCGCAAGGATGAGATTGGCGAGCTGATCGGACCGCCAGATGACGATTTCGACACGAAGCCTGTGGCCAATGCTGCATCAGAAGCTCCAGCTCCTGCAAAAGCTGCACATGATCGCATTGCTCCGGTGAAGACAGCTTCCGTTGCCAAGCAGGTCAAGGCTCCAACCCGTCAGCAGATTGCTGCTGCAAGTGATGCTGCAGCAACCGGCGTCCGAACGACTGCCAAGGGTGCTCGTCGCGTTGCAAAAGCAAGCGCTCGTCCAGGTGCTGTCGTGCAGCCGGCGGCGATGCCAACCTCGACCATTGCAATGTCGACAGATTCTGTCGCGCAGAATGCACCTGCAACCAATCCGGTTCTGCGCAACGATGCGATGCGATCGGCACCGGCAATGGTCTACACCGCTGGCTTCCAGCGTGGCGACCTGCCAAGCGACCGCTCAAATAAGTTCAGCGGCAATGCCGTTACCTTCCTGACGGTAGCGAAGTTCACCGAAACGAACTGATCGTCCGCGAGACCAAGATAAGAAAAAAGGGGCCGTAAAGGCCCCTTTTTTATTTGGCTGTTTAACGTTTAGCCCTTCAAGGCTGCGGCTTCCGCGGCAAGCTTGGTGATGCCGTCCCAGTCGCCCGCTTCCAGCAGTTCTTTCGGTGCAACCCATGAGCCACCGACACAGACCACATTTGGCAGCGAAAGATAGGTCTTCGCATTGGCAAGGCTGATGCCGCCGGTCGGGCAGAAGATTGTACCGGCCAGTGGCGAGGACAGGGCTTTCAGGAATGGTGCGCCGCCTGCCTGTTCTGCCGGGAAGAATTTGAGATGCGTGTAGCCTTCTTCGCGAAGGGCGAGCATTTCGCTCGGGGTGATGGCCGCAGGCAGCAGAGGCACATCACTGTCATCGGCTGCAGCGAGAATATACTTCGTCGCGCCTGGGCTTACGATGAAGCGCGAACCGGCCTTGGCTGCTTCCTCATATTGCTTTGCATTGAGAATGGTGCCTGCACCGACGATTGCTTCGGGCACTTCAGATGCGACTGCGCGAATGGCGTCGAGTGCCGCAGCCGTGCGCAGGGTGATTTCGATTGCTGGCAATCCACCCTTGGCCAGCGCGCGTGCCAGCGGAACCGCATGTTCAACCTTGTCAATCAGCAAGACGGGAATGACTGGTTGGCCTTGCAGGACGGGAACGAGAAGATCGGTTTTCTGCGGCATGAGCTTGCTCTTCTGCTTGAGTGTGCGGGTAAAAATCGATTTAAAGTGCATGGCCTTGTTTGTCTACCGCGCACATCAACACCGATGTGCGGGGCGGTAGCGTTATGCCGCTTGCAGTATATGACTGATGCTGCGGTTCCAGCGTTCAAAGGCTGCGGCCATGCGGCTATCATATTGATTGCGTGTGAAGGCTGGCCCGTTGTAGCGGCGTGCGAAATTGCGCCAGTCTTTCTGCTCCAGTGCTGTCTTCAACCCGGCTTTGTCGATGAAATTCAGCATCAGTCTGACCTGTCCACCGACAGAACTGCGTGCTTCCGCCACCAGTTCATCAATGCTGCTATAGCCCAGCCATTCCCAATGGGCGCCCATCACCTGACCAAGTCCCCATGAGGTGGATTCAAGCGCCGCCTTCTTATGGATAGACACGGCCCGCTCAAGCAAAAGCCAGCGTTCGCGCTGGGTCTTCGGATTGCGCACGCGCCCTGCCTCCGGCGCTGATAATCCGGCTTGACGCGCCTGATCACGAATACGGCCTGCAAGCCTGCGGTCGAAATAATGGCCTTCAAAGCGTATTGCCGGTTCTTTTTTGCCGTTAACGTCGAAAAGCGCGCGACCGCCACTTTCCACTTCAGCCACAGCCAGAAGCGCTGCCGGATCAATTCCGGCTTGCCTTGCCAATGAGATGATTTCTGCAAAACTTTCTGTATCGAACAACAGGTTTCTCCTCTTGCAAACCGCGTTTATCGAAGCCGGATTTTCGCTTGTCTTGAGAGGAGGGGGATAAATAACTTGAATTTGCCGCGTTCGAGGACTAGTTCGAAGGAAATTTGGAAGAGATCGAACGATGAGCAATCTGCCTTTTACTGTTGCTGCCCTTTATTGCTTTGCGCCGCTGCCGCAATATGAAAGCCTGCGCGAGCCGCTGGCCGAACTTTGCTGCACGAATGGCATCAAGGGGACGCTGTTGCTTGCAGCAGAGGGTATTAATGGCACGGTTGCAGGCTCTGCTGAAGCAATCGAAAAGCTCGTAAAATACATTACTGCAGTTCCCGGCCTTGCCAATCCGGAACTCAAATATTCCAATGCGACTGAAATGCCGTTCTATCGCATGAAGGTGCGTTTGAAGCGTGAAATCGTCACCATGGGCGTTGATGGCATTGATCCGCTGAAAAGCGTTGGCACATATATTGCGCCCAAGGATTGGAACGCGCTGATTGCCGATGAAGACACGGTCGTTGTCGATACGCGCAACGATTATGAATATGCCATTGGTACTTTTGAAGGCGCGCTTGACCCGAACACCAAAACATTCCGCGAATTTCCGGAATGGGTGGAGCAGAACCGCGACAAGCTTGAAGGCAAGAAGATTGCCATGTTCTGCACGGGTGGCATCCGTTGTGAGAAGGCAACGGCCTTCGTCAAGGGGCTCGGCTTTGATGATGTTTTCCATCTCAAGGGCGGTATTCTGAAATATCTCGAAGACGTGCCAAAAGAAGAAAGCATGTGGAACGGCGAATGCTTCGTGTTCGATGAACGCGTTGCAATCGGTCATGGTCTGACGGAAAGCGATATCGAGCTTTGCCGCGCCTGCCGCCGTCCGATCACTGCAGAAGACAAGCTTTCGCAGTTCTTCGAGGAAGGCATTTCCTGCGCTGGTTGTTATGACGAACGCACGCCGGAAGATCGCGCACGTTTCGCGGAGCGCGAAAAGCAGGTCAAGCTCGCCAAGCTACGTGGCTCAAGCCACAAGCACATCGGACGTTAAAATATAGGACGTTGCGGTTCTTTTGCCGCATCATTCTTATCAGCACTAGCCAAAGCTAATACTCCCCTTTAAGGTGGCCATGTTTTCGGAACGATATGAATTCGTTACGGAAATTCTGGGCGGCTTTTGGATGGACGCCCGTGTGAAAAGGGTCTGACGGCATCCGGGTCGCGTTTGCCTCCATCATACCCATCATCGCAAGTTGAGCATCTCGACAGGTCTTGATGCTCGAACAAACGGCGGCGGATTTTTTCCGGCGTGTGATGATGTTTGCCCGAAATACGGGCTCTATGGAGGTCGACAATGAAAAAACTTATCGCTGCGTTTCTTATTACGGTTGCAGCCGGTGCTGCATCGGTTGCTCATGCTGCCGAAAAGGTCACGGTCTTTGCTGCAGCCAGCATGAAGGATGTGATCGAGGAAGCCGCCAAGCAGATCAAGGCCAAGGACGGCACGGAAGTTGTGGCTTCCTTTGCTTCGTCTTCGGTTCTGGCAAAACAGATCGAGCAGGGTGCTCCGGCACAGATTTTCATTTCTGCTGATCTCGATTGGATGGATTATGTCGAGAAAGCCGACCTGATCGACAAGGCATCGCGCAAGGTGATTGCGGGCAACGCGCTGGTGATTGCAACGCAGAAGGAAACGCCGAAGGGTGAAGCCAAGGAATTGCTCAGCGCTGGCCGTTTTGCAATGGGTGATCCGTCGAACGTTCCTGCTGGCAAATATGGCAAGGCAGCGCTTGAAAAGCTCGATATCTGGAAAGACATCGAAAAGAACGCCGTTTTCACCGAAAACGTGCGCGTTGCGCTGCAATATGTGAGCCGCGCCGAAGTGAAGGCTGCAATCGTCTATGCATCGGATCGTGCGGCTGCGCCTGAACTCGTTGAAGCCTATCGCTTCCCGGCTTCGAGCCATGCTCCAATCCTTTATCCTGCAGCACTGATTGCAAAGAACGAAAATGATGCTGCCAAGGCATTCCTTGCGTTCCTTGAAAGCGATGCCGGCCAGGCGATCATCAAGGACAAGGGCTTTGTAGGCGCTGCAGAGGCCGCTCAGTAATGATGGAAGGCAATGTCTGGCAGATTGTTGCTCTGTCGCTCCGGGTTGCCGGGATCGCTATTGTTGTCGCTCTGCCAATTGCCTTTCTTGTTGCGTGGATTCTTGCCCGGTTTAATTTTCCGGGCAAGTCTCTGGTACAGGCTATTGTCACCATGCCGCTGGTTCTGCCGCCGGTGGTGACGGGTTATCTTCTGCTGATCCTGTTTGGATCGCGTGGTGCGCTTGGCGCGCCGTTGCAGGAATGGCTTGGCCTTTCCTTTTCCTTCCGCTGGACCGGTGCAGCTCTTGCTGCAGGCGTCATGGCGTTTCCATTGCTTGTTCGCCCTATTCGCCTTTCGATTGAAGGGCTTGATCGTGGGCTTGAGGAAGCGGCGCGCACGTTGGGCGCCAACAGGTTTATTGCTTTTTTCACGGTGATTTTGCCGCCCTTGCTGCCGGGCATTCTGGCGGGTGCGGTGCTTGGCTTTGCCAAGGCGCTGGGCGAGTTCGGCGCGACCATCACCTTTGTTTCCAACATTCCGGGCGAAACGCAGACCCTTTCGCTGGCGATCTATGCCCTATTGCAGACGCCCACAGGCGACGCCGAAGCTTTCCGTCTGATAGCGATTTCTGCAGCCATTTCCATTGCTGCCGTGGTGTTGTCTGAATGGTTGCAGCGCAGGCTTGCAGGAGAAGCGAAATGAGCGGTCTTGAAGTTTCCGTCGCTGGCCGCAATGGCAAATTTGCGGTTGAAGCAGATTTTGCCGCCCGTTGGGGCGTTACGGCTCTGTTTGGCCATTCGGGCGCTGGCAAAACAACGCTTCTCAAGATGATTGCCGGAACGCTGCGTCCGGAAAGCGGGCGCATCGCCGTCGGTGATTTCACGCTTTTCGATGCCGAAAAGGGTATCAACCTGCCACCTGAAAAACGCCGTATCGGCTATGTGTTTCAGGAAGCGCGGCTGTTTCCGCATATGAGCGTGAAGCGAAACCTCACTTATGCGCGCTGGGCCGGAAAACGCCAGAACAGCCGCAGCTTTGACGAGGTAGTAGCGCTGCTTGGTATCGATCATCTCTTGGATCGTCGTCCGGCAACTCTTTCGGGCGGCGAACGCCAGCGTGTGGCCATTGGTCGTGCGCTTTTGTCTGATCCGGCACTTTTGCTGCTGGATGAGCCGCTTTCCTCGCTGGATCATGCACGCAGGCAGGAGATTTTGCCCTTTATCGAGCGGCTTCGTGATGAAAGCCATGTGCCGATCGTCTATGTCAGCCACGAGATTGACGAGGTTGCGCGGCTTGCCGATGAAATCGTCCTTCTATCGGGGGGCAAGGTGAAAGCCAGCGGCGAGGCTGCCGAGATTTTCCCGCTGATTGATGGGGACGGCGAGGGCGCTGGTGTGCTGCTTGAAGGCTCGGTTTCAGCTTATGATGAGCGCTACAAGCTTGCCGAAATCGATCTTGGCGGGACGACATTCCAGCTCAGCGATGCCGGGCTTAAACAGAACATGCATGTGCGCCTTCGGGTTCGCGCACGCGATGTCTCCATTGCGCGCAAGGCACCTGATGCGATCAGTATCCGCAACGTGCTGCCGGTTTCCATTGTGGCGATTGAAGCGGGAGAAGGGCCGAATGCTCACGTCGCGCTCGACTTTCAGGGGCGGCGTCTGGGTGCGCGACTGACGCGACGTTCGGTCGATGATCTGGGCCTTGCAGTGGGCGATCATGTCGTAGCGCTCGTCAAAGCGGTCTCCGTGGATCGTGCCGCAATAAGAGAAAAATTAAACTGAGACAATAATCCGGTTTTCGTCATGCACCTTTTATGCTCCTGTCTCTATCAGATGGGAGCATAAAATGACTGATTTGCGAGATTGGACACCACGCCCGAAGCCTGAACGCAAAGTGCTGGAAGGCCGCTATGTGAGGCTTGAACCACTGGATGCCGCCCGGCACGGTGACGAGCTGTTTGCGGCCTCTTCCGTTGAAGATGCGGATCAGCGGTTTACCTGGCTGTTCGAAGTTCCGCCTGCAACGCGCGAAGCGTTTGAGCCGTGGCTCGAAAAGGTGTCGGGCAGCGAAGATCCTCTATTCTTTGCGGTCATCGACAAGGCCAGCGGCAAGGTTGCCGGTCGTCAGGCCTTGATGCGTATTGATCCGGTTCATGGTGCCATCGAGATCGGGAACATCTATTGGGGACCGCTCATCTCGCGTAAACCGGCTGCCACCGAAGCGCAGTTCCTGTTCATGCAGTATGTTTTCGATGAGCTTGGCTATCGCCGCTATGAGTGGAAGTGCAATGATAACAACGCGCCGTCCAAGCGCGCAGCGGAACGTTTCGGCTTCCAGTTTGAAGGCATTTTCCGCCAACATATGGTGACAAAGGGCAACAACCGCGACACTGCATGGTTTTCGATCATCGACAGCGAATGGCCAGCGCTGGAACAAGCTTATCAGGCATGGCTTGCGCCGACAAACTTTGATAGTGACGGTCAGCAGATCAGAAAATTAGAGGATTTTCGCATTGGCGGCTGAACCGAAGAAGAACAATCCGGCAATTGCCGCAGCCATTATCCTGGTTGGTTTTGGCGTGCTCGCTTATTACTTGCCAACCATCATGATCGCGCTTGGCGAACGCTCGCACATCGCCGCGGTTATTTTCGGGATACTCTTCGTACTCAGCTTCTTTGGCATATTCTGGCTGCGTTCGCGCCGCCAGAATAAGGACTAACCTACGAGTGCAGCACTAAGCAGCAGAGCGCCGGTCAGCGCTATAAACAGTGCTGCGCCTACTTCAATCGCCGCTTTCAAGCGACCGGACATGGCGCTGCTGCCTGCAAAGCGCAATGCCGTGTTCTTGGCGGTGACGGCCAGGGTTGCGAGAAATGCGACGGTCAGAAATGTGCCAAAGGCCATCGCAAAGACCGAGAGCAAGCCACCAACCATCAGACCATTGAGAAGCGCGAAGGTGAGCACGATCAGCGCGCCGGAACATGGGCGCAGGCCGACAGAGAAAATCGCAGACCATGCCGTCTTCCAGTTGAAATCGTCGCCGAGCGTCGATGGATCGGCAATATGGGCGTTCCCGCAATCGGCACAGATATCACCCTCACCGATGAAGACGTGATCGGCCGCGGCATTGGCAGGCTTGTAGTTGAGCTTGACCGTGTTGGTGGTGCCGAGCGCACGCGTGCTTTGTGAAACGCTGCCCTGCCAGGCTGGACCGCTGGCCATTGCCGTTTGAGGCGCTGCTGCAAAAAGCGCGCTCGTCGGGGAAGGCTCAGCACTGTCACGCTTCTTGAACAGAAGCGGCAATTTGCGTGCAAGCAACCACAGGCCAAAGAACAGCACCAGCGCGAAACTGGCAATTTCCATATAGCGCGCGGTCTGGTTCATCGAAATGCCGGTGCCACGCAGCACAAGCCAGGCCAGTCCCACGACAAACACCGCCATGATCGCCTGTAGCAGCGACGAGACGAAAGACAGGAAAATACCGCGTCTCAATGCCGTTTCATTGGCGATCATGTAAGACGAAATGACCGCCTTGCCATGGCCGGGACCAGCAGCATGGAAAATACCATAAACAAAGGAGAGGCCGATAAGCACGGATGCCTGCCATGGGTCTTCCCGCATGGCTTTGAGCGCGGTTGTCATGGCGAGATAGAAGTTGCGCTGCTGTTCATTCATCCACAGAATGATATGCGCAAAAGGTCCGGTCGGTTTCATGGCGACTTCATTGGCACCGATGCCCAGAGATGATTGCGCCCAAGCCTGGGCGGCGATCATCATGAGGCTGACTGTGAGAATGAAACGGACCGTTTTCTTCATAAGGCTGATTATCCTTTTTTCTCGCAGTCTATCTCAAGGCGCGTGGCGAAAATCTTCGACATGTCTGTGCCTGCCGGATCGTTGAAAAAGGCTTCGGTCAGTGTGCCCTGATTTTGCGCAAGCGCTTCATCGGGATTAGGGCGAATGACCTCAGACTTGCAGCCTGCAGGCAGACCTTTGACGACCAGCTCATTATCACTCACATAATCGATGGCCGTATAAAAGGTCGGATCGTAAACGCCGAAACTGACCTTGTGTCCGGGTTCAAGCTTGAGTGGTTTTTCAGGCTTGCTGGTGAAAACGATCATCAGATGATTGTCGGAGAAGTCAGCTGCCAGATCTTTCGGACGCGCCATTTTAACGTCCTTGCCATCGGCAAGCACGGTCTGAAAATATTTGAACTCGGCGATGGAGCTGTTGATGACATGGCCAAGGTCGATCAGCTCGTTCTTGTCGAGCTGCAAATCGCCATTCTTGTCAAACTCCATCAGAACCGTTGATGAAAACACATCATCAAAACGCCAGATATGGGCGAGCTGTTCAACCGTGCCGTCCGGTGCAATTGTCAGTTCCAGCCTTGCATCGGCAAAGACATGCGGGTGCGCTCTCGCGGCCAGAGGCGCAAACACTGTCGCCAGTGTTACGGCAAGGCCAAAGGGGCTTTTCAGCCATGAGCGCAAATCAAGCATATACGGGTTCCGTGAATTCATCTGCAAGGCATAAGGGTGAAGGCGGCAAAAGTAGGACAAGTGACGCAAGCGCCGCCTTTTATACCGTGATCTTTTACAGTTTTGTGTCGCCCTGCATTTCGCGTTCCTTGAACCACTGGGTCAGAAAGTCGACGAGAGCGCGGATTTTGGCTGGCAAATAGCGACGATGCGGATAGACCGCATAGATGCCGCCATCCCTTACGATGAATTCATCGAGGCAGGGAATGAGCCTGCCGCGCTCGATCTCTTCTTCCGCAATAAAGGCTGGAAGCGAGCAAAATCCAAGTCCGGCAATTGCGGCGGTCTTGGTCGCAACCGGACTGTTGACTTCGATTGGGCCATTGACCGTCACCGTCATCATCGAGCCGTCGGTATTGCGGAAATGCCAGTTGTTGCGTGAGCGGGCATTGGTGTCGATGATGCAAGGCTTGTCGTGCAGATCTTCCGGGCGTTCGGGCTTGCCAACGCGCGCAATCAGCTCTGGCGCACCGCACAAAACGGAATGGAACGGTGACAGCCTTTTGGCAATGAGCGAGGAATCCTGCAAACGCGTGATGCGGATTGCAAGGTCGAAGCCTTCTTCCACCATATCAACGAAACGATCATCCAGCCGCACGTCGAGCACGATTTCCGGATGGGCAAGACAGAAATCGATCAGCGATTGCCCGATCACCGCATCGGCAAAGGTACGCGGCGCTGAAAGCTTGATGCGTCCGCGCGCGTCTGAACTTGTTTCGCTGACGGCATCCTGAAGCGCGTCGATCTCGCGGATGATCTCGACAGCGCGGTGATAATAGGTGTGTCCGGCTTCTGTCAGCGAGAACTGGCGCGTGGTGCGGTTCAAAAGACGGGCGCCAAGCTCGTCTTCAAGTTCACGCACATATTTGGAAAGCAGCGCCTTGGAGCGTCCGATCTTTCGCGCCGCAGCCGAAAAACCTTCCGCTTCAACCACGTCGATGAATGCGCGCATACGTGTGAGGGTGTCCATGGTCTAGTCCTGCTTTTCGAGAATGTTTCGGCCAAGCGCAATAAGCGCCCGGTCGCTGCCGCGTGGGCCAATGAATGAGATGCCAAATGGCGCGCCGTGAACCTGTCCCAGTGGAACAGTAATCTGTGGCAGGCCGGATAGCACGGAAAGGCAAAGTAGGCGCAGAGCCTGTTCCCGATAGGCTTGCAGGCTCTCGAATGGTTCGTTTGCGAAAGGTGCTGCACCCGGTACGGTTGGCAGTGCCAGAACCGCGTTGTCACCGATGATTGTTCCCAATTCCTGTGTGAAACGCGCACGGCGGATGCGATGCCGGGCTACTGCTTCGTCGGAGATTTCCGAGCCGTACGCAAAACGGTCCGCAACGCCGGGGCCAAGCTTGCGATCACCGGATGAAATCCACGCACCATGCGTGTTCCATGCTTCCCAGCCCTGTATCTGGCGGAAGGTGAGATAGAGTTCGTCGATTGACAAGGTTGACTGGCTGGCAGCCTTAAGACTTGCAAAATGCGGACGCACTTTCGCAAACATGGCGCGATAGCTGTCTGTTTCAGGATGATCGAGCAGCAGATGCTCAAGAAGAGGCATATAAAGAAGCTGCGAGAAGCTGAAGTTCTGCTCATCATCGCCGAGCAGAACTTGCCCGACCTTTTCATAAAGCGCGATGTCGCGGGCAAACCAGCCGATTGTGTCGAGCGAAGGCGCAAGCGGCATGATGCCTTCAAGCGGAATGCGCCCATGTGTGGTACGCAGGCCGATCAGCCCGCAGAAGCTGGCAGGCGCGCGGATTGAACCGCCGGTATCAGAGCCGAGCGCTATATCTGCGATTTTTCCGGCGACCGACGCCGCAGACCCGGATGAAGACCCACCGGTAACGCGGTCGGGCGCTGCGGGATTGATCGGGTAGGGGAAATGCGAATTTTGCCCCATCAAAGAGAAGGCCAGCTCATCGGTCTGCGTTTTGCCGATCACTGTTGCACCCGCCGCGAGCAGCTTCTCGACGACGGGCGCCGATTTTTCGGCTGCAACTGATTCGGCCAAAATCTGCGGATTACCGCAGCCTGTTTTCATTCCTGCGACATCATAAATGTCTTTGACTGCCAAAGTTGCGCCCTGAAGAGCGCCATTGACCGAAGGTGCAGGTGCGATTTCAGCTTTTGTGATGAGGGCGTTGAAGGAATCGAGGCTGGTCATTGTTCACGACTTGCTGTCGAAATCAGCATTTATGGTTAAGAAAAGAGAAATTTATACGGTAGATTGTTTCACTAATATTGAACAATGGCAAGCACAGTGAATGCGTTGAGCCCCCTAAAAATTATTTTCGCTCGGCCCTGATTTGTCATTGAATGAACACATGTTTGGGATTATATCGCCCTTGCCCAAAGTCGCACGTGCCTGTGGGTGTCCGCCGATCCTCGAATGGTGAGGAATTCGGTACGGTACCTGGACCTAACCGCTCCAGTTGATCTGTAGGCCAACCGCCAGATCAAGGACATCTTGAAGCAACGACGGTGCGGGCCTTTCTAGTGTCTTTCGGCTGTCCAAAAGCCGGAATTACTGAAGAGGCACACCTTCATTGCCAGAAGTGCGGATGCGGTTCTCCAATTCCAATCCAAGGCAGACAAAGCGGAGTAACGCGGATTTAGCGTTGTTCCATCGCCGCATGAGTTTTCGCGTGACCTCAGCACCTCCAAAGGCTGGCCTCACCGCGGATGCGCTTATGCTTACTTTGTCTCTTAGAGAATTTTCGGGTCCATGGGGGACCCGGTCTGATTCCCTAAGTGTTTTTTCTGCGCAATTCCGAAAAGGGTTGCGCTCTAGATGCGGCCAATCAAGCCGCGCGGGAGAACGACCATGGCAACTCAGCGTATTATTGACTTCCTCAACACCCGCCGCCCAGATGGCCCTTGCCTCGTCGTGGACACTGACGTCGTGCGCGAAAACTATCAGAATTTTGAAAAGGCATTGCCTTACTCGCGCATTTTCTATGCTGTGAAGGCAAATCCTGCACCTGAAGTCCTGCGTCTTCTTGCATCGCTTGGCTCGTGCTTCGATACGGCATCGGTTGCCGAAATCGAAATGGCACTGGAAGCCGGCGCAACGCCAAACCGCATCTCTTATGGCAACACCATCAAGAAGGAGCGCGATGTTGCGCGTGCTTTCGAGCTGGGCATCCGCCTCTTTGCCGTTGATTGCGTTGAAGAAGTCGAAAAGGTTGCGCGCGCAGCTCCCGGCAGCCGCGTGTTCTGCCGCGTTCTGACCGATGGTGAAGGTGCTGAATGGCCACTGTCGCGCAAGTTCGGTTGCGTGCCTGCCATGGCTATCGACGTGCTGCGTCATGCAAAATCGCTCGGCCTCGACTCCTACGGTGTGTCGTTCCACGTCGGCTCGCAGCAGACGGACCTCACCGCATGGGATCGCGCTCTTAGCGATGCTGCATCGGTATTCCGCACGCTGGCTGACGAAGGCATCGTCCTTCGCATGGTCAATATGGGCGGCGGTTTCCCAACCCGCTACCTCAAGGATGTACCGACCGCACAGGCTTACGGCATGGCGATCTTCGATGCGCTGTCGAAGCATTTCGGCAACCGCATTCCAGAAACCATCATTGAACCGGGCCGCGGCATGGTTGGCAATGCAGGCGTGATCAAGACCGAAGTGGTTCTGGTTTCGCGCAAGTCGGACAACGACAATGTTCGTTGGGTCTATCTCGACATCGGCAAATTCGGCGGTCTGGCCGAAACCATGGACGAGGCGATCCGCTACCAGATCGTGACTCCACATGATGGTGGCGAAACCGAACCTTGCGTGCTGGCTGGCCCAACCTGCGACAGTGCGGATGTTCTTTATGAAAAGACGCCGTATCCGCTGCCGGTTTCGCTGACCATCGGTGATGAAGTTCTCATCGAAGGCACAGGCGCCTACACCACCACCTATTCGGCGGTGGCGTTCAACGGCTTCGAACCACTCCGATCCTACGTCATCTAACCGGCCGGGTTAGGTATGATCCCGAAAAGTGGGAACCGGTTTTCGGATTAGATCATACCGTTATAAGTCCGACCGATCCTCTCAATCTGCCCGGCGCTGAAAAGTGCTGGGCAGGATGTGCGGCTGCCCATTTTTAGGGTGCGATGTCATGAACGCAAATCTGGAAATTCAGGAAAATACCCTAGCCGGTCTTTCGCCGCTTTTTGTACCAGCTTTCACCATCGCGGGTGAAGCAGTGGAACACATCATTGCGCGTGAAGCTCTGCTTGATCGCGCGATGGGCGAAGGCCGTCGCAGGAAATCGTCGGAGAAACTGCGCCGTGGTCGTCTGCCCGCGGAAGGTCTGGCTTTTTCGGCGATTGATGACCATGGAATGCTGGCGGGCACTGTTCGGTTGTGGAATGTCCATACCGGTCTGGATGCGTTCGGCTTTCCGGTTTCAGCTCTGTTGCTCGGCCCGCTTGCAGTCGATCCATCAACTGCCGGTCGCGGTATCGGTTCGGCCTTGATGCAGCACGCAATTGCCGAGGCAAAGCGGCTTGGTCATGGCGCTATTCTGCTGGTCGGTGATCCGGAATATTACAGCCGTTTCGGCTTTACTGCCGAGAAGACCGGTGAACTTGCCATGCCCGGCCCGTTTGAAAAGCGTCGGTTTCTGGCGCTGGAGCTAAAGGTCGGTCATCTCGATGGCGCGCAGGGAATTCTGCGTGCCAGCGGACGCAAGATCTCGCGATCTTAACTGATACGCACCAGCCGTCCGAAGTTGCGGACGGCTGTTATTGCCAGACCCAGCATAAAGCCCGCAATCAGCCCTGCAATTACAATCAGCTTGCGTGTCGATCCGGCCGGATCAAGCGGCGGACGTGCTTCCGAAATCACACGAACATTGGTGGTCGTGATGCCTTCCTGTTCACTCGTTTCACGCGAGCGCAGGAGGAATGCTTCATAGACTGAACGCAACGTCGTTGCTTCGCGCTCCAGCTCGCGCAGCTTCACGCGATCATTGTTGCTATTGGCCTGTTGTGACTTGAGCTGCGCAAGTCGGGCGCTCAGGTCTTTCTCTTGCTGCACGGAACGCGCGACTTCGACCTGCAATGAAGCGCGAATGCGACGCAGTTCCGCATCAATATCATTGAGAACAGTCTGCTTCTGAGATTGAAGCTGAATGAATTGCGGATGGCGTGGGCCAAGCTGGGTGGACGCACCATTGGCGTTCTGGCTCGCCAGTGCATATTGCGCACGCAAGGCTGTCAGCGTGTTGGAACGCAAATCTTCCGGCAGGGTGCCGGAGATAACGCTGCCGGTATTGGCATCGCTAAGCACCTGTACCCGCGCCTGAAGCCGCATGGTTTCCGCGCGCTGATTGGTCAGCTGATCGTTGAGGCGCGACAAATCATTGTCACTGATAAGCTTGCCATCGACATCAACCAGATCGCGTGAGGCGCGATAATCTGCAGCTGCCTTCTCCGCATTCTCGACATTGCCCCGCATATCGGCGAGACGCTTTGAAAGTTCGTCCGCATTGCGGCGAGCCACATCTGACTGAAGCGAATCAAGCTCTGTCTGGAAAACGGAACCAATAAGATTGGCGATTTCAGCCGATTTCTCGGCATTTCGCGTCTTGACCGAAATCGAATAGATGAAGGTCTTGGCATCTCGACCGATGGTCAGACTATCATAGAGATTGTAGAGAACGCGGGTTTCAAGCGCCTGACCGTCACTGGCCGTTTTCGGCCGGAACATGGTTTTCAGCTGCGCGAAGAAACCGGCGACACCCGTAGGTACAAAACTACCATTAAACTCGGGGTCTTTGGTGAGATCTGCTTTATCAATAACTTTGAGAAGTACGCTGCTCGAATCAAGCAGGCGTGCCTGACTTTCAGCGATGGCCAAAGAGGCGTCGGTCGGTAATTGTCCCGGGGTGAGCTCGGTGCCAACAGACCGCACATTACGCGGATCGACGAGAATATCGGTGGAGGCCACAAACATCTGCGGAATGGTCAGCGCATAAAGCGTAGCCACTATGCCGCCGAGCAAGGTCGTGGCCAGTAGCAAGCGACGAGAACCCTTCACCACTTCGATCGCAACACGCGGATCGATCAGCGGTTTCCATTCATTGTCCGGTGCATCACGTCGGGCAGGCAGCGCAGTTTCGCCAGCGGCTGCTTCCTGTACTGGTTCAGAAGGCTGTGGCAGCGCATCTTTCGGTGACTTTTCACGCGCTTCACGCTCGGCAATCTTGCGCTCAAGCTCGGCTTTGATCGCGGCCATGCGACTGCGAAGCTCGGAAACTTCTTTCTCTTCTGCTGCTTTGTTTGCCTGCTGTGAGCGGAAAAGCTCTGCCCGTTCTTCAGGCGTTGCAGGGGGTGTCCATGGCGGCGCAATGGTCTGAGATTCGTTTTTGGACGCGTCAGATTCTTCGCGGCTCGTCTCGGGCGCGTCTGAAAATGCCAGAAGAGGCTTTTCTTCTCTTCCTTTGTTGCGCTTGTCGTCACCGCTCATCGTCAAAGATGTCCGTACCCCGAAATATCGCTTACTCGCATCGGACTATAGGTTTTTTATGGAGAACAAATGGTTAATTTGCATCGCGATATTCGCGTTAGTGCTTTTTAATTAAGTCTTTTTCGCTAAGTATCGATTTACGGTCGGCATGTACGACTAAACAAGCAACAGGTAATATAAAGACGAGGCCCTTGGGTGATCGCGAAAGCAGTCCAGAAATTATTGGGTAGCCGAGGCGGCATGGTGCGGGATTATTTCTCGCTGTTTTCGGGTTCCGCCGGACGGCTGGTGGTTTCGCTTCTTTATTTCATTGCACTTGCAAACACCTTGCCGACAGGTGACTTCGGTATTTTTGCCACTGCATCCGGAACAGGTGTGGTGCTTTCGCGTCTGGTCTCGCTTGGGTTCAGCTCGCCGCTTTATCGCATCTCGACCGTCAAGCCTTTGCTGCTGGGAACCTATACGGCGGGCTATCTGGTGGCGGTGCTGTTGTCGCTGCCGCTTTTCGCGCTCTGTTCCTGGATCGTCTATTTCATCTTCTTCAGCCGGGATATTTCATTCCTGCCCTTTGCTGTGGTGGTGGTTGCCGAAGCGTTGTTTTGGCGCTCAACCGAAATGATCATCATCGTCAATAATGGTCTGCGCCGCTTCGGCATCTCAGCGCTTCTGGTGATTTTTGGCACGACCACGCGTGCCATTGCTGCCGTGCTGTTCATGTTTCTGGCAGCTAACCATGATGTTGCCCATTGGGCATGGTGGTATCTGGCTGCCAATGCGGTGGCATTGCTTTTCGCGTTGCGCTTCTATCCGAAAGTGAAACTGCGTTTTGAGCCGCGCCTTTATTTGAGACGCGTTTCCGATTCCATCGCCGTGATGGGGGCGGAGCTGCTGTTTTATATCCAGAGCGAACTCGACAAGCTTCTGGTTCTGAGTATTGGCGGGCCGACCACGGCGGGTATCTATGCGATCATTATGCGCCTTGTGGACCTGACGGCACTGCCGATCCGTTCGTTTAATATGATGCTGGTGCAAAAGCTCATGCGCAATCCGAATATGCTGGCGTCGCTGCGCATCAGGGCAGGGCTGGAACTTGCGGTTTTTGCCGTGTCGGTTGCAGGTCTTGGCGCAATGGTCATCTTCCTGCAGTTCTTCCCGACAGCACTTGGTGCAAGCGTAGCGCCGATTGTCGGTCTTCTGCCACTGGTCCTGCTGGTGCCGGGCTTCCGCAATCTCATCGAGTATCAGACAGAAATTCTTTATGCGCGCGGTCAGTCTGGCCTGCGCACTATAAGCATGGTGCTGATGACTGCGGCCAAGGCCTTGTTCGTCTGGCTGCTGCTGCTTTATCACGGCGACAACAACGACTGGATTGCCGGGCTTAACTTCGTCTTTGCCGGCATCTACATCCTCTCGCTGGTTTTCACCTATACCAGCATGAGACTGCCTGCAAAGCGGGTATAAAAAAGCCCGGAGTTTGGTGCTCCGGGCTTTATTCTTCTGAATCCACTAGAGCGCATCCCGAAAAGTGCGAAGCGGTTTTCGGAAAAAGATGCGCGTAGAAACAAATGGATAGAGCATTTCCAATAACTCAATCAAAACAGGAAATGCTCTAGATCACGCGCCGATGATCCGGCGAATGTCATTCACTGACAGGCTCAGGAATGACTGCATACCAATGGCAACCTGATGCGGTTCCATCTCGGCAATGAAGGTGCGGAACTCTTCTTCACTCGGCGGTGGTGCAAACCACTGCATACGGCAGAGATCATGGGTATCGTGGAAATGGCCTGCGCCTTCCAGAACATCATCGACATAATGGCCGTAGATGAAGCATTCCGAGAAGCGGCGGACATTGCCGATTGCGGCAACCCAATGCTGACCGGTGTGCTTTTCGATCCGCTCGCACATGCCGACGACTGAATCTCTGCGCCAGGAAACAAGCTGGCCGATATAATCATTCAGCGCGCTTTTGCCGTTTTTAACGCCAAGCAGTTTTCCGGCATTTTCCGCCCAGACCGGATGTTCCGGCCATTCGGGATTGGCAAGTGCATTGGGCCGATAGAACAGGCGCAACTTATCGCCCTGCCAGAGTGTGCTGCAATCGAAGGGCTTCACGAAAGCAGTGTCTGAATCGGTATAAAGAAGACCGTCTTCTTCCACCTTGCTGGCCAGCGCAATGCGGCGCAACTGCTGCACATGCCAGCCGCGCAACGGCTTGGTTTTGAAAGAAAGCCAGACACGACGGCGACCGAGATAGGTGGGATCGGGAAATGGGCGGATCCATGAAGGCAGCAAATCACGCTCATCGATCACGATGCGGTTTGCGCTCTCAATCTGTCGGAAGAGGGCTACATCCTTGCTGTCGACAAGAATGTAATGCTTGGTGAAACCGGTGACATGCTTGTCCATGGTTTCGCACAAGAGCTTGCAGCGCTCAAAGTCCTGATCCCAGCTGGCGGTAACAATTGCTGTCTTCAAGGCTTACCCCCTGAGAGCTTTTCCTTAGCCACGCGCCAGAGGAAAACCGGATTGCCAACGAGGTAGCGTTTCGCAAGACGGCGTGGTTCCTGCAGCAGACGATGCACCCACTCCATCTTGACTGTGCGGACCCAATGGGGCGCACGCTGTACGCGGCCCGTATGCAGGTCGAACAAGGCACCCACAGCACTCGCAATGGTACAATGTTCTGCCGTGATATGCTTGTCGATGAACATTTCCTGCCGGGGAACGCCCATGGCGACCAGCAGAATATCCGGATGATACTCTTTAAGCTGGGTGAGAATGCCGTCGATATCGGCAGGCTTGAAATAACCGTCCGATATCACGCGGAAATCGTGCTGCGGGATCTGCTTCTTGAACAACTGTGCCGCATCTGCAGCAACGCCGGGACCGCCGCCCAGAAGCGCCACTTTCATCGGCCGCTTGATGTGCTGCATCAGGCCGGGAATGAAGTCCGTGCCGTTGAGATTGGCCGGGAATTTTTCACCGTAGGCGACCTTGCTTGCGATATCGACGCCAATACCATCCGGCAGGATCAGATAGTCTTTAAGCGCTGCCATATAGGCCGGGTCTTCATGCGCAATATTGGCATTGTTGGCATTCAACCAGCCCTGCTTCATGAATTCATGGTTTTCGATCCGCTTCTCAAAATAAGCGAATGAACTGTCCCAGTCGAAACAGACAACTTTGATGCCGAGAATATTTCGATATTCGAGTTTTTCGGATGAACTATTCGTCATATTCAGTCTGCTTTTCCTGTAACGTCCTGAAGTTTCTTTAAGCCTCGGGCGATAGCACTGTCCATGCCTGCGATTTGTGCCTGTTTGAAGGCTTTGCCATCAAGTCTTTGATCGTCACCTTCGTTGATCGCTTTTAGACGTTCAACGATGGCTGCGGCAAATTCTGCAGGCTTGTCGGCGATTGTGCAGTTCGCTGGAATATTGCCAATGCCGCGAACAGAATGCGCGGTCGCGACACTTGGCTTGCCCAACTCGAATGTTTCTATGGTTTTAAGCTGTACGCCTGTGCCAGCACGGCTGATAAGCGGTATCAGCTTGCCGCTTTCGACAAAGGCTGTGGCATCCGGCACTTTGCCGAGAAAATTCACGCCTGGCCATGCTGCAATCAGATCAGCCGGCGTGTTTCCGGCGATGGCGATTGAGACATCCTTTGGCAGAAGCGGCTTTACCTCACGCAGGAACCATTCAAGGCCAATGCGGTTCGGATGCCATGTCCATGTGCCGATCAGCGTAAGATCATATTTGGCTGCTTCTGGCTTTACGGTCTGGCTATTGCCGGGCATTACGAGGGGCAGGGTCGCAAACTTGTCGTTGTTGAGGCCCAGCGCCGGACCGTCATCTTCCGCAAAAGTGAAGACAAAGCTGGCCTGTTTGCAAAGCCTGTTCTCCAGCTTTTTGAGAATGCGCGCCTCTCGGCCAAACAGGAATTTCTGGACCTTGCCTTTGGCATCGGCTGCGTTTTCCTCTGCCGAGCGATACTCGACATTATGGGCAACGAAAAGCGACGGCTTGTCCTTAAAAATTCCTTCAAATGCGCCTGGTAGAGTAACGCCATTGAGCACGTAAGCATCGAATTCACCAAGTTCGGTGATCGCATTGTGCAATTCGATTGCCGGGATCACCCGTAACTTTGCCGAGGAAACTGTGAGGCCGGTCAGGAAAGATTTGAGCACCCATCCGATCTTGCGCTTGATGCCCGCACCTTCAGTGCGGACTTCGACTTCGCCGAGTACAATTGTGTCCTTGTCTTCCGCAGCCTTGTGGCCCGGCCATGTAAAGCCCAGAACGGTCACATGCGCGCCAGCACGGCGAAGCCCATCAATAACCGCGGCATTCGCGACTTCATAACCTGTTGAGGCGACTGCATGCGGAACAAGCGATGTCACGAAGACAAGACGAAACGGTTGCAATTCAACTCCTGACGGCTCTTAATGAATGTTTATTGAAGCTAGTGTCTACAGCCATGCGGTGAACTTTTCTTTAAGCGTTTATCAATAGTGGAAAGATAAACATAAAAACCTAAATCCTAGAAATAATCGGATGCTGTGATGCCAGATTTACCGGATCATATTGAAGTAATCGCTAAAACGCCTGGTCTTCCCTATGACGAGATCGACATCGTCGTTTCGCTCCCGACATTCAAGCGGCCAGAGCACCTGATACGCACACTCGACACGCTGAATGCGCAGACAACCAAGCGCAAATGGGCGGTTGTCGTGATCGAGAACGAAACCGAAAAGAAGGAAGGCGCAACCGTTGCCGCTCCGCTTTTCGAAGCCGGCAAATATCGTGGTATGCTGATCGGTGAATCCCACCGCGGCAACTGCAATGCCTATAATGCTGGTTGGTTGACTGCGACCAAATTTTTCCCGAACTTCAAATATGTCATCGTCATCGATGACGATGAGTTGGCCGATCCAGATTGGATCGAAAACATGGTTGCAACCGCTGAGCGTTACGACGTTAGCCTCGTTGGCGGTCCACAGTTTCCGATTTTTGAAAAGCCGAATTCGGAACAGTGGGCAAAGCACCCGGTCTTCCTGCCGCATTATACCAAGACCGGTCCGGTTCCGATCATCTACTCCTCGGGTAATCTGCTGATCGCACGCGCAGTTCTTGAGGCCCATAGCTATCCGTTTATGGATCTCAAGTTCAACTTCACAGGCGGCGGCGATTCCGACTTCCTGTCCCGCTCAATCGCCAAGGGCTTCAAAGTTGCCTGGTGTGCGGAAGGCATTGTGCGCGAAACTATCCCTGCACGCCGCCTGGAAAATGACTGGATCAGATCACGCGGTCTGCGCAACGGCGTTCTTTCGACGCTGATCGAACAGCGCAAGCGCAAGGATGAACCTTTCGGTCAGGTGCGCGTGTTCCTGAAGAGCCTTGCTCTGCTGGCTTACTCGCCGATCAAGGCAGTCAGAAGAGGTGTTGCTGCTGGCTTTGCACCTGTCGGCACCTACTTCATCCATATCGGTCTGGGCCGAGTGATGGCCCATTTTGGATATCTGAATGAGCAGTATCGCAACCCGGACAAGAACTAGTTCAGGTTCGTCCGATCCGATGCGGGTGACGATGCGCCAGATTGCGCTCGTCACCGCGACGGTTATTTTCTGCATTTTGCTGATTTCTTTCCGCCCGTTTTCCATGCCCGTCGCACCCGATGGGCCGCAAGCGGGCGACACCGTCAATCAGCTGGGCTTTGGTCTCGTTGGCGCAATAGCACTGGCTGCATTGGCCATGTTTGCTGATCCGCGCAAACTGATGCGGCTGGTCAGTCTCGGCTGGCTGCTCATGTTTGGCTTGTTGTTGGCATCTGCTTTCGTAAGTCCCGATCCGGGAACTGCCATTCGCGGGGTCATGCTGACACTGATCGGTGTTCTGGCAATTGTTGCAGTTCTCGCCCTGCCACAAGATGCTGACGGTTATTCCGTGATGCTGCTCACAGTAGCCTCTATCGTTATTGTCGTTTCTTATGCCGGTGTCGTGCTGCTGCCTAATCTTGGCACGCATGGCGTTGATGTGAGCGAGCCACAGAATTCGTTTCTCTGGCGTGGTGTTTTCACACACAAGAACATCGCCGGGCCAGTCATGGCGCTCTTCGCTTTTGGAGGCATCTATTTGTGGCGGCGCGGCTGGCGGGTCAGCGGTGCGGTTATTGCTTTGTTGGCGTTGTTCTTCGTGGCGCATACCGGCTCAAAAACTACGGTTGCTCTGGTTCCCTTCGCCATGCTTCTGGTCATTGGTCCGGGCGTGTTCGGTATCCGTGGACTGGCACCGCTCATGATCCTTGCCATTCAGGTGGTATTTGCGCTGTTTACCATCGGCACTGTTCTGTTCGAGCCGCTGCACCAGATCGTCCTGAAATTCTCCGTTGATCCAACCTTTACCGGGCGCACATCAATCTGGGCTTTTGCCGTCGAGGCGCTGCACAGCCGCCCTTGGATCGGCTTTGGCTATGAAAGTTTCTGGGGCACTGATCGCGTCAAGGAAGCAGCCCATCCTTATTATCTCGACTGGGATGTGCGTGGCATCGTGCATGGCCATAATGGCTATCTCGACATCACGCTTTCCATGGGCCTTATCGGTCTGATCTGCGCAATTTTCGTCATTATCATCATGCCGCTGGTGAACTACATGCGGTGCAGGCCGACACGCGAAAACCTGTTGCTGGCAGATTTCTTTCTGATGTTTGTGTTCTTCGGCACGCTCAACGCGATGCTGGAAAGCTTCTTCTTCCGTCGCATGGACCCGGTCTGGCTCATGCTCATCTTTGCGATTTTTGGCCTGCGCATGACGGCCAAAGTCACCATCCCAAAACGGTCTGTCTAGAGTTGTTCCTGTTGAAAGAGAATCGTAGGAACCGCTCTATCTTTATGTTTTTACGCATTATCCTAAGCAAAACCGCTTCGCACTTTTGCTGGAAATGCTCTAATCGGAGTTATCCATGAATATTGCGATCATTGGCACGGGCTTCGTCGCCGATTACTACATGACCACGCTGCGCAATTATCCGCAATTGAAGCTGCTCGGTGCCTTTGATCGCTCGGCTGAACGGCTCAAGGTATTTGCTGCGCATTATAAGGTGCGCGCTTATGAAAGCTTTGAGGCAATTCTTGCCGACAAAGACGTGCAGATCGTTCTCAACCTGACGACGCCGGAAAGTCATTATGCCATTTCACGCGCGGCTCTTGAGGCGGGCAAGCATGTCTATTCCGAAAAGCCGCTGGCGATGGATTTCAATGATGCCAAAGCGCTGGTTGAGTTTGCTGCGGCAAACGGACTGACACTGGCAGCCGCACCGGCCAATGGTCTCAGTGACGCGCAGAAATTGGTCTCACAGTCCATGGGCGAGATCGGTACGCCGCGCCTGGTCTATGCAGAAATGGAAGACGGCCCGGTTTTTCGCGATAAATGGGCGACATGGCGCTCGCAATCGGGCGCGCCTTGGCCGGGTCTGCATGAGTTTGAGATTGGTTGCACACTGGAACATGCAGGTTATGCACTCTCATGGCTCGTGTCGCTTTTTGGCCCCGTTGAAAGCGTGACCGCCTTCTCCTCGATCACCTTCCAGAACAAGGGACCGGGAACGGAGCATCTGCACATGGCACCGGATTTCTCCGTCGGTTGCCTGCGTTTCAAATCCGGTCTTGTTGCGCGTCTGACGTCCGGCCTTGCAATGCCGAAGGATCGCAGCCTGACAATCGTGGCCGACAAAGGTTCCATCACCGTCGATGATCTTTGGGATAACCGATCTGCTGTGCGACTTGAATCGACCACCAAAAAGCGTTCTATCCTGTCACGCGTCTTTGGTCGCGTGGAAGCAAAGCTCGGCAAGACTTTACCATGGAAACCGGCTGTCGGCAGCAAGCTCGCCTATCCAAAAGGCGCTGCGCTAAGCCTGCCGTCATTCCCATCGCAGATCGATTTCATGCGTGGCGTGGCTGATCAGGCGCGCGCCATTGAAACCGGTAAGACGGCCTTTTTTTCCGGTGCGGTGGCCCTGCACATCACCGAAGTAGCCCTCGCGCTCAATAATGCTGGCGAAAACGCTGCACCTTATAAGGTTCAGAGCAGCTTCTAATCAGGTTGCTTACTAAGCACAGTGCTGACGATGTTTGCCACCGCAGCACTGTGTTCAAGCGGCATGATCGGGCTTGAAATCTCGCCGCGTGTCACGGCATCGCGCACGGCTTGCGCCTGAAACTGCAATCCGTTTCCAGCAAAAGCATGGTGTTCAACCGTTCTGCCCGGCAAAGGCAGGCGGTTCAGAACCTTGCCAATCAACCCACCCGGTCCTTTCGGACCAAGGGCTGAATTCAGCACATTAGCGGAAAAAATCGTCAGACGCTGTGCTTTCAGAAACGGTGCGTGAATGAGGATCGCACCGTTTGTGCCTTCAATCAGCATCTGGTTCTGACCATCCCGATCAAAGCCGCATGAGAGCTCAGCTGTAGCATTTGCATATGTCAGCGTGATTTCCGTTCGCATGTCGACGCCGCTTTTGGCCTTGGTCCAGCGTCCGTTGACAGTGTCGGGCAGGCCGAGAAAACTCAACGCAAGCGAAACCGGATATACGCCGAGATCGAAGGCGGCACCGCCGCCAAGTGCCGGATTGAAAAACCGGCTTTGCGGATCTTCCGCACGGAAATAGGAGAGGTCGGCCTCGATACGCTTTACCGTCCCAATGCGACCGCTTTTGATATGCTCACGGGTGGCATGAATCGCCGGAAGGAACCGGCTCCACATCGCTTCCATGGCAAAGACATTATGCGCCCTGCTTGCGGATGCAATCTGGTTGCCACCATCTGCGTCGAGCGTCAGCGGCTTTTCCGTGAGACACGCTTTGCCCGCGACGATTGCCTGCAATGTCTGCGGCACATGCATGGCATTGGGTGTGGCAATGTAAACGGCATCGATATCAGCGCTGTTGAGAAATGCAGCGGCATCATCAAAGGCATTGTCCGCGCCGATGCGGGTTTTGAAGCTTGTCGCACTCTCCATCGAGCGCGAACAGACCGCCGTCACGCGCATGTCGCCGCTTGCCTGAATATCGGCTGCGAAGGCGCTGGCAATCGTGCCTGTACCCCAGATACCCCAGCGAAAATCCTTGCCGTCGCGCTGCTTACTCGTCATGGTTTTACCGCCAACCCCTTCGCGATACCCTTGTCATTCATCTGTTGTATATCGCATGATATGCGGGATTACGACCGGCTTTGCCTGCCGCGTCCTTCTTCATGTGATCAAGGTAAAAATATGGGTGGAATTGTTGTAGCCGTTGCGCGCGACGCCGAGCATCGTTTCTCGAAACAGCTGGTTTCAGAGATAAGCATTGTTGCAGGCCAGGGCGTTGAAGGCGACGCGCATAAGGGTGTTACCGTCAAACATCGTTCGCGCGTAAAGGCCGATCCGACTCAGCCGAACTTGCGTCAGGTCCATCTTATTCAGGCGGAGCTTTTCGATGAGCTCATCGAGAAGGGCTTTGACATTGCGCCCGCGCAGCTGGGTGAAAACATCACCACGCGCGGGATTGACCTGCTCGCACTGCCCAAGTCGGCCATCCTCAAAATTGGGTCCGATGTTGTTCTCGAACTCACCGGCCTGCGCAATCCATGTTCGCAGATTGAAAGCTTTGAAAAGGGGCTTCTTGGTGCTGTCCTCGATAAAACGGAAGACGGCGAACTGGTGCGCAAAGCAGGTGTCATGTCGATCGTTATTGCGGGCGGAAATGTGCAGGCTGGTGATAATATCGAGATTGAACTGCCACCGCTGCCACATGTGAAACTTGAGCGTGTTTGAGCATTTAAATCGGTTAGTATTTTAGAAAAAGGCCTATCAAATTTGCGTCATATGCCCTAGATCATCCAACAATAGGATACAGACTGTACGCGCTGGCGCTAAATACTGCGACAGCAGCAGCTAAGACAGTCCAGTCTGTCGGCTCTCTATTTCTGTATGACAAGCCAGTTGGCTGTGTTTCAAAAGGGCAAAAAATGGAAAAAGCAGATATCGGAATGGTCGGCCTCGGCGTGATGGGTTCGAACCTTGCGCTGAACATCGCCGAGAAGGGCTACACGGTAGCCGTCTATGACCGCGACGAGCCCGTCCTGCAAGCATTCATAGAAAAAGCTGGCGCGCTGCGTGACAAGATTATCCCTTGCGCCACTTTTGAAGAACTGGCTGACAATATCCGCAAGCCACGTCCAATCATCTTCCTGATCAAGGCTGGCGCACCAGTTGACGCTGAAACCACCCGCCTCAAGGCTTATCTTGAGCAGGGCGACATCATGATCGATGCCGGCAACTCCGACTATCGCGACACGATGCGTCGTCTGAAGGCACTTGGCCCGAACGATCCAACCTTTGTCGGCATGGGTGTATCGGGTGGCGCAGAAGGCGCCCGCAACGGACCATCGATGATGGTCGGCGGCACGCAGGAAGCCTATGATCGCATCGCGCCAATCCTTTTGGCTGCGGCTGCAAAATATAAAGGCGAACCTTGCTGTGCGCTGGTTGGCCCGGATGGCGCAGGCCATTTCGTGAAGACCGTTCACAACGGTATCGAATATGCAGATATGCAGATGATTGCCGAAATCTACGGCATTCTGCGCGATGGTCTCGGCCTTTCGGCGCCTGCAATCGGTGATGTGTTCGAGAAGTGGAATGCGGGTCCGCTCAATTCCTACCTAATTGAAATCACAGCAAAAGTTCTGAAGGCAACTGATCCTGAAACCGGCAAGGCGATGGTCGATATGATCCTCGATCAAGCTGGACAGAAGGGCACTGGCCGTTGGTCGGCGATTGAAGCACAGATGCTCGGCGTTCCTGCAACCGGCATTGAAGCAGCCGTTGACGCACGCTCGATTTCGTCGCTGAAAGCTGAACGTGAGGCCGCTGAAAAGGCTTATAAGCCTGCACCACGCACGCTTGATATTGCTGATCAGGCGCAGTTCCTTGCTGATCTTGAGCAGGGTCTGCTGGCGGGTAAGATCGTTGCCTATGCACAGGGCTTTGCAGTTCTGGCGGCCGCATCCAAGGAGCACGGCTGGAACATCCCGCTTGCAACCACCGCCCGCATCTGGCGCGAAGGCTGCATCATCCGTTCGCTGTTCCTCGACGATATTGCGCAGGCTTTTGAAGGCCAGGAAATCGAGAACCTTCTGCTGGTTCCTGCCTTTGTTGAACGTATGGGCAAGGCATCGAAGGGTCTTCGCAAGATCGTTGCACAGGCAGCACTTGCAGGTCTGCCGCTTCCCGCACTTGGTTCGGCATTGAGCTACTTCGACAGCTTTACGCAGTCGCAGGGTACGGCCAATGTCATTCAGGGGCAGCGCGACTTCTTTGGCTCGCACGGCTTCAAGCGCATTGACAAGGACGGTGATTTCCACGGTCCATGGGGCAACTAAGAGCTTAAACTTATGGCCCTGAGTGAGGATAATCACAAAAGGGCCATAATATTGACAGCGCCGGAACACAAGTTTCACAAAAAAGCCGCCCGTTTGGGCGGCTTTTTTGTGATGTCATGTAGCTTAATCGGCTAAGACGAGCAGATCATGCGATGCAAAATGCACCGTCACTTTGTCGCCACGCTGTGGTGGTGGCTGGGTGGGGTCATTGAATGTGTCGAATGACAACTGGTTCTTGCCAAGTGCCACACGCGTACGAATAACCGAACCGAGGAAGTGCACATCTTCGATGGTCGCATCGAGCGAAGTGTCGTGGCTCTTGCGCGCTTCCATGCTGACCGCTTCCGGACGCAGTGCGAGTGTGATCGCCTTGCCCTTCTGGTGATGGCTGAGCTCTTCATTCACCTTGATCGTGCGCCCGTCGAGGTCGATGCTGTTCTGGCCCGGTTCGGCAACCGATGCTTCAAGCATGTTGAGCGTGCCAACAAAGGAAGCAACGAAGCGCGATGCAGGACGGTTATAGATGTCGAACGGTGTTCCGATCTGATCAGCCCGGCCTTCATGCATGACGACGATACGATCAGAGATCGACAATGCTTCTTCCTGATCGTGCGTTACGAAAACCGTGGTGATGCCGAGCTTCTGCTGGATCGCACGGATTTCCTGACGCAGCGAGATACGGATCTTCGCATCAAGTGCCGAAAGCGGTTCATCAAGGAGAAGCACTTGCGGTTTGGTTGCAAGCGCACGGGCCAAGGCCACACGCTGCTGCTGGCCACCGGACATCTGATAAGGATAACGATCTGCAAGATGCTCAAGCTTGATGAGACTGAGCATTTCCTTGACCGTCGCGTCGATTTCGGCCTTCGACTTGCCCGAAACCCGCAGACCGAATGCCACGTTCTGGGCAACGGTCATGTTCGGAAACAGCGCATAGGCCTGAAAGACCATGCCGATATTGCGCTGGTTTGGCTTGAGATCGACAACATCTTTGCCATCAATTTCAATTGCGCCCTGATCGGCACTTTCAAAGCCCGCGATCATGCGCAGAACCGTGGTCTTGCCGCAGCCCGATGGGCCGAGGAAGGAAACGAATTCGCCCTTTTCGACAGCGAGGTTGAAATCGTGGACGACGGTAGTGGCGCCGAAGCTCTTTTTCAGGTGCTTGAGATTAAGAAAAGCCATGAATGTTACCCGGCGGTTGTCTTGAATTTGTTGAGGCGCGAAACGAGCTGCAACATGATGATGCTGAGCCACGTAATACCGAAGGAAATAATCGCCAGCGCGGAAGGTTCATAAGCGCGGTTTGCGCCGACGAGCTGGAGATAAGGACCAAAGGCAGGACGGTTGAGCAAGGATGCCAGCGTGAATTCACCAATGACGATAGCAAAGGTGATGAAAGCACCGCTCATGACGCCTGACATCACATTGGGGAAAATCACTTTGAACATGATCCGGCCCCAGCCAGCGCCAAGGCTCTGGGCTGCTTCGGTCAGCGTGCGAACATCAATTGTGCGCATAGCCGTATCGACTGCGCGATACATGTATGGCAGCGATAAAGTCATATAGCCGAACATCAACAACAGGTCGGTTGCACGCGTGGACGAGGTGAATGGCAGCCACGACGATGAGTTATAAATGCGCAGATAACCGAACACGATCACGATTGCCGGAATGACAAGCGGCATCAGCGTGATGAACTCGATTAGCGGACGCAGATGCGGCAGACGAAGGCGAACCCAATAGGCGGTCGGCACAACAAGCAGCACACCGAAGATGATCGTCAGGATGCCAAGCAGGATCGAATAGCCGAACGTTGCCTGGAAATTCGGATCGCTGAAAACCACGCGATAGGCGTCGAAGGAATATTCGCCACGACGCATACGCAGCGAAAATTCAAAGGTGCCGATCAGCGGAACGAGGAAGTAGATTGCGCCGATAAAGAAGGCGATCCATGCACCGATCTTCTGGAGGTTGAAGCCCTTTTTCATCGCTGCCACCTTTCGGCACGCATACGCAGCCAGATGTAAAGGAGGTTGGAAAGGCCAGTGATGACGATCATGCCGAGTGCCAGCGCGTAGCCCAGATTCTGGTTATGCAGAACGTCGCCTCTGATCTGCGCATAGAGCAGGATCGGAACGATGTTGAGCGACGAGCCGGTCAGCGCATAGGCGGTTGCAATGGCGCCAAAGGCGTTTGCGAACAGAAGCAGCGTTGTGCCGAGCAGGCTTGGCCAGAGAATCGGAAACGCAACCATGCGCCAATATTGAAGATTGGTCGCGCCCAAGATCGAAGAGGCTTCACGCCATTCTTTCTTCAGGCCGTCCAGAGCAGGCGTCAGAATGAGCACCATCAGCGGAATCTGGAAGAACAGATAGGTGATGGTCAGACCGAAAAAGCTCAGAAGGTTGAAGCCGGTCGAGTACAGATTGAAACCGAACCACTCACGCAACAGGATTGTTACGAAGCCGGTACGGCCAAGAGTCGCGAGAAACGCGAAGGCCAGCGGAACGCCAGCGAAATTCGATGCAACGCCCGAGAAGGTCAGAACTGTTGGACGCAGCCAGCGTGGCAGATTGCCAAGCACCACAGCCCAGGCCAGAAAGAAGCCGATCAATGCGCCACCGAGCGCCGATGCGAGGCTTACTTTGATCGAAATCCAGTAGGCACTCATAATTTGAGGCTGGAAGAGATCCTGAACATTCTGAAGCGTGAAATTGCCATCGGGGTCCTGAAACGCACCGATGATGAGATACATTGTCGGCCAAAGCAGGAACAGAATGGCAAACAAGAAGAAAGGCGCGACGCCAATCCACGATAGCGGCAACTGACGCTTTCGCACCCCGCTGACCGGTGCGGTTGTTTCGGCTGATGAACTCATGCGTTCTTTCTTTAAGGCATAATCCTGAAGAGCGGTTCGCTTTTTCGGATGTGATTATGCGTGAAGTAAAGAGACAATGATCTCTTTCGGTCCAGATTCAAAACAGTGTTTGCCGGGTCTAAAAGTTCAGGAAGCAATGCGACGACCATTTCTGGTCGTCGCATGCCATAACAGGGTGAGTTAAAGCGACTTTTGTGCGTCCAAGAGGGCGTACAGCGCTCTAAATCCGCTTACTGAACGTTTGCGCCAACAACGCTGTCCCAGTTCTTGGTGATTTCTGCCTGAGCGGCTTCAATCTGTTCAAGAGTTGGGAAGATAGCCTTTTCATAGGCTTCTGCTGGTGGCAGCTTGTCGAGCAGTTCCTGTGGGATCTTGCCAGCCTTCGCCATCGCATTGAAGCGGATCGGGTGGCAGTAGCCCTTCAGATAGCCAAGCTGGCCTTCGTCAGAATACAGGTGTTCCATCCACAGCTTTGCAGCGTTTGGATGCGGTGCATAAGCGCTGATCGCCTGAACGTAAACGCCAGCAACAACACCCGACTTTGGAATTACGGTTTCGATTTCCGGGTTGCCCTTCAGGGTGTCACGGTCTGCGAGAGCGTTGTAATCCCAACGGATGACGATTGGGGTCGAACCCTGTGCCAGCGA
Organism: Brucella sp.; assembly: GCF_032066345.1. Taxonomy (NCBI): domain Bacteria; kingdom Pseudomonadati; phylum Pseudomonadota; class Alphaproteobacteria; order Hyphomicrobiales; family Brucellaceae; genus Brucella; species Brucella sp. The sequence continues at coordinate 98,307 of NZ_DAMBKZ010000013.1, forward strand.
AGCGGCCTTGCCGATGACTGGAACGAAGTTACCGTTGGCGTTGAGTTCCTTGTAGAATTCAAGGCCCTTCTTGCCAGCTTCGGCACCTGGTTCTGCACCGCGTGCGATGCCTGCAGCGTGAACGCCGAGGATTGCCTGTGCGGAAACGCGTGGATCACCAGCCAGAGCAACCGAATTTGCGTAATCGCTCTTGAGCAGGTCTTCCCAATCCTGTGGGACGTCCTTAACGATGTCCTTGTTCACTTCGAAACCAAGAACGCCGTAATAATCGCCGTACCAGTAACCTTCAGGGTCCTTGGCGCTGTCTGGAATTTCGTCCCAGGTTGCGACCTTGTAAGGCTGGATCAGGCCGTCTTTCTTGGCGGTGGTGCCGAAAGCAAAGCCAACGTCGATAACGTCAGGAGCCTGTGGGCCCTTGTTGTCCTTGTTTGCCTTGATGGCTTCAATTTCGTCGCCCGAACCAGCATCAGGGTTCAGTTCGTTGACCTTAAGGCCGTACTTGTCTTTGAAGCTCTGGATGATTTCGCCGTAGCCGCACCAGTCGTGTGGCAGCGCGATGGTGGTCAGCTGGCCTTCAGCCTTGGCTGCAGCGATGAGTTCAGCTGATGGTTCAGCAGCAGCAATAGAAACCCCGCCAACAGCGATTGCAGTCGAAAGCGACAGCAGACGCGCAGTAAATGCAAGCATTGTTTGACTCCCCTGTTAAAGTCGGGCGAACGCTCCCGGTCGATTCCAGTGTTCGCGCACTCCCGATAGCCGTCCTAGATGACGGTTGGATGACAGTTTGCTTAATGTCACAAAATGTCAACGACAGAAAGTGAAACACGTTTTCAGGGACTTAGCAATTGATCCATAAGGTTGAACTGCATTTTTATGACAATAAATATGACAAAGGTTTCGTCACTGTCACAATTTAAAAAGACGCTTTTCCCAAAACGACAGGAGTTTGCCTGCGCGCGGCAAATGGCGAGCAGGGCTCATTCAAACGAAAATTTATGAAATACTCGCGAAGCAGATTCGGTTTCGTATGAAATCGAATCTGGATGCTTTATACCAAAGCTCCATGAGTATGACTCACGGAGCTTTGGTTAAGCCCGAGTGGCGATTGAACTTTTCAAGGCGTGGATAGCGTCAGCATCTTCGCGCCTTGGTATTAGTGACCGCCGCCACCGCCTCCGGCGGCTTGCTTTGGCTTGCGTAACATCACGGCACAAGCTGCGAGCGTGCAGAACATCATCGTGAGAATGAAGAATACGTCGATGAAGGACATGAGTGTTGCCTGCTGGCGCACCATGCCCGACATTTTGGAGATGGCGATTGTCGCACCATCCAGACCGGCCGCATTATACTTCGCAGTCAGGTTCGCCAGCATCTGTTCGGCTTCCGAATTGCCCCAGCGCACATGCTCGGCCAGACGCTCATAATGCATATCGCTGCGACGCGTGAGAATGGTGTTGATCACAGCCAGACCGACAGCACCACCGAGATTTCGGGTCAGGTTGAAGAGACCGGAAGCGTTTTTCAGCAGCGCAGGTGGCAAGGTTCCAAGCGCCAGATTGTTGATCGGCACCATGCAGAGCATCAGCGAACAGCCGCGCAGGATCTGCGGCAGCAGAAGTTCATAGAAATCCCAGTCCGCAGTCAGACCTGTGACCATCCATGTACCGGCAGCAAAGCCAAGGAAGCCGATCATCATCATCAGGCGCGGGTCCATGCGCGTGGACAGGAAGCCTGCGAGCGGTGCAGTGAAGAACATGGCAAGGCCGCTGACAAACAGCGCTTCGCCGATCATCAGGGCGTCGTAGCCGCGTATGCTACTGAGAAACAGCGGATAAAGATAAGTGAGGCCATAAAGGCCGACACCCATCACGAATGAGAACAGTGAGCCGAAGGCGAAGTTGACATTCTTGAAGGCACGTAAGTCCACAATGGGTTCTTCGGCTGTGAACGCTCTGAAGAAGAAGAGAATGCCGCCTATAACCATCACGCCGCTCAGAATGAAGATCGCTTCATCCTGCAGCCAGTCGTTGCGCGGGCCTTCTTCAAGCACATATTCCATCGAGCCTAAGAAGGCTGCCATACCAGCGAGGCCCCACCAGTCGAATTTGCTCAGAAGCGAGCTGTCGCCTTCGTCGAAGTCGATGAGGTTCCATGCAGCGATTGTGACGAGGATGCCGGGGCCGACATTGACCAGGAACAGCCAGTGCCAGGAAAACGCGTGGCTGAGATAGCCGCCGACGGTCGGGCCGATGGTTGGTGCAAGCGTCGCGACAAGACCGATCATCGGTGAAACGATGGAGCGCTTGGATGGCGGGAAGATCGTGAATGCGGCCGCAAACACGCTCGGGATCATGCCGCCGCCGATAAAGCCCTGAATGGCACGATAGACGATCATCTGATCGATATTGGTCGCAGTCGCACAGAGCATGGAGGCAAGCGTGAAGCCCGCGGCGGAAACGGTAAACAACACACGGGTTGACACAAGGCGTCCGAGGAAGCCTGAGAGCGGAATCATGATGACTTCCGCAATCAGATAGGATGTCTGAACCCAGGAGATTTCGTCGGAGCTGGCGCTGAGGCCTGCCTGAATTTCAGACAGCGATGCTGACACAATCTGGATGTCCAGAATGGCCATAAACATGCCGAACACCATCGCAAGAAAGGCAATCGCCTTCTTGGGATCGATGCGATCTTCTGCGGGAGCCATAGGCCCCATCGTGGTGTTTGCAGCCATGAAGGCGCACTCCGAATAGGAAGAGGAAAGGGGCGCGAAAGCTGTTCGCCGCGCCACCACATATTCTAATGAGCCGTTTTCACGCGCATACCGAAAGCTGTTTCACAATTTTCGGTATGCGCCCTCAAACGCAATCGCTTCTTTAGTTAGCCCTTAATTGGCCTTGTCTTCCGGTGCGGTGCGGGTGTCCACATCGACCGTCACGCTGAGACCTGCACGGATTTTGCCGGAATCGAGCGCGTCCTGTGGGATCATGATACGAACCGGAACACGCTGAACGATCTTGGTGAAGTTACCCGTCGCATTTTCAGGTGGCAGCAGCGAGAACACAGCGCCCGATGCCGGAGCAACCGATGCGACCTTGCCTTCAAAGTAAGGGCCGTCGATGGCATCAACATAGATACGTGCGGTTTCGCCGGTTTTGATGTGGCCGAGCTGCGTTTCCTTGAAGTTGGCATCGATATAGAGCGCGTTCACAGGAACGAGCGCTGCAATCTTCTGGCCAGCCGAAACGAGATCGCCCTTCTTGCCGGAAAGATTGCCGACAACACCATAAAAAGGTGCGCGCAGGGTGGTGAAGTTGAGGTCGCGTGCAGCCTTGTCGCGGGCGAGCTCCAGCGAACGCATGGTGCTTTCCGCTTCCTTATACTGCGCATTCAGCACTTCGATATTCGCATTTGCCGAAGCGATCTGCGCATTCGAACCGGCAAGCTTTGCCTTGGCCTGATCGAGCGCTGACTGTGCGTTGTCGAGTTCGGACTGTGCAGAGAAGCGCGTATCATGCAGCTTCTGAATTCGGACCATGGTGCTTTCGGCGTTCTTCAGAACGGCCTGCGAAGCCTGTTCGTCGGCCTGCGCCTGCTGCAAACTCGCCTTTGAAGCGTCAACCTGCGCATTGATGCGTGCAAGTGTCTGTTTCTGCGTGTTGAGCTTGGCTTCCGCATCGTCGAGCGCGATCTGATAATCGCCAGCATCGAGCTGGAAGATCACATCGCCCGCTTTAACGTGCTGGTTAGCGACAACTGGAATGTTTTCGATATAGCCGGTGACTTTCGGTGCAATCGAAGCAATGTCGCCCTGCACATAAGCATCGTCCGTTGAAACCATGAAGCGGCCAACGGTCCACCAGTCATAACCATACCAAAGGCCGCCAGCAACAGCGGCAATAAGAATGCCCGGAAGCAGCACGCGCTTTCCGAAGCCTTTTTTCTTGCCGTCCTTTGCGTCAGCAGGCGAGGCGCTTGGTGCTGCCGTATCCGGAGCAGTCTGCGGAGCGGGCCGTTCACCCAAGGGTTCGGCGTTCACTCTGGACTGTTCTCCCTGACCAGCAGGTGTAGGGCCAGCAGGGGTAGGGAATGGACGGATATCAGCCGTATCAACAGACTTGGGGGCGGACATAAGGCAAACTTTCTGTATAACCGCTTCAACGAACCGCTTGGTTCGATGTTGACTTAGAGCAATAAGTTGCCCATATCAAGTGACATCGAACCGCTTGGTTCGAAAAAAATGCGAGTTTTGTACAATGAATCGTGAATACCGCATATGTGAAGGTGCTGATGTTGCTGCAGAAGGCAGCGACACTGACGCGTTCGTGTGCGAACCTGATGCGGAAAGTGGGCGTACACGCCTTGCCGCCGGACAAGATCCAATCAAGCGTCAGCAAATTCTTGAAGGCGCGCAGAACGTCTTTCTGCGTATGGGGTTTGACGCTGCCAGCATGAACGATATCACGCGTGAAGCTGGCGTGTCCAAGGGTACGATTTACGTTTACTTCAACAGCAAGGAAGATCTGTTCGTCGCTCTGTGCGAGCATTACCGCATGACGACTTTCAGCAAGATGGTCGCCAAGATCGACAAAGGTTTCTCCACGCGAGAAGAACTGGCTGACTTCGGTGTAACTCTGGTTACACTCATTACATCAACAACGGCGATCCGTGCGCAGCGCATCATTCTTGGGGTCAGTGAACGCAAGCCGGAATTGTCGGCCCGCTTTTATGAACGTGGTCCGAAGCGCAGCCATCTGATCATGGCGGACTTCCTGTCCCGAATGATTGAGGCAGGCGAGCTTGAACCGTTTGACCCACTGGAAAAGGCCTACCAGCTGACGGACCTGTTTCTGTCCGGTCTCTATCGACCACGCCTTTTTGGCGTCTTGAGTGAGCCGCCATCAGAAGAAACTATTATCAAGAATGTCGAAAACGCGCTCGACTTCTTCTTTAGGGCTTACGGAAGTAAATGCCGGAATGTTTCAAAACAGAACATTCCCCCTGAAAGCTAAGAAATAGTTTTGCGGAAATTTCATTGGTAACGTAATTTTCACTTGCAAGAGCCTTTTTTCGACACGGTTCTTGTGTGTAATACATAGCAATCAATTTATTGCGGGTTGCATAGCGGCCCATTTTTTATGTGACTGATAAGTGATTGAAGGCCCGACGAAGCCGATTCGCCACCGATATTTTGTGGCGCCAGATGAAGCTCGTTTCGTGCTTTATTACCAAGGATATTATACAATGACTCTCGACTTGATTCATTTTCCGAATTTTAAAAAGACCTTTTTTGGCACATCTTTTCAGGGCGACACATTGGCGCTTTTAACGCGTATCCGGGATGAAATCGGATGCCGTTATATTATGCATACCTATCGCGGGCGTATGGGTGATTGCACGAAGATAAACTCATCGGATCTGACAGTTGTGATGACGTTTCCTTCCAGCTGGGCGACGCGATACTCGACAAAGAACTATTTTGTCATTGATCCTATTTTTCAGGAGGACGCCCCGTATTTCCGGAATGACACAAGTGGCATCGTCCGTGATCTCAAGGAAGATGCGAATGCTTGCCCTGATATTGCAGAAATGATGCAGGATGCCGAAAAGCACGGCCTTGGTAATGTGTTTATCGCTGTTTCCGCACGCAATACAAACGGCGCGGCCGGCTGTACGTTGTTTTGTTTTGAACGGGGTGAAGACGAAGCGCGTGACCAGTTTATTTCCAAGATGCGCCCGCGCCTGCTCAGTGTTTCCGGCATCATTCACAACACATTGTGCGGTTGTGAGCAGACAAAGCCTGTAGCATCGCTTCTGACGCCGCGCGAAATCGACTGCTTACGTTGGGCCGCAAACGGCAAGACAGATGGTGAAATTGCTGAAATTCTCAGTATCGCCCGCTGGACAGTGGTGACCTACCTTCAGAATGCGAAGATCAAGCTCAATTGTTCGAACCGGACGTCCGCGGTAGCGACGGCGCTTTCACTCGGCATTATCGAAATGCCTGAAGTCGCTCATTTGATGTAATGCTGCAATTGATGATGAATTTTTAACACCGGATGCCACAAGCGTCCGGTGTTTTTGTGCTGGCTGTATCATTGCCAGCAAAAGTGCGAAGCGGTTTTGCGTTGGACAATGCGTAAAAACAAACAGTTACAGCGGTTCCAACGATTCAGTCTTAACTGGAACCGCTGCAATATAAAATTATGCTTTAAATATAAAGTGTTAGATCGACCTTTGTGCGCCCGGAAGGGCACACGGTGCTCTAAGCAGTTTTCCGCAATGGAAGTCGGGCACTGTCGATCGCGTCGATCAGTCGGGTCGTATTCTGCGCAGGATCATCATCCGGGTTTTCAAATACAATATGGCTGAGCTCAACGCTCGCCGTCTTGCCTGAAAGCGTCAGCCGGAAATAGGCATAAACACCCTTGTTGCGGAACTCCATGTCGAGAACGATGGAGGGGGCGCTGAACCAGTCGCAGTGAAATTCGCCACCATGGCCCAGTTCAAGCGTACCAGGGAAGAAATATAGTTCGGTCGCCGAAGCAACAATGTCGGCAATGTTTGCAAACAACTCGCAGCGGATGAAAGCGATATAATCGGCAGGATCAACCAGCCGAAGTTCAGCAACGACTTCGCGGATGTTTTCGGCAATGATTGCCTCGCGTTCGTTTGAGAATTGAAGGCTCTTCATCGTGTCACCGCCGATCGGTAAGAACAGACTGATAATATATTAGAATATTCTAAAGTCATCTGAAAACCTATCATCGTATAGCATGCCGGGCATTGATGACGCGGATCAGTTCGGCGACCGCTTTATAGAATTCAGGTGCGATCATCTGGTCGACATTCACCTGCTTATAGAGGGCGCGTGCCAATTGTACATCCTCAAATACTGGAATGGAATTTGCGGTCGCTATTTCTCTTATCTTGAGCGCGATGAGATCTTGTCCTTTTGCAACAACGATTGGCGCTGCATCTTCATTGGGTCGATAGCGTAGTGCTACAGAAAAATGGGTCGGATTTGCGACAATCAGCGTGGCAGTTGGAACTGCGTTGATCATGCGGCGCCGAGCGCGGTCTCGCCCCAGCGAGCGCAGGCGTGCTTTAACCAGTGGATCGCCTTCCGACTGCTTAAGCTCGTCCTTCACTTCCTGCTTGGTCATGCGCAGTTCCTGCTTCCAGTGAATGCGCGACCATGCGAGGTCGAAGCCGGCAATCGCGGTGATCGCGAGGACATTGGCCACCAGAAGCCGCACCAGATTTTCACGCAGAAACTCGGGTAATGCACTCGGGTCGGTCGCTACCGCTTCGGTGAAGAGATTGTTGCCTTTGAAGAAAACAAAGAACACGATCACGCTTGCGGCAATGAATTTCGCCAATGATTTGAGAAACTCGACCTGACCGGCGCGACCGAAAATGCGCGACCAGCCTTTGAGCAGGGAAATGCGCGATGCTTGTGGGCGAATACGCTCACCGACAAATCGCGGCGCATTCTGGAAGGCGGATGCAGCAATTCCTGCAAGCGGAATGATGATGAAGACCGGAATGAGAGCTGCACCGACAGACAGCGCCAGAATGCCAAACAGATGGCTTGCATCTTCTGCGCTGTTAAGGGTCCAATCTTCCGGGCGGTCCATCAGTTCGCGCAAGAAGACAGCCAGTTTGGTTGTTGCGGGTGCCGCGACGAAGACTGCAATCACCAGAAAGGACGCGATACCAGCGAGGATCGGCGTTTCGCGAGAGAAGGGCATGTTACCCTTGTCCAATGCGTCGCGGATCTTCTTCTCGGTCGCGTCCTCGGTTTTGCTCTCTTTATCGGTATCGTCGGACATATGTCACACGCAAGATTAGAGCGCATCCCGAAAAGTGTGCAACGGTTTTCGGACAAGGATGCGCGTTAAAACAGATGATCAGAGCGCCGATTTGATCCAATCAGATTGGCGCTCTAATTCGGGTCTTCGCCTGAATCGAGGGTGATGATACCGCGCTCTGAAAGATCGATGGCGATGCGTGCAATTGCGCGCCGTGCGTCTGCGATGTTCTGGCTGGTGATGTTGCCTTGTTCGGCTGCCAGTTCGCTTTCGACCATGCGGCGACCGCGCGTGGAAAGCGAGGACAGCACCATTTCCTGAAGCGACGCATCGGCACCCCGCAAAGCGGTTGCGATCTGTTCGGTCTGGACTTCATCAAACAGCAGAAGACGGGCACGCTGCGAGAGGCGTTCAACATCTTCAAAGTTGAAGAGCTTCGCCTTGATGCGCGCGATGTCGTCCTGGCTGAGATCTTTGAGGCTCGACATGAGCTCTTCCATCTCCTGCCGGTCGAGCTGGTTGAAGATGTTGGCGATCTGTCCGTGATGGGCTTTGACCGGGCCTGCATCGCTGCGGCCAAGCAGATCGCGACGCAATACATCTTCCAGAAGATCGGCTGCAGCTGGCGCAACATTGCCAATATGCAGCGAGCGCTGCACGACGGCACTGCGCAGCTGTGGCGGCAGGCCTACAAACATGCGGGCGGCGAGATCCGACGGCAGTTTGGAGACGATATAGGCGATGATCTGTGGATGCTGATCGGCGAGATAGGCCTGCAGGCTCTCGACCGGCAGTCTCGCAAGCTGTACCCAGACGGATTCCTGAACGAGCTGCGGCTGAACGCGCTCTTCAAACACGGCATCGGCTTCGTCTTGTGGCAAGGCTTCGCGCAGCAGTCCTTCAAAGCGCTGTGCTGCTTCTGAAACGGGCGCGCCTTCGGCGAATGAATCTTCGAACTGCTTCACCAGATGTTCAAAATCGAGCGGAGAAATGGGTTCAAGCGTGCGGGCATGGCCTGCAAGCTTCCGCAAATCTTCGGCGTTGAAGTGTTTGAGCAGCCGTGAGGCGGAAGGGCGGCCGATTGCGACGAGGATCGCAGCCGCTTTCTGCGGACCGGAAAGAGTGTCAATCACTCCGCTTACGCTGTCATCGAGAGGCTTCTGCGATTCATTATCGGCCATGGTCGATCCGTTACTTACCGATGATTTCGGTGAGGCTGACGCCGAAGCGGGAGGAATCGTCTTCAAGAACGATCACTTCACCGCGCGCAATCACACGTCCATTGACGACGATATCGACCGGATCACCGATCTGCTTGTCGAGGGTGATAACAGCACCGCGACCAAGCTTCATCAGATTGGCAACAGGCATGGTCGTTCCGCCCAGCACGACCTGCACGTCGACCGGGATGCCCATGATGAGCTCGAGATTAGGCTTCGCTGCGCCTGTCTTTGCAGCGCGCGGCTTATCTTCCTGCAATTCTTCGATTGCCTCGTTGAGCTCATGCTGCATGTCTTCATCCTTGCTTTTCTTGCTCATGCCTGCCCCGCAATTTCAACGGTCGCCTTCTTGACGGCGCGACGTACGAAGACAGGTAGTGCGTTCTTTTCTTTTGGCGCAGGCTCGCTTACGGGAGCGAAAGCCTGCTCCTCAATACGGGCGACTGTTGCCGTAACATTGCGTGCCTGACGCACATCACGGGAAAGAGCCTTGCGCACGCGGTTCAGCTCCTCAATCGCTTCGTCCATTTCCCGACGAACGCGGGCGGTTTCAGCGAGACGGGCTTCAAGGCGGACGGTTTCATCTGCAAGATCGGTGCGCTGGTTCTGCAAAGATTTTGCAACGCGCTCCAGACCGTTGGAAGCCGCAGCCACGCGAAGCGTCAGCAGCTTGCCGAGCTTGATCGTCTCATTGGCCTTGCGCCCGACGATGATGAGCGCACCAAGCGAGCCGAGAGCCATCAGCGTGGAAAGTATGTTAGCCAGCAACAAGCTCATCGATGAGATCCTCTTCCTGATTGACCGGATCGCCAACCTTGACTGTAAAGTGAATGCCGGACTTGCCGAGCGTGCATTTGAAAAGCTGCTGATCACCGGCGCGCAGACGTACCTGTTCCATGGCGTCCATCGGGAGCTTCAGAACCTGACCAATTTCAAGCTTTGAAAGAGCGTCGAGCGTCAGGCTCCCCTGCTGGATGAAGGCTTCAAGCTCGATCCGTGCGCGGCTGACTTCGCTGCGCATTCTTTTGCTCCAGGCAGGATCTGCCTGATCCATCGGACGGCGCAGGAATGCAGCCACGGCATCTTGCATTGGCTTGTGCGTGCTGCGGGGCAGAAGAAGATGCACGGCCCCTGTCTTGCCTGCCGCGACCACATCGATCCGGCAAACGAAGAGGCGTGAGCGCTCGAATTCCTCGCTGTTGAACTCAGCCGCGTCTGCACATTCGCCAGCAGCAAACAGCGCCTGGGCGTTGTTTGAGAAAACCTGATCAAGCGCTGCTGCCATGTGGGATGTCAACAGGCTCGATATTTTGCGCTCCAGCATACCGAAAGGGCGTTCCAGATCGAAGCTTCCGAGATTTCCCTGTGCGCCAAACATGGCTTCAATCATGGAAAATACCAGTGTTGCATCGGCGGTTACATAGAGCGTGCAACCCCAGCGATCGGCTTTAAGCGGCGCGATAATCGCAGCCTTGTCCATGATGGCATTGAATGCTGCATCGTCCGCAGCCTCAACCTGGCCTGCTTCCGCATCAAATGCAGCAGCACTGCCCTGTTTGAGACGACCGCAAAAATGCGCGGATGCATCCTTGAACACATGCGCAAGCGACTTCAGATCGTCGCCCGACAATCCTGCCGCCCGCAACAGATTTTCAGCGAGCACGTCGTTTTTGCGGTTCTGGCCCAGTGTGGTCATATCAGGCTGCCTGCTGGATCGGCGTTGTCGCCATGGTTTCCTGCTCAACGACGTCGATGCTTGGACGTTCATAAGCGGAGATCGTCTTGCGGCCGTATTCGACGGCGATCTGCGGCAGCGAACCGTTCATATATGCAAGCAGGGTCTGCTTGACGACGGTGTAAAGACGGTTGTTCTTGTCACGCGTCGACTTGATCTTGGTAGCAATCGGACCAACGACACCATAGGAAAAGAAGATACCTGCGAAAGTACCAACAAGGGCCGCACCAATCAGATGGCCGAGCACTTCCGGGGACTGGTTGAGCGCACCCATCGCTTTAATAACACCAAGAACAGCGGCGACGATGCCGAGGGCAGGCAGCGCTTCGGAAATGCTGACCATCGCCTGATAAGGCTTGAGCTTGTCGCGTGAAAGGGTGTGGATTTCTTCATCCATAAGCGCTTCGATTTCATGCGAACGAACATTGCCAACGATGATGAGGCGGCAATAATCGCAGATGAAGTGGATGAGGTCGTCTTTCTTCAGGATGCTTGGATAGGCCTGAAAGATCGGCGATTCCTTGGGGTTGTCGATATGGACTTCCACCTCGTTGCGCGACTTGGCGCGCAGCTCACGCATCAGGCTATAAAGCAATCCGAGAAGATCGAGATAATCACGCTGCTTGGGCACTGCATTGGTAAAGGCCTCAACGCACGCTTTGCCCGTATCTTTCACAAGTGAAAACGGGTTGGCGATGAAGAATGTGCCAAGGGCTGCGCCCAGAATAATGACGAATTCCCACGGCTGAACAAGCACGCCGACGTGACCGCCCATGGCGATGAAACCGCCGAGCATACAGCCCAGTGTGATGGCGAGGCCGATGAGAATACCCAAAGCGCAAGACTCCCGTTGGTTCGAAGTTATTCTTACACTGTAGGGAATGCGCCTTGCGCGAAGCTTGTCACATGGCGCTTCAGCATAATTCCTTAAACTTAAATCAGTTTAAGGTAAAATTATGCTGCAAATATAAAGTGTTAGAGCGCGTTTGGGTCTGATTGGATCAGGGTGGTGCTCAAATCATTTGTTTTAACGCGTCTTGTTCCGAAAACCGTTTCGCCCTTTTGGGGATGCGCTCCAAAATGCATCAGCTTCGGACAAGCTTGAGACCGCATAAAGGGTGTGAAAAATCGCAGGGGGTTCTCGCATGGTCAACACGATGATGAGTTATCGGCTGATCGCGTCCGATATGACGCGGTCGTTGCAGCGCGTTTCGAAGGAACCGCTGGTCGAGCGAGAAACCGCCTATTACAAAGAGAATATCGGCAAGGTGAAATCCATTGATGATTTCATGTCCGATACGCGGCTTTATAACTACGCCATGAAGGCATTCGGCCTGGAAGACATGGCCTATGCCAAGGCATTCGTTCGCAAGATCCTGACCGAAGGCGTCAAAGATGATGACGCGATGGCAAACAAGCTGACCGACAAGCGGTATAAAGAATTTGCGACGACATTCGATTTTGCAGGCAAGGGTGAAAAAGCCACCGAAAGCACGGCTGCCCAGCAAGGTGTGATGGATAAATATATCCGTCAGACACTGGAGACCGAGGCTGGCAGCCAGAACGAGGGTGTCCGTCTGGCGCTCTATTTCGAACGCAAGGCATCCACCATTACCAATGCATACGAAATCCTTGGCGATAAAGCTTTGCTGACCGTTATGCAGACAACGTTTGGCTGGCCCTCGGTGATGTCGAATGCTGACATCGACAAGCAGGCCAAGATGATCGAGGCCAAGGTCGATTTCTCGAAAATGTCAGACCCTGACTATGTATCGAAGATGATCTCGCGTTTCACAGCCATGTACGAAATGAACAATCCAACCACGAGCAGCCCGGCATCAATCGCCTCGCTGTTGCTCGGTGGCACGTCGTCGGTCGGCATATCGTCGAGCATTCTGACCACTTTGCAGAACTTCAAGCCGGGCGGACGCTGATCGATGCAGAATAATTCCATCTATGTAGGCCTGTCTTCCCTCGTCACACTTGAACGGCGGATGGATGCCATTGCGCATAATGTGGCAAATATTTCGACGCCGGGCTTTCGCGGCGAAGGCACGAAATTCAATACAATCGTCTCGAACAAGGCCAGCGAAGACGTGAACTTCGCGACCGCAGGCAAGAGCTATATTCGCACAGAAGCAGGCTCAATGCTGGAAACCGGCAATCCTTTTGATGTTGCCGTTAAGGGCGATGCCTGGATGTCGGTCAACACCCCGCAGGGTGTTGTCTATACCCGCGACGGCCGCATGAAGATGATGCCAACCGGCGAACTTGTGTCTGTCACAGGCAATTCGGTTCTGGATGTGGGCGGTGCGCCTATCGTTCTCAATCCGGATGGTGGCGCGCCGAAGATTTCCAGTGACGGTGCGGTCTACCAGAACGGCGCACAGATCGGTGCAATTGGCCTGTTCTCGATCCCAGCAGATGCCGATCTCAGCTATGCAGGCAATTCCGGTGTCGTGCCAAGCAAGCCTGCACAGGCTGTCGTTGACGATATGAGTGTCGGCGTTGTGCAGGGGATGATCGAAGGTTCCAATGTTGATGGCATGACGGAAATGACCCGTCTGATCAGCGTCAGCCGGGCTTTTGAGCAGGTCAATAATCTGCTTTCACAACAGGAAAGTACAGTGGCTGAAGCCATCAGGACGCTGGGCTCCAAAAACGGATGACGCCTGATTTACCGCTCGCGCGGCTCGCCGCCTTTGCACGCCAACAATCGATAGCGCCAAAGTCTCTGACAGGTATTGGCGGTACGGTGAGCGATGTGTCGCGTTCGGCGATTGCGGTACGGGGTCTGTCGCGCAATGCGCGTTTGGGTGATGCGGTGGCTATCCGCGCCGACAGTGGTCAGAGCCTAGCCGAGATCATTCGTGTGGCTGATCATCAGGTGCTCGTGAAGCCGTTCGATGATCGCATAATTCCATCACTTGGCGCCGCTGTTTTTGAAGAAGGCCCGCTTCGCATTCGACCTGCGCCGGAATGGCGTGGCAGGGTCATCAATGCATTGGGTGAGGCGGTGGATGGAAAAGGCGCATTGCAACCCGGTTTGCGCCCCATGGCATCGGAAAACCTTGCGCCAGCCGCCTTGCGACGCGCACGCGTGGATCGCGGATTGCGGACCGGCGTCAATGTCATCGATATTTTCACGCCGCTCTGTTTTGGGCAGCGTATCGGCATTTTTGCAGGCTCAGGTGTTGGCAAATCCACCTTGCTCGCCATGATGACCCGCGCTGCCGATTTCGATACCGTCGTTCTGGCGCTGACCGGTGAACGCGGTCGCGAAGTGCGTGAGATGCTCGAAGAAACCATGGCGGGGCATCTCGATAAAACGGTAACGGTGGTTGCGACGGGCGACGAAAGCCCGATGATGCGCCGCCTTGCTCCCAATACTGCAACAGCAATTGCCGAATATTTCCGCGATCTTGGACAGAATGTCCTGCTGATTGTGGATTCCGTCACACGTTTTGCTCATGCTGCGCGCGAGGTGGCTATTGCTGCGGAAGAACCGCCGGTATCGCGGGGTTATCCGCCAAGTGTGTTCAGTCAGTTACCGCGTTTGCTTGAGCGCGCCGGCCCCGGCATTACCGAGGCGGGGGGCAGTATCACGGGCATTTATTCGGTGCTGGTCGATGGCGACGATCACAATGATCCGGTCTCCGATACCATTCGCGGTACGCTCGATGGGCATATTGTTCTTGATCGCGCAATTGCAGCTCAGGGACGTTTTCCGGCGGTCGATATTCCTGCATCGGTTTCACGTCTGGCAAAACATAACTGGACACCAGAACAGCGCAAACTTGCCACTCAGCTGCGCAGTATGGTTGCCCGTTTTGAAGAGACGCGCGATCTGCGTGCGATTGGCGCCTATCAGAAGGGCAATGACGGATTGCTGGATCAGGCTGTCGATTTTGTTCCGCGCATTTATGATGCGCTGCAGCAGTCGCCCGAGACAGGCCTGTCGGCTGACCCTTATCACGATCTTGCCGCGGCACTGCGCGGGGAAAAACAGGCATGAAGAACATGAAGACGGGTTCGCGCAAAACCATGGAAGAGGCCATTCTCGCTGATCTGGCAGCAGAGGTGGAAGCCGCGACTGTGAGCGAAACCAAAAAGCCGCAAAGTCAAGTTGACCGCTATCTCAAGATTGCAGCAATCACACTTGCTGTTGGCTGTGCGATGCTTCCCTTCGTCACCTATTTGCAACGTGTCGATCTGAGCCCGGATAAGAAGGCCGACAGCAAGATTGTTGATCCGCTTGACCGCTCCGAGCAGAAGACCGTGCGTCATTTTCCGTCCTTTCGCCCGAATGATCAGGTCGCCCCGAGTGAGGATATCGACACCACCACGACTGGTTCGGTCATGTCGAACGGCAAAGGCTTGCCGGGAACAGGCGCGGGTAATGGCGGTGAAGGCGGCGAGGGGCAGGCATTGCCAAAACCGGTATTCGCATTGCGCGAAGTGGTCGGCGGTATGGCGATGATCGAAGATACGTCGGGCTATTGGTTCGTCGAAAAGGGGTCGCTCCTGCCCGACGGCAGCCATCTGGTTTCTATCGGTCGCGGCAATCAGGCCGGTACGTGGAAGCTGACGACATCATCCGGCGATGTGATTGAAATGCGCAGATGAGGCCATGAGCTGGTCTTTATGAAGCTTGCGTCAGTCCGGCTTGCAAACAGTTTGGTTCATTTTTCAGAATCAAAACCACTGCTAATATAAGTATCTGATTTAAATATATTTTATGAGCGTTATCCGCATCTTGGAATGCTCTGCCCTTGCCAAACCTTGCTCCACGCAAGCTTGACGCAAGTTCCGACCTTTAAGTTAACGAACTATAAAGGCGGGATACTCAATGAGCTCCATTCATCTTTTCGATCTGGCTGCAAGGCAGGCGCAGTGGTTGTCGGTACGACAGGCCACGGTTGCGGGCAATGTCGCCAATGCGAATACGCCAGATTTCCGGGCGCGCGACGTTCAGCCCTTCGCTGATGTGCTGGACAAGACCCAGCTCACCATGGCTGCAACAAGCCCGCAGCATCTGGAAGTCGAGGCGAATGGCATCGCAGGCGCCCGGCTGCGCCCGGAGGATATCACCGAGCAGACCCATTCGGGCAATACGGTCGATGTCGAGCGGGAAATGATGAAGGCGGGCGAGATTTCGCGTGAATATTCGCTCAACACAAGCATCGTCAAAGCGTTTCACCGCATGATGTTGTCTGTGGCGAAAGGGTAAGCCATGTCGGATGCATTGCAAAATACCCTCAAGATTGCAGCGTCGGGGCTTTCGGCTCAGTCGACCCGTTTGCGCATCGTTTCTGAAAACCTCGCCAATGCGCAGGCGACTGCCAAGACTGCCGATGCCGATCCTTACCGCCGCAAGACTGTATCCTTCCGCACGGAAGTCGAGCAGGGCACGGGCGCTGCCGAAGTCCGAGTTGCTGAAGTCGGCAAGGATACCTCGGCCTTTATCGAACAATATGACCCAAGCCATCCGGCAGCGGATGCGCGTGGCTATGTGAAATATCCAAACGTCAACATGGTCGTCGAGATGGCGGACATGCGTGAAGCCAACCGTTCTTACGAAGCCAATTTGCAGGTCGTCAAACAGGCCCGCGAGCTGATTTCAATGACCATCGATCTCCTGAGGAGCACATAATGTACGACTCAATCATGAGTGTTTCGGCGCGCAACGCCCTGTCGCGTCTTTCTGAAACGGTTGCTGAAAAGAGCGTCGGCTCGACCTCGGCTCCGCAGGCTATTCCAACGACGCCCGGCGCGTCCTTCGGGGAAGTGCTGTCGCAGATGACGGATTCCGTTGGTCAGAAGCTGCAGGCAGCGGAAGCCAACTCGATCCAGGGCATCAAAGGCGATGCACCGCTGCGTGATGTGGTCAGTTCCGTCATGGAGGCTGAGCAGTCGCTTCAGACGGCAATCGCGATCCGCGACAAGATCGTGCAGGCCTATCTCGAAATCAGCCGTATGCCGGTCTGAGTGCTCTCACTGAATAAGGACCTGCTATGAAAGCCCTGACGATTGCCGCAACCGGTATGAACGCCCAGCAGCTCAATCTGGAAGTGATTGCCAACAACATCGCCAATATCAATACGACAGGCTTCAAGCGTGCCCGCGCCGAGTTTTCCGATCTTCTCTATCAATCGGAACGGACCGCTGGTGTGCCAAATCAGGCCAATCAGGCAATTGTTCCCGAAGGCGCGCTGGTCGGGCTTGGTGTTCAGACAGCGGCTGTGCGCAATCTGCATATTCAGGGCAGCTTCAATCAAACCAGCAATCCCTATGACGTGGCGCTGACGGGTCGCGGCTGGTTCCAGATCCAGAGCCCAACGGGCGAAACGCTTTACACGCGCGCTGGCGCATTCAACAAGAATGCCGACGGCCAGCTGGTAACGCTCGATGGTAATCCGGTCGAACCTGCGATCACCATTCCACCTGACGCCATTGAGGTCACGGTTACAGAGACCGGTCAGGTTTTTGCCAAGCTGCAGGATCAGGTCAACCAGGTTGATCTCGGTCAGCTGACACTTGCCAACTTCACCAATGAAGCGGGTCTGGAGCCGCTGGGCGGCAATCTCTACCGCGAAACGGAAGCCTCTGGCGGCCCATTGGTCGGCGTCCCGGGTGATCCTGGCTATGGCGCGATCAAGCAGGGTTATCTCGAAGCATCGAACGTCGATCCGGTGAAGGAAATCACTGATCTGATTACGGCACAGCGTGCCTATGAAATGAACTCCAAGGTCATTCAGGCAGCTGACGAAATGGCCGCGACTGTATCGAAGAATCTGCGCTAAAGCGTTAGAAATGCTCTCTTTTTGTTTCTACGCACATCTTGGTTCGAAAACCGGTTCCCACTTTTCGGGATGTGCTTCAACGGTGATGGCGATGAGTTATGCGAAGGCAATTTCCCGGAAAACAAGGCTGGCAGTCACTGCCGGCCTTCTGCTGTCCGCAGTAATGGGGGCTGCGACCACAGGCGTAAGCGCTGCCGACCGCATCGCTTTTGTCGTGCCTTCGGCAACCGTCTATCCCGGTCAGATCGTGAGCGATACCGCACTTCTGGAAAAGCAATTCTTCATCAGCGCACCGGCTGCAAGCCAGTATGTGCTGTCGCAGGATCAGGCGACAGGCAAGGTTGCCCGCAAAACGCTGCTTCCGGGCAAGCCGATCCTCGTATCTGCCCTTGGGGAACCATCGCTGGTCAAGCGTGGTGTTCCAGCTCCGCTGGTATTCACGTCTGGTACGCTTGTCATCACTGCGATGGGCACACCGCTTGAATCGGGTGCTGCTGGCGACTTTATCAAGATCCGTAATATCGACAGTGGGATCATCGTATCAGGCACAGTGCTTGCCGATGGCCGTATTCAGGTGGGGATGCAGTGAGAAAAGCACGCGCAGCCCTGATTGCCCTTCTGGCTATTGCACTGCAGCCTGTTGCTGGCTTTGCGGATGAATCTTCCAAGAACGCGCGCGAGTTTGGCTCGGCCGTGGAAGCCGACGCAGACTGGCTTGGTTCAGGTGGCGATCCGTCGAAAATGACTTATGCCGAACTGGGCAGAGGCAGCGCTGTTGCGCGCCTGAAAGACATTGCGACCATTCAGGGCGTGCGTGAAAATCAGCTCGTGGGTTATGGTCTTGTTATCGGCCTGAAAGGCAGCGGCGACAGTCTGCGCAATTCACCTTTCACCGAACAATCCATGCGCGCCATGTTGGACAATCTGGGTATTAGCGCACCGCGCAATTCGACCCGTTCCAAGAACACCGCAGCTGTTATCGTAACCGCCAATCTGCCTGCCTTTGCCGGCACCGGCTCCCGTATTGACGTGACCGTGTCTTCGCTGGGCGATGCAACATCGTTGCAAGGCGGTACGCTGGTGATGACACCACTGATGGGTGCAGATAATCAGGTTTATGCGGTCGCGCAGGGTAACATGATCGTCTCCGGTTTTTCGGCTGAAGGCGATGCTGCAAGCATAACGCAGGGTGTGCCGACGTCGGGCCGTATTCCGAACGGTGCGCTGGTTGAACGTGAAGTTGCGGGCAATTTCGGCAAGGACAGTGAAATGGTCGTCGAATTGCGCGATCCTGATTTCACCACTGCTGTACGTGCCGCCGATACGATCAATGTTTTTGCCAAGCGCCGTTATGGCCGCGGCGTAGCGATTGCACGCGATGCCAAGACCATCCGGCTTCAGCGCCCGAAGAACGTACCTGCCGCTCGCTTTCTGGCTGAGCTGGAAGGTCTGCCAATCACCACGGATGAAGTTGCGCGCGTCGTCGTGGACGAACGCACTGGCACGGTCGTCATTGGTGAGAAAGTACGCATTTCAAAAGTGGCGATCAGCCATGGCAGCCTGACCGTGCGCGTGACCGAAACACCGATGGTCGTTCAGCCCGATCCATTCAGCTACGGCGAAACTGAGGTTGAGCCGAATACTGATATTGCGGTCAATCAGGGTGACTCCAAGATCGGTATCCTGACGGGAGCCAATCTTGAGAACCTTGTCAAAGGTCTGAACCAGATCGGCGTTAAGCCAAATGGCATCATTGCCATTCTGCAGGCTATCAAGACGTCCGGTGCCCTTCATGCAGAACTGGTGGTGCAATGATTATGGCTAGAAACGTCATTCGCTTTGGTTCAGTTCTTGCCGTGCTTTTCGGTGCAGGTTTTCCGGCTTTCGCACAGCAGCCGCTTCCACCTGTTCCGGCACCTCAGCAGGCCGAAACGCCCGCCCCATCAACCGCTGCTCAGCAGTTGGCGGCTTCTGCACCAATCGGCAACCTTGATGAAATCCGCAAATTCTGCGGAAATATCGACGATCAGGCCGCTGATGCCCGCTATTCGCTGCAGGCCAAGCAGCTTGCCGATCTCAAGGCTGACGTTGAAGAGCGTATGCGCGCGCTGGAAGCCAAGCGCAAAGAATATGAGATGTGGCTGAAGCGTCGCGACGAGTTCGTGAACAAGGCACAGGATTCTCTTGTCGATATCATCTCCAAGATGAAGCCTGATGCGGCTGCAGCGCAGATGTCGCTGATCGGCGATGAAGCGGCAGCGGCTTTGATACTCAAGCTCAATCCGCGTGTTTCGAGCATCATCCTCAATGAAATGCCGCCTGAAAAGGCAGCCAAGCTCGCACGGGTCATTGTTGGCTCGCAGCGCACGACCGCAACGCCGCCGCCTACCAGGGAACAGCGCGCGCAGGCGGAAACCGGGAATTCGGTGCAATGACGAAAAGCATGAACAAAGCGCTCTTTGCAGCAGCAACCTTGGTCCTTTTGGCAGGCTGTGCCACACGGCCGGAAGAGATCGGCCGTGCGCCGGACCTTTCGCCGGTGGCGGCCAATCTCGGTGTCCAGAACAATCCGCAATATAGCGGCTATCCTGTCCGCCCAAGCAAGGCATCCTATTCGCTTTGGGATCAGCGTTCGACGAACTTCTTCAAAGACCCACGCGCCGCCGAGCCGGGCGATGTGCTGACGGTTATCATCTCGATCAATGATCGGGCGAACATGGATAACAAGACGGATCGCGAGCGTGTGTCGAAAGGTCTTTACGGCGGCGGCGCTTCGTTCGACACGAGCAGCCTTTCGGGTGCAGGAGCGGGTGGTACCATGGATGCGTCGGTCAATACGCGATCCAACAGTTCCTCCAAGGGCAAAGGCACGATTGAGCGCAGCGAAGATATCCGTCTTCAGGTCGCCGCCATCGTCACCGATACTCTGCCGAACGGTAACATGATTATTCGTGGTTCGCAGGAAGTGCGCGTTAACAACGAGTTGCGCGTGCTCAACGTTGTCGGTGTTGTGCGTCCGCGCGATATTTCAGGCAACAACACCATTTCCTACGACAAGATTGCCGAGGCGCGTATTTCTTACGGTGGACGCGGTCGCCTGAGCGAAATTCAGCAGCCGCCTTACGGCCAGCAGATTCTCGATCAGATTTCTCCGTTCTGAAGTTGAGCAGGTATGAGCGATACGGCAATCGATAAGGACGGCAAGGCAAAAGGCTCTATCGCGGGTCTGTTGGGCGCTGTTGCAGTTCTGACCGCAATCGCTGGCGGTGGCGGATGGTATCTGGGTGGTGTTATCTCCGCTGACCAGCAAGCCGCAGTTAAATCGACGACGAAGGAAGACAAGCCGAAACAGGGTGATTTTGAATCGCGTTCCATTGGTACAATCATCCCTCTGCAGCCGATTGTGACCAATCTTGGCATTCCGCAGACCACATGGGTCCGACTTGAGGCGGCGCTTGTTGCGAAGCCGGGTCGTGAAATTCCGCCTGCAGTTGCAGCAAGTGTGGGCGATGATTTTATGAGCTTCCTGCGGAGCGTCAATCTCATGCAGTTGCAGGGGGCCGCTGGTTTGGCCTATTTGCGTGCCGATCTTGAAGAGCGGGCGCGGATGCGTTCGGAAGGCGCGGTTGACCGCGTTTTCATTTCGACGCTGGTAGTAGAATGAAGAAGATTTTCGCCCTGAGTGGCTTGCTGACGCTGGCCTTTATTTCTGCTGCCCATGCACAAGCCTTGTCGCTGGATAATCTTCTGCCAGCCGGAAGTGGTGCAGCCAGCGGACAGATCGTTCAGCTGTTTGGCCTTCTGACGGTTCTGTCGGTGGCGCCCGGCTTGCTGATCATGGTCACAAGCTTCACGCGTTTTGCCATTGCGTTCTCGCTTTTGCGTTCGGGGCTTGGGCTTCAGACGGCTCCTGCAAGCATGGTGATGATCTCGCTGGCTTTGTTCATGACCTTCTATGTCATGGCACCAGTGTTTGATCGTGCCTGGAACAATGGCGTGCAGCCTTTGATGCGCAACGAGATCACGCAGGACGTGGCATTTCGTGAAATTTCTAACCCGTTTCGCGAATTTATGATGCGCGAAGTGCGCGATAAGGATTTGCGCCTGTTTGAAGATCTAGCAGATCCGGCATTCCGCACGGGTGAAGACGGCATTGTTGATTTCCGCGTGCTGGTTCCGGCCTTCATGATTTCGGAATTGCGTCGTGGTTTCGAAATCGGCTTCCTGATCGTTCTGCCGTTTCTGGTGATCGACCTCGTGGTCGCAACACTGACCATGTCGATGGGTATGATGATGTTGCCGCCGACGGTGATATCGCTGCCGTTCAAGATACTGTTCTTCGTGCTGATCGATGGCTGGAATATTCTGGTTGGAAGCCTGATACGATCATTTGCGTAAAATCGGGTGGACCCTATCAATTGCTTGTTAAGCATTCTGACTAGGTATCACCCCAGAAAATACCGTTCGTTAAAAACGATCGCATTATATTAATATATTCTTAACAATTGGGTTATAGTGCTAGCATCCATAGTAGGTCCCACGCGTTTCGTGGTGACAGGCATGATGCCGCTCTCCTATGCCGGTAATATTCAATCCGGCCTGTCCCTCAGTTTGTTTTCCCAAGGGGCAATTCAATGTCTAGCATTCTTACCAACTCTTCAGCTCTTACCGCTCTTCAGACCCTTTCCTCGACCAACAAGTCGCTGGAAACCACGCAGAACCGTATTTCGACCGGCCTGCGCATCGGTGAAGCTGCTGACAATGCATCTTACTGGTCGATCGCAACCTCGATGAAGTCCGACAACAAGGCCAACTCGGCTGTTCAGGACGCTCTTGGTCTCGGCGCCGGCAAGGTTGACACTGCATACACTGCAATCAACGACATCAAGGACCAGGTTGACAAGATGAAGTCGCTTCTGGTTAGCGCTCAGGGCGCCAGCCAGGAAGACCAGAAGAAGGTCGCGACCGAACTCAAAGCAATCCAGTCGCAGATCAAGTCGTCTGCCAGCAACGCGAACTACGCTGGTTCGAACCTGCTCGTGAACGACGCAGCTGCAACTTCGGACCTTAAGGTTGTTGCATCGTACAACCGTACCGGCACCACTGTAACGATCGACACCGTTGACGTTGCTGCTGCTGACGTACAGGTTTTTGCTGACGCTGCAGGCACCGGCGGTATCGCTGGTGATCTGGTCGCCACTGCTTTCTTCGATCCATCGACTGCAAAGCTTGACGACGCTGCAATCAAGACTGCTCTGGAATCGGTTGAAACCGCTCTGGACAAGCTCACCACCGGTGCAGCTTCGCTCGGTGCTGCAAAGGCACGTATCGACACCCAGAAGAGCTTCATTTCCAAGCTCAGCGACTCGGTTGAAAAGGGCGTTGGTACGCTCGTTGACGCCGACATGAACAAGGAATCGGCTCGTCTGTCGGCTCTGCAGGTTCAGCAGCAGCTGGGCGTTCAGGCTCTCTCGATCGCTAACTCGTCGAGCCAGTCGATCCTGTCGCTGTTCCGCGGCTAATCACTTAGCTGATACGGTTGATACTTTGAGGGGCGTGGAATTTATTCCGCGCCCTTCTTCTTTTCTAAAAAATCGCCTCCTCATTCAAGCCGACACTTTCGCGCAAGCTTCGCGATCTATTTTGTTCGCATCAGGATGGCGGTGGTATCGATGCAGCAGAATTTCCAGCAATTACTCGAACAGCTTAAGGGAACGCTCGGCAAGCTTGGCGCGCGAAAACTTATAGCGCTCGGACTTGTCGGAGCTGCACTGATGGGCGCTATTCTTTATACGAGCGTCTATCTGAGCCGCCCCTCCTATGAGACGCTTTATGTCGGCCTTTCGCGCGATGACGTGAACCGTATGGGGCTGGCGCTCGGTGAAGCTGGCATTGCTTTCGACGTGAAGTCCGACGGTTCATCGATCCTTGTTCCTGTCGGCAAGGCCGAACAGGCGCGTATGTATCTGGCTGAAAAAGGTCTGCCGACGTCAAACAACGCCGGTTACGAGCTTTTCGACAATATGGGCTCGCTTGGCCTGACATCGTTCATGCAGGAAATCACGCATGTTCGCGCACTTGAAGGCGAGATCGCGCGTACCATTCAGGCCATTCGTGGCGTAAAAGCTGCGCGCGTTCACATCGTCATGGCCGAAAAAGGCTCGTTCCGTCGCGGTGATCAAAAGCCGTCTGCCTCGGTTGTGATCCGCGCTGAAGGCGGCTTTGCCGCTGAATCCGCGCAGTCGATCCGCCAGCTGGTTGCTGCCGCTGTGCCATCGCTGGATGCTTCGTCCGTTACGGTTCTCGATACCAATGGTCGTCTGCTCGCATCTGCGGGAGAGGCTGCGAATGGTGCTGCTCTTCTGACCGCGTCGCTTGAACAGCAGGTTGCTGGCAATGTGGATGAGAGCATCCGCAAGGCGCTTGCTCCATATCTCGGTGTTGGTCACTTCCAGAGCAGTGTTCAGGCAACGCTTGATACCGACCGCCGTCAGACCAATGAAACACAATTCGATCCTGAATCGCGCGTTGAACGTTCTGTTCGTGTTGTGCGTGAAAGCGGAGACTCCCGCAACGCACGTAACGACAATGCCACCGGCGTTGAGCAGAACATTCCGCAGGAAGAAATTCAGAACCGCAACGGCGAAAGCTCGTCTGAAAAGACTGATCGTCGCGAAGAACTGACCAATTACGAAATGAACACCAAGACGGTGTCCACAGTCAGCGATGGCTACACCGTCAAGCGTCTGTCGATTGCGGTCGTCATCGATCAGGCGCGTCTGCTTGAAACGGCTGGCACCACGCCACCACCTGCCGATTTTGTCGATCAGCAGATCCTGAAAATCCGCGACCTCGTTGCAACTGCCGCCGGTCTCAATGCCGATCGTGGTGATGTGATCAACGTAACGGCTGTCAACTTCCTCAGCCCGGCAGGCGCAGATATGGAGCCTGTTTCGACGCCGTGGTCCGAGCAGCTGATGCGCCAGAGCGGTTCCTACGTCAATGCGCTGGCAATTCTTGCCGCTGTTGCGCTCCTGATCTGGTTTGGTGTCCGTCCTTTGCTCCGTGATCAGAACGCGAAGCCATCCGGAACAGAAGTTGCGCTGCGTGAACCGGGTGATGTCGCTGTGCCAAACTTTGTTGGTGATACACAGCAGGCCATCGCCGGTGAGGGTGCCAAGGCAGTGATCGGCGGACCAGAAGCCTATGCCGATCAGATGAAGACGAGCCTTAGCGATTTGCGTCAGCGTATGCGTATGCCTGCGAAGTTGCGCCTCGAACAGATGATCGAGATGGATGAAGAGCGCGTTGCCGCAGTTCTCAAGCAGTGGATCCACGAAACCGCCATCAAGCAGGAAGCAGCATCAAACCAGCGATCTGTAATGCCGGAGCTTGAGGCTGCCTGATTATGAGCACGCTCGCACTCAGCCGCTACCTTCCTGATTTCTCGACGCATCGTATCGCCGACGAAGCGGTGGAAATCATTGCGGCCCCCGTACAGCCGCAGCCTTTGTCGGAGCTCTTGCCGCACACCGATCCGCAAATGGCTGAGGCTTCGGAGAAGCCTCCATTTGCAGAGCAGGCGGAAGTCGCAAGCATCATCGCCATTGAAGAGGAAAAGCGGGCTGCATTTG
The DNA here is from genome assembly GCF_032066345.1 of Brucella sp. NCBI lineage: Bacteria > Pseudomonadati > Pseudomonadota > Alphaproteobacteria > Hyphomicrobiales > Brucellaceae > Brucella > Brucella sp. Next base: position 123,513 of record NZ_DAMBKZ010000013.1, read on the forward strand.
AGGCCGGTCGCGAAGACGGTCACAAGGAAGCAGAAGCGCTTTATGAGGCCGAGAAGGCCAGATTGCTGCGTCAGCATGAAGCGGACATCGAAGCATTGCGTGCGAGTTTCTCTCGTGAGCAGGCCAATCTCCTGGCTGGTGCTTTGACGGAAGCTGTGAGCGGGCTTGAACAATCCATGTCCGCGCAGATTGCCGAGGTTCTCGCACCGTTGCTGGCAGCCAAAATCGAACAGGACGCGATTGCGGGTTTCGCACAGCGGATCAGCAAGCTGGCTCTGGAAGGCGAAGCACCTGAAATCTTCGGTCCAGCGCATCTGCTTGAGCCGCTCAAGGACCATGCCGACCTTCTGCCGCCTGGATGCCGTTTTACTGAGGATGCGTCCAGCGAACTCTCATTTTCCTTTGGCGATCGTGCGCTTGAAACACGCGTCGCGCCAGTTCTGGAAGAACTAAGGGCTGCTGCCAGATGAGCATCGATCCGGAAACCAAGCGCGAAATCATTATTGTCCGCCGTGGCAAGCACGATGATCATGACGGTCATCATGGCGGCGTCTGGAAGATCGCTTACGCTGACTTCATGACTGCGATGATGGCGTTCTTCCTCGTCATGTGGCTCATCAATGCGGCCAACGAAGAAAGCAAGGCGGCTGTCGCCAGCTACTTCAATCCCGTTAAGCTGATGGATCGTCATTCAAGCCCAAAGGGCGTGCAGGACATTGACGAACAGAACGGCAAAGTTCGCTTTGAGAGCGACAAGCAGATTGAAAACAGCACCAAGGTTATCAACGATAGCGCTGCTTCCCCGCCGATTGAGCAGGAAGAAAGCCGCATGTTCCGCGAGCCATATGCGGTCTTGTCCGAACTTGCGCATGAAACGGGCGTTCTGCAGAACCAATCCACGAAGGGCGATGGCGGCAGCGCACAGGCTGGCACGCAGACAGGCGCTGACGGCGGCGATGCCTATCGCGATCCGTTCAGCCCTGACTACTGGTCGAGCAAGGCTGCGGAAGAGCTGACGCCGCCGGAAGCTGCCCCTGCAACGCCGCCACAGCAAACAGCGGAAGCAAAAACCGAGGCAAAGCCCGAAGAAGCTGAAAAGCCAGCAGAGAACCAGGAAAAGCTGATTTCTGATTTGAAGAAGGCAGCAGACGGAGACGCATCGACCGATGGCAGCAAGGCGGCAAAGGCTGAGCCTATGCCGGATGTGACAGTCGTCCCGGTCGATGGCGGCGTCATGATTCAGCTGACTGATAAAGTCGATTTTGGCATGTTCACGATTGGCTCCGCCAAGCCGGATGCGCGTGTCGTGCAAATGCTTGAACGCATTGCGCAGGTTATCGCGCGTCAGCCGGGGGAGGTTGTCATCAGCGGTCACACTGACGCCCGACCTTTCAAGAGTGCGACCTATGACAATTGGCGCTTGTCTTCGGCTCGTGCGCAGATGGCCTATTACATGCTGGTGCGTGGTGGGCTGGATGAAAAGCGTGTCCTGCGTGTTGAAGGCTATGCCGACCGTCAGCCAAAGAACGCCGCCGATCCAAATGCCGCCGAAAATCGTCGCATCGACATCTTCCTCAAGTCCAACCCATGAAGAAACTGGTAAAGCGCTCCCTGCTGGCACTTGTTGCAAGCCTTCCGCTGGCAAGCGGAGGAGCGGTTTCCTATGGGCAGACACAAGCAGCAGAAGAGCCACGCAGCTTGCCGGTGCTTGAGCCTTATAAGCTCGTCCGTTCACTGCGCATGTTGCAGGATCAGCTGGTTTCCGGGAAGCCTGAAGCCGTTGTGATGCTCAACAGGCTGCTGATTTTTGTGAGCGCTGATATGGAGCGCGCTCCAAAGGAATTCTGGGACAAGCCTGAGAATATCTATGCGGCCATCATCTATCTGTTTAACGGCGGCAATCCTGATGCCGTGCGTAAGGTGCTTGCTGGTTTTGATGGCGAGACTGTTCCGCAAGAACTCGTCAAAGGTGCGCTTGCCTATGCATCGGGTCAGAATATTGAGGTGGTGAAGCTGTTCTCAGTGCCGCTCTCATCACAGCTGCCAGCCGAGCTGCGCTCTTCCATCGTGCTGGTAACGGCCGGCCAGATGACGGCTTTTGATCCGGCAACGGCACTTCTGCGACTTGATCAGGTGCGGCTCGATAGTCCGGGTACGCTTTTTGAAGAAGCGGCTATTCGTCGTTCGATGCCGATTGCCGCCAAGCTCGGTGACGCAGACAAGATCAGGATGCTATCGCGCAATTACCTTCAGCGCTTCCCGCGCTCGCCCTATATGCGCGATTTCATGAAGCAATTTGTGGATGCAGCGTTGAAACTCAATGATCGCATCGGCAATGCCGAACTGGTCAAGCTGATTGGTACAGCTGATCCGGTCATGCAATATTCGCTTTATCTGCAGATTGCGCGTGGCGCTCTGGTGGATGGGCAGACGGAGCGCGCGCGCTTCATGTCGGCCGAGGCAAGAAAGCTTGCCGATCATCTGAAAGCCGACCCAAGCAGAGCCAATCTTTATGCCGCGGCAAGTGATGTTGCTTCGGATTCCGCCAAAGATGCATTGCGTGAATTGTCTCAGATTTCGCCCGATCGTTTGCAGGAACGCGACAGGCAGCTTCTGCAGGCGGCAGAAGCGGTTGGCTCTGTGGTGACGCGCAAGCCTCCCGTTGAGGGCGCAACAAAGCCTGTCAGAAGCGAAACTGACATTCCGGCAATGCCGATTGCTGACGGTGATGAGGCGCCCGTCGTGCCCAAGGCCCCGGAGACCCCTTCGCCTGCTGCCGGTTGGAAGCCATCCCAGCCTGCAAAGCCGGAAGATGATGTGCAGAAGACCATGGATGATGCGCGGCGCAAGCTTGCGGAAATTGATGCCTTGCTAGGAAAGACTATTCAATGAGCGTAGATCTTTTGCTCACCACGGCTGGAAGACTGGCTTCACTTGCCAAAAGTACAGGCGCCCAACAGGGCGCTGTGGCAAAAGCCAATGGCGAAAATCAGGAACAGTCTGAACCGGCAAAGTTGTTTGGCGCATTGCTGGAAAAGTCTCAAAACAAGCTATCGCTTGAAGGCGAGCAGAAGGATGAGACGCAGTCGGAAGATAACGACAAAGCTGATCGCGATACGCCTGCTCAATCTTCGGTCTATGGTGTGTCGCAGAACCTGCTTGCACTTGCTGCAGGGTTCAACAATCCAAAAGATGAGGATCAGCTTGCTGCGCGTGATAATGCCACCAAGCAGTCGATGAATGTATCGGCGCTGGCCGATGCTGCTGAAGCTGCTGATCCCGCGCTGACGACTGCCGTTGCCGCTGACCTGCCTATGCCTGATGCAGAGCCAAAGAAGGATCAGAAGGAAAACGTTCAGGCAAACAAGCAGACGCAAGCAACAGCAGATTCCAAGGGTGCCGCAAAGCCTGAGAATTTGGCCAGCCACACTCCACCTGCTGCAACGAAAGATCAGCAGACTGAAAGCGCCACAGACGGATCTTCTGCATCGCCCAAGCCTGAGCTTACACTTCAATCCAGCAATGCCGCAGAAGCTGATCGTCCAAATGTTCAGCCGCAGCAGCAAACAGGAAAGTCTGCACCTGTTGCCGATGTAAAAGCGCCTACACCAGCAGCGCCAACTGCTGCTGCACGTATCGCGGATATCCAAGTCCTCTCTGAACGCAGCTTTGGTACTGTGAAAACTTTGCAGATCAGGCTTGATCCGGTGGAGCTTGGCGCAGTGACTGCTCGTATTCGTCTGGTTGCCGACAGCGTGGAAGTGCATCTGGTGGCTGACAAAGCTCATGCTGCCGAGGCGCTGGCTGCCGATCGTTCAATGATCGAAAAAGCTTTGAAAGTTGCAGGCATTACGGACGACACGAAAATTTCGGTCACGGTGACTGAACGCGGAGCAGTCAGTGCAGTTCAGCACAGCTCCGCAAGCCATAGTGCGGGGCAACAGCAGGCCAGCTCTCAACAGCAAGGCCAGCAGACTTTTGACATGCAAAATGGCTCGGATGGCCGGGGAAATGCGCAGGCGCAGTCTCAGGCGCAATTTATGGGTGGTGAGGGCAGGCAGAATGGCGAATCTGGCCAGGCAGACAGCAATAATGCACGCGCTCGCACATCGACTGAAGCCAATGAGCGCGAAATTTCTGGTCTTTCTGGCGGCCGGAATCGCGGCCTCGTCGTTTAGTTTAGCAGGCGCTAAAGCAGAGAATATTTGCGAACGGGAAATGCATCGAGCGTCCGCCCGCTATGATGTGCCACTCGGTATTCTTTATGCTGTTGGTCTGACCGAAACCGGGCGCAAAAACTCGCTCCAGCCCTATGCGATGAACATTGAAGGAAAGGCAGAGTTTTTCCCATCTCAAGCGGCCGCTTTAAGACGTTTCACCCAAGTACACGCCGAAGGTGCAAAACTGATTGATCTGGGCTGTATGCAGATCAACCACTATTATCATTCCAGCGAATTTCCGTCTGTCGGCGCGATGCTGCAACCAAGCCTCAATGTTGATTATGCTGCACGCTTCCTAAAGCGTCTGCGTGAGCGCGAAGGCAACTGGACAATGGCAGTCGCGCGTTATCACGCAGGTCCAAATAACGATCCTGCACAGAAGCGATATGTGTGTCGTGTGATGACAAATATGATCGCAACAGGCTTCGGAAATTGGACGCCTCAGGCAAAAAACTTCTGCGCAGGTTGATCGGGAATCCCGCAAAATTGCGGGTTGTAGAGCGATGCCATATACACGCAGTTTTTAGGTACTCAACCTGTAATTGCATATAGCTCGATAATGTATTTTAGAGGGTAAATTTTTAAGTCCTTGTAAAGAATCGTTAAACTTCGTGAGCGCGTTAACGACTTGTTAAGATTTTCAGACCAAGAGTGCCAGGCCGATGCAATCATGGCGATTCCTCTTAAATTAGATAATACTAAAATGCCTCCCAATTTATTGCGGGCAACTTTGTGTAATTGCCGCTGACTCCTCCTGCCAGTTACTTCTGTCTTGCTTGGGTTAACATATTGATTCGGAAGGCGGGCCGATGATCGTAGTCGTAGATGAGCGGAATATTGTGACTGAGGGGTACTCCTCTTGGTTCAGCCGAGAAGGCATCACGACAACCGGGTTCACGCCATCCGATTTCAATGAATGGGTCGAAAGCGTCCCCCATCAGGATATTATGGCTGTAGAAGCCTTCCTGATTGGCGAGTGCGAGGCTCAGAACGGTCTGCCAGCGCGTATTCGTGAACGCTGCAAGGCGCCTGTTATTGCCGTAAACGACCGCCCGTCACTGGAACACACTCTGGAGCTTTTTCAATCCGGAGTTGATGATGTCGTCCGCAAGCCAGTTCACGTCCGCGAAATCCTCGCCCGCATCAACGCAATTCGCCGCCGCACAGGTGCTTCGGCTGCATCAGGCAATGATGGAACCGAGCTTGGACCGATCCGCGTTTTCTCCGATGGCCGTGATCCACAGATAAATGGTGTGGATTTCCCGCTGCCGCGTCGCGAGCGCCGGATCCTTGAATATCTAATCGCAAACCGTGGTCGCCGCCTGAATAAGGCGCAGATTTTCAGCGCGATTTACGGCATTTTCGACAGTGAAGTCGAAGAGAATGTGGTCGAAAGCCATATTAGCAAGCTCCGCAAAAAATTGCGTGAAAAGCTTGGTTTTGATCCTGTTGATTCAAAACGTTTTCTTGGATACTCAATCAACATCGATTGAGATTCGTGTCCTTTCTATCGAGCTTTCAAAAGCTCAAATCCAGTAATTCGCGGTTTTTAAAGGTAGTCTTGTCCAGGCAACCCCTGAAACTGATTGTGTCCTCAGTAAAAGCGTAAAAAATCTTAAGGCTACAGTTTCACGCAAGCGTGGCCCGATAGCTTATCTGCGGATTCTCAAATTCTCAGGAGTTGCCAATGAGCCTCTACGGTATGATGCGGACCGGCGTTTCAGGTATGAACGCGCAGGCTAACCGCTTGTCGGCAGTCGCAGATAACATCGCGAATGCAAGCACGGTCGGCTATAAGCGCGCCGATGCGCAGTTCTCATCGCTCGTTCTGCCAAGCACCGCAGGCCAGTATAACTCCGGTAGCGTCGCGACCAATATCCGCTACGGCATTTCGGATCAGGGCGGCATTCGCTCGACAGCTTCCGCGACCGACCTTGCAATCGACGGCAATGGCTATTTCGTCGTCAGCAATGCTGATGGTACACCTTACCTCACGCGCGCAGGTTCGTTTGTGCCGGACCAGTTCGGCAATCTCGTCAATACGGCTGGCTATTACCTGATGGGTTATCCGGCGGATGCTAACGGCAATGTTAACACGGTCGCCAACAGCTTTGACGGTCTGGAACGTGTGAACGTCAAGCAGTCCGATCTTGTTGCAACACCTAGCACGTCCGGCAACTTCACCGTCAACCTGCCTTCGACGGACTCGGTTCCTGCTGCCGGCGAATTCAATCACAAGACATCGCTGATCGCTTACGACAATCTTGGCGGCAAGATCACGCTGGACGTCTATTTTACCAAGACCGCTGACAATACCTGGGATGTTTCGATTAAGAACGCCGCAGATGGTGTTGAAGTCGGCGCAACAACGCTGAACTTCGATGGCACAAACGGTAAGCTGCTTTCTGGCGGTGATGTTGCTGTCGATCTGACAGCCTATAATGGTCAGGCGCTGGACCTTAATCTCGGTTCGTCCAAGCAGCTGGCAAAAGACTATACGATCACTGAAGCTGTTATCAACGGTCAGGCCCCTTCGTCGATCAAGGGCGTTGATATCGGTAAAGACGGTTCGGTTGTTGCTCTTTATGAAAACGGTTCGCAGAAGCTGCTTTACCGTATTCCGCTGGGAACTGTGGCAAGCCCGGACCGCATGTCGGTAATCAGCGGCAACGTGTTCTCGCCAAGTGCAGAATCCGGCAATATCCAGCTCGGCTTCCCTGAAAACGGAGGCATGGGCAAGGTTTCGGCAGGGGCTCTTGAAGAATCCAATGCGGATATCGCGCAAGAGCTGACCGACATGATCGAAGCTCAGCGCAGCTACACCGCCAATTCGAAGGTCTTCCAGACCGGCTCCGAATTGATGGACGTGCTGGTTAACCTGAAAAGATAAATTGATGCGGTTCCGGGGAGGTGGTCAGTCTCCCCGGAATTGCAGTTTTAAAACTGGACTGTTTTCGCAACAAAAACGGTTCGACGTAGGATGGGGATAAGATGTCGCTTAGTTCTGCTCTTCTGACGGCCAAAAGTTCGCTTGCGGCAACGTCCAAGCAGACGTCAGTCGTCTCTCGCAATATTGCGGGGGTCAATGATCCTGATTACTCGCGCCGCACTGCGTCGCTGGCTTCGGGGCCGTATGGTTCGCTTTATGTCAATATAAGCCGATCCGCTGACGAAGCGTTGTTCAACCGCTTTATCCAGTCGAACAGCACGGCATCGTCGTCGTCCATTCTTGCAGGCGGACTTGACCGCCTTTCGTCGCTTTATTCGGCAGATAATTTTTCAGGTTCGCCTTCGGCGTTGATCGGCGATCTTCGCGATGCGCTCCAGACTTTTGCTGCCTCACCATCCAATTCGGCCCTTGGTGATAGCGTTGTTTCGACGGCGCAGTCGCTGGCCAATGCATTGAACGCTGGCACGAAGCAGATCCAGTCTCTGCGTACCGATGCAGATAATGAAATCGCGGACTCCGTTGCCAATATCAACGACGTGTTGTCGAAGTTCGAGAAGATCAACCAGCAGATCGTCAGCGGCACACGCGCTGGCAACGATGTGTCTGATTTTCTTGATCAGCGCGATTCACTGCTGAAGCAGCTTTCCGGCGAGCTGGGCATCACAACCATGGTTCGCGGCGATAATGACATGGTCATTTTTGCGGAAAATGGTGTGACGCTGTTTGAAACCACGGCGCGCAAGATCAGCTTCGAATCCTCCGGTGGTCTGGCGGCTGGTGTTGCTGGCAATGCCGTTCTTGTCGATGGTGTCCCGCTTACGCATGATACATTCGATCAGCCTTATGGTACTGGCCGTCTGAGCGGACTTCTGCAGCTGCGCGATCAGATTGCGCCGCAATATCAGATGCAGCTCGATGAGATCGCTCGCGGTCTGGTGTCGATGTTTGCAGAAACCGATCAGACTGGTGCAGGTCCAAAACTAACAGGCCTTTTCGGCTGGTCAGGTTCGCCTGCCGTTCCAGGTGCGGGTGTGACAGCTGGTCTCGCAGGCACGATCAATGTGTCATCGGCATTTGTTGCAACCGAAGGCGGCAGCTCGCTGCTGCTGCGCGATGGCGGTGCAAATGGCGCGAATTACAAATATAATTCAACCGGCGCCAGTGGCTTTAGCGATCGTCTGCGCGCGTTGAATGAGGCGTTCTCCGAGCCGCTGACATTCGCTTCTTCGGCAGGTCTCAGCTCAAATGCGAGCCTGATTGATTACAGCGCGTCGTCCATCAGCTGGCTTGAAGGCAAGCGCAAGACTGCGAATGCCAATTTCTCTTATAACCAGACTGTAGCAACTCAGGCCGATCAGGCTCTGTCCAATGCCAACGGTGTCGATATCAACACCGAGATGGCACTGCTTCTCGATCTGGAACATTCCTATCAGGCATCAAGCCGGGTACTGACGACCGTCAACGCCATGCTTGACGAACTTCTCAGAGCGGTGTGAGGCTTATGAAAGCGCAATCTATTTCTACATATGGTGCAGCTTCAGCCCTCAAGGTTCTCGTCGCAAAGACGAAGGCCGAGCTTGCAAAGGCGCAGCAGGAAGCCACCACAGGTACGGTTTTCGATGTTGGTTTGTCGCTTGGTTCCAAGTCTGGACAGACCATATCGCTGCGCAAGGAATATGATCGCCTTACCGTTCTGACCGATATGAACAAGCTGCTGCAGCAGCGCATGACGACGACACAGACTGCGACCACCACCATTATCGAGAGCACGCAGAATTTTCTGGGTGATCTGACGGGCGCAAACAGCACTATTGAAAGTGCGCAGACTGCTGCGAAGACGGCAAAGTCGTTGCTGGATTCAGTCACGGGCCTGCTCAACACCAGCTATAATGGCGAATATATCTTCTCAGGCGTGAACACCGACGTGAAGCCGATTGCTGACTACACGGAAGGCAGCCAGGCACAGAATGCGGTTCGTCAGGCATTTGAAGATCATTTCGGTTTCCCCATGAATGATCCGCAGGTTGCCAATATCACTGGCGATCAGATGAAGTCCTTCCTCGAAGGTGATTTTGCCGAGCAGTTCAACGATGCCAACTGGGATGCCAATTGGTCGAATGCTTCCGATACTGTGATCAAGAGCCGTATTTCGCCAACTGAAACGGCTTCGACCTCCATTTCGGCAAATGCTGATGGTTTCCGCAAGACCATCATGTCTGCAGTGATGGTGTCCGAGTTCGCAACGATCGGTCTGAGTAATTCAGCGTTTCAGGCGCTGACAAATCAGGCAATGCAGACCACAACGCAGGCAATTACCGAGACGACGTCTGAACAGACGACGCTGGGTCTGGCTCAGCAGCGCACCAATGCCGCGACAACACGGATTGGGGCACAGCAGAAGATCCTCAATGAATCGGTTCTGGATCTTGAATCGGTCGATCCTTATGAGGCTGCAACACGCGTCAATGCGCTGATGTCGCAGATCGAGACTTCTTATGCGCTGACTGTTCAGCTGCAGAATCTGAGCTTGCTCAACTATTTGAAATAAAACCATTTGAGCGCCATGCGCTCTCTTGGATGCATAAAGGTCGCTTTCAACTATTGGATCGACGCGTTGTGCCTCTAAAGCGGTTCCAGTTAAGAATGAATCGTTGGAACCGCAGCAACTGTTTGTTCTACGCATTATCCGACGCAAAGCCGCTTCGCACTTTTGCTGGAAATGCTCAAATACTGTGGGGCGCTCGCCCGCCCCGAAGAAGAACATCACAAATCGGGCAGCATGATGCGGTTCGTATGGGTGGTGCCGGAAAACGGAGACTACATGTATCAGCTGCGCTACGAAGACGTCATGAATGATGATATGGCGAGCGCCAAGGAACGCGAGCGGATGCTTTTTGACCGCTCGATTGAAATGCTCGCCGCCGCGAAAGCCCATGGTGCCGGATCGCGCGAAGGCATAGATGCTTCCTACTTCACAACCAAGCTGTGGACCACAATCATTGAGGATCTTGGTTCAGAAGAGAATGTGCTTCCAAAAGAACTGAAAGCCGCAATCATTTCGGTTGGAATCTTCATTCTCAAAGAGATCGAGCAAATTCGACAGGGTGAAAGCACCGATTACGACACGCTGATCGAGATTACTCAATCTATCCGTGACGGTCTGTGACATGACGACGAACGGCAAATCAGCGATCCGTCTTTCGCTGCGTGCAGGCGAAAAGATTTATATCAACGGCGCGGTTTTGAAAGCTGACCGCAAGGTTTCGCTGGAGCTTTTGAACGACGCGACATTCCTTCTGGAAAACCATGTTTTGCAGCCGGAAGAGACGACATCCCCGCTGCGTCAGCTCTATTTTGCGGCGCAGATGATCCTGATTGAGCCGGCTCTGAGGGAACAGGCGCGAAACACGTTTGCCCAGATGCTGAAGGGCATGTTTGCGACGTTCAAGGATGCGGAGATCCTCAATGCGCTCAAGCTCGTTGATGAGCTGGTGCATAACGGGCGCGTCTTCGATGCACTGAAAACAATTCGCACGCAATATAAGCGTGAGGCAGAGCTGATGGGTGAAAAAGACCTGTCGGTGCCTGCCAAACAAACAGAAAAGCCTATGGCAACGGCCCAAGAATCTAAGGCGGTTTTTGGAACCAGATCCGCGTAAAAACAAACAGATAGAGTATTTCCTATGATTCAGTTTCAACAGGAAATGCTCTAGAGCGTCCTTTGGGACAAACAGCGCTCTAAGGGGCAAGTCTATGACGACAACATCGACAGTCGGCGCCAACAATACGACCAACAACACGGCAAATTCGTCATCAAGCAGCAGTTCTGCTGCCGCAAAGGCGAGTGTGGATTACAATTCCTTTCTGAAGCTTCTCGTCACTCAGATGCAGAACCAGGACCCCACACAGCCGATGGATGCGACGCAATATGTCTCGCAGCTTGCGACATTCTCCAATGTCGAACAGGCGGTGCAGATGAACAGCAAGCTCGAAACGCTGATCACCAATTCGTCGCTTTCGCAGGCTGAAGGCTGGATTGGCCGCACGCTGACCAGTGCTGACGGCACGGTTACGGGTGTGGTCAAGTCTGTCACGATCCAGTCGTCGGGGATGCTTGCTGAACTCGAAGACGGCAAGACGATGCTGATCGGCCAGGGCGTCAAGATCAGTTAAACGATGTCTCCAAAGCCGGGTGCGGGTTTGGAGACAATGGCATGTGCTAAAATATGGATTGAGACGCAGTTTCGATAGTTCATCTGAACCGAAACTGCGCAAAAGCGCCGTGCGCTGAGGACCTTACCTGTGAACGAAGCTGATGCGCTCGATATCGTCAATTCGGCGATCTGGACCGTGCTTATGGCGAGCGGACCAGCCGTACTTGCGGCGATGCTTGCAGGTATCGGCATCGCGCTTTTTCAGGCTTTGACCCAGATTCAGGAAATGACGCTGACTTTCGTGCCGAAGATCATCGTTATTTTTGTGGTACTTGCCTTCACCGCGCCATTTGTTGGCGCGCAGATCAACTCTTTCACGCTGCTTGCTTATTCGCGCATCGAAAAGGGTTTCTAGAGCGCGTTTCGATCTGGTTGGATCAGATCGGCGCCGTAAGCCTTTTTATTTGAAGCATAATCTTATCGATCTTTGTTTTACTCCGAGAAGACTTTTGCTCTAACGCAGCCCTCGCGCAAGCTTCGTCGTTTATGTTCTGTCTGACAACAGGAGACGGACGTGCAGCAGGCAGCAGCTAAGCCATTGACAAAACGTGGAATTCTGACCGGTAGCGACATGGGTCTTGCTGCCGGTATCGTCATTATTCTGACAGTGCTTTTCCTGCCTGTTCCTGCGGTTGTTCTGGATATCGGCCTCGCTTTCTCAATTGCGTTCTCCGTCCTTATCCTCATGGTTTCGCTGTGGATTCAGCGTCCGCTTGATTTCTCGGCTTTCCCGACGGTGCTGCTGATTGCGACCATGATGCGTCTGTCGCTCAATATTGCGACGACACGCGTGATCCTGACCCATGGTAACGAGGGCTATCTGGCTGCAGGCCATGTTATTCATGGGTTTTCGCAGTTTGTGATGGGCGGTGATTTTGTCATCGGTCTTGTGGTTTTCACGATCCTCATCATCGTCAACTTCCTCGTCATCACCAAGGGTGCGACGCGTATCGCGGAAGTGGGTGCTCGCTTCACGCTCGATGCTATTCCCGGCAAGCAGATGGCGATTGACGCCGATCTTTCGTCGGGTCTGATCGACGAAAAGCAGGCACAGCATCGCCGTCGTGAACTGGAAGAAGAAAGCTCGTTCTTCGGTTCGATGGACGGCGCGTCCAAGTTCGTGCGCGGTGATGCGATTGCCGGTTTGATCATTACTGCCGTCAATATTTTCGGCGGGATCATCATTGGCGTTACCCGCCATGGTATGGATATTTCGGAAGCTGCTGACGTCTTCACCAAGCTCTCGGTTGGTGATGGTCTGGTTACACAGATTCCAGCGCTGATCGTTTCGCTCGCAGCAGGTCTTCTGGTGTCCAAAGGCGGTACCCGCGGTTCCGCTGATCAGGCGATCTTTGGTCAGCTCGGTGCTTACCCCAAGGCACTTTTGATTGCTGCCTTCCTTCTGTTTGTTCTGGGTATCATGCCAGGCCTTCCGGCTTTCCCGTTCTTCCTGCTTGGTGGTGCAATGGCATTTGTCGGTATTGCCGTGCCACGCCGTCAGGCGCGTCAGCGCGAGGCGGAAGAGGCAGAAGCACAGTCGAAGCAGCGTGACGCAGAAGAGCAGGAACGCAACTCGGTCAAGGCTTCGCTGGAAACCACGCAGATCGAACTTTGCCTGGGCAAGCAGCTTTCCGCACGTCTCATCGCTTCGCAGCAGGAGCTGGCGCACCGCGTCGCCAAGATGCGCAAGAAGTTTGCTCAGGAATATGGTTTCGTCATTCCAGAGATCAAAGTTACTGACGATATTTCGCTGCCGCCAAAGAGCTATCGCATCAAAATTCACGGTACCGCCGTTGCGAGCCATGAATTGCGGGTTGGTGAAATTCTCGTGGTGCTGGGCGAGCGTCCATTGCCATCTATTCCGGGTGAGGAAGTACGTGAACCAGCTTTCGGTATGCGTGCTTATTCCGTGCCGGAGACTTTTGCTTCAGATCTTCGCCGCGACGGCTATATGACTGTCGACAACTTGTCGGTTCTGCTCACCCATCTCAGCGAAATCGTGCGCAACAATCTGGCGCAGCTTCTCTCCTATAAGGATATGCGTATTCTGCTGGACCGCCTTGGTCCGGAATATCGCAAGCTTCTGGAAGATATTTGCCCGGCCAATATTTCCTATTCGGGGCTGCAGGCAGTCTTGAAGCTGCTGCTTGCGGAGCGCGTCTCAATCCGTAATCTGCATCTTATTCTTGAATCCATCGCCGAAATTGCACCTCTGGTGCGCCGACCTGAGATGATCGTCGAGCATGTTCGGATGCGGATGGCGCAGCAGATATGCGGCGATCTTTCAGACAACGGTGTTCTGAACGTGCTTCGTCTTGGCAATCGTTGGGACCTCGTGTTCCACCAGAGCCTCAAGCGCGACAATAAGGGCGAAATCGTCGAATTTGACATAGACCCGCGCCAGCTTGAGCAGTTCGGCACAGAAGCAACCACAGCAATTCGCAAACATTTCGATAGCGGCGAGCGTTTCGTCCTCGTTTCTTCGCCGGAAGCGCGCCCTTACATCCGCATGATTATCGAGCGGCTGTTTGCAACGCTTCCCGTGCTGTCGCATGTGGAGATTGCGCGTGGTGTCGAAGTGAAATCGCTCGGCGCGATTTCCTGACGGGGGAGTGAACCCGTTGTCCATCACGCAACTGCCGATCAATGAACTTGTCTTCGCGGCCATGCTTGCATTCTGCCGCGTTGGCGCATGTCTGATGCTGATGCCCGGCATTTCAAGCGGACGCATTCCCTTGCAGGTCCGATTGTTTATCGCGCTTGCGTGTTCTTTTGCGGTCTTGCCTTTGGTGATCCAGAACATTGCACCGAGCTTAGATGGCAGCCATCCGCTGGCGATGTTTCGCCTGATGCTCAGCGAAATGTTCATCGGAGGGGTGATCGGAATTCTGGCGCATATCTATTTCTGGGCATTGCAGTTCATGGCCAACATGATGGCAATGGCTGTTGGCTATTCGGGTACCCCGGCAGACGCGATTACAGAAGCAGAACCACAGGCAACGCTTGCGACCATTGTTACTTTCAGCGCGCTATTCCTGTTTTTCGTCACGGATATGCATCTTGAAATTCTGCGAGCGCTGCTGAGCTCCTATACGGCTATCCCTGTTGAGGGGCATTTCAGGCCTGATGCCGCGATGATCGACATCAGCGACGCGCTTTCCGCAGCATTTCTGGCGACGTTACGCATCGCAGCACCCTTTATCGTGTTTGCGATTCTGGTCAATTTCGCCATCGGTCTTATCAATAAGCTGACGCCGACGATCCCGATCTACTTTGTGTCGATGCCCTTCGTGCTGGGCGGCGGTCTTCTGGTTGTTTACTTCATCCTGCCCGAATTGCTGCGTTTTTTCACCGGCGAAGCTGCGACGCAGTTGCGCGATTTGTTCTGAGGATTGCATGGCTCAAACCAATGCCCGTAATCTGAAAAAGCTCATCACCTTGCAGAAGCTCGGCGCTGCACGGCTGGAAGCCTCGCTGGCTGCAACCAGCAACCGCAAGACTGTTCTGGATGAAGAACGTGACGCGCTGATCGCCATGCAGGATCGCCGTTATGACGGCGATGCCTTTACTGTCGATCCATCTCTGCTCATCAAACGACTGGGGGCGAATGCGCTCGCAACTGAACAGATTGAGCAGCAGCTCGAATCAGAACGCAGCGGCCTTTTGAAAGAACAACGTCGGGTAGAACTTTTGGAAGATCGGCTCGAAACTGTTCGCAATGATGCCGAAAGACGAGAGCTTGCAAGCCTGATTGAAGAGTTTGTTAGCCGGAAAACCACCGCGTCGTAGGGCTGTTAGTTGCGACCACAATCGAAAAATAGTAAATAAAATCAGTTAATTGCAATAAATCTGGTGAGTTTGCACCGGCCGCGTTGACCAAGGCTTTGTCATAAAATTGAAACTGATTCGTACCGCAAGCTTCAGTCAAGTTTGACAGATTAATGTGCAATCAAGAGATGAAGAAGGACAAGTTGTATGGCGATTAATCCGCCGTCAGATCTGGTTATGGACGTGGCGCGTGCGGCTGATCCGCAGGCGTATCGCCTTGCGGCAGAGCGTCTGAAATCCATATCGGCAAGCACTGGTCCGGTGGGCGCTGATACGGATACGGGATCAAACTTCGTCAGTTTTTCTGAAAGCCTGGCTTCAGGCGTTCGGTTCAATCCGCAAGGGGCGAACACGGTCAATCCGGCTTATCGGAAGTTTGAAGCTTTCATGCTGCAATCTTTCGTTCAGTCGATGTTTACAAGCGATACGACAGCGACCTTCGGCAAGGGCATTGCAGGCGAATACTGGAAATCGATGATGGCCGAAGCGATGGCGAACAAGATGGCTGATACCGGCGGAGTTGGTATCGCCAAAATGCTTGAAGCGCAGGCAGCGCAAAAGGTGCGCGCGGAAAACTCGTCAACCTTGGCCTTAGGAGGCGTGATTGACGATCTGGGACAGGGAATGAACACAGACGCAGTTTCAAAAGATATCGTTCACGGATTTGAACGGCAGCTCATTCAGAAACAACTGGGAAACAATGAAAGTGGAGATCGCGCTCGTAGCTGATGCTGAACATCAAGCACAGAATCGGGCGGTCAGGACAGCAAACCCTTCTAGGGCCTGACTGGCGAATAAAACCGCGACCTGCTGATACCGACAGCGGCTCCAGTCAAGAATGGTTCGTTGGAACCGCTGTAACTGTTTGTTTTTACGCATTATCCGACGCAAAACCGCTTCGCACTTTTGCTGGAAATGCTATATAATTGAGGAACCCGAAAATGACTGACACAAGCTCCGAAATCAGCCTGCTGCCGCAAGTGGCGGAAGCAGCACTGGAGGCAGACCCGGTTCAGGAACTGGAACAGCAGCCTGTACTATCGCCGGTCGTGCGTGCAATTCAGCGTCTTGAGGACGTCATTGATACTGAAACTCGTCTTCTGCTTGAAGGCGGTCATCCGGATCTTGCTGAGATTAATTCACGCAAGAGCCGTGGCCTGTACGACTTCAACAAGGCAATCAAAAAGGCTGCAAGCCTTGCTGAACCAGCGACGATGAAGGGATTGCAGCCATTGCTCGATAGCCTCAAGCAGAAGCTTGAGAAGAATTGTGAAGCGCTGCAGTTGCATCTGCGCGCTGTTGGCGAGCTGGCCGATCTTATTCGCGGCGCGCTTGAAACGCAGGATGCCGACGGCACTTACAGCATGCATAGCGCGAGGCTCGGTCACGCAAGATGATCCGCACAATCGTAATTGGTCTCTGGATCTGTGCAGTCGCTTTGGGCTCGCTGTTTTTCGCCGTTCGCCAGAATGATGGCTCATCTGGTGAGGTGAAAGCGGAGGCAGGAGGATTCGGCGGGCTCGATTACGTCAAAACGGATGTGATGAGCGTTCCGATCATCTCCAATGGTAGCGTTGCGGGCTATGTCGTGACGCAGCTGGTTTATACGATCGATTCGAATATCCGGAAAAAGATCACGGTTCCGCTCGAATATTTTATCAGTGACGAGATTTTCCGTAAGTTCTACGGCAGCTATTCGGATACGAAAGAAGTCGAGAAAGTAAAGTTCGAGGATGTTCGCGCATCGGTGATCACCGATTTGAATGCACGTTTTCCAGAGCCGGTCATCAAGGACCTGCTCGTCGAGCAGTTCAATTATATTTCCGCTGAAGAAATCCGTGCCATGAATATGCGTGGCGGTGCTGTATCACCGGATACAGCGGGCAAGCAGGCGTCGGCCGAACACTAATTCACAGCATTTCCTGCAAAAGTGCGGAGCGCCTCCGCAGGGAAATCAGTTCGCCGGACCGATTTCTTTTCCTGCTGCGATGCGTTGGATAATACAATAAAAATAAAGAGTTAGAGAGAATAGTACTTTCCTGCCAGCTGGCTTAGACGTTCGTCATCCAACGGGGGCAGGGATGGGTCTACAGTAAACTGGACGCCGACTTCACGTTTTTCACGCCAGACAATCTGCGCCAGAAGTGCGCGCGCATAGTGATCGTCAAATAGCCAGAAGCGTTCGGGAAGACTGGGAACTTCGGTGATTCTCAACCGTGCGCCGTGTGGAGCAATATCGCTGAACTGGCATTCGATAATGAACCGACCATCAAGATCGATAACCTTGCCTGATCGCAGCCGCGTACGCTGTCGCTCCTCCTTACGTCGCTCCTGAGACGGCTTGTTGCGTACCATAAATTTCTGCCTGCTGTTCCCCTTGAAGGGAAAATATAGCAGGCATCGCTTTAGTAAGCGTTACCTAAGTTCAATGCTCACCGCATTTTTCACAGCGACCACGCAGTTCCAGCGTGGTTTTGCGTGACTTGAACCCGCTTTGGAGGCTCCAGGCGCTAACGAGATTTTCGATGGCCGGATCTGAAAACTCTGTCACCTGACCGCATTGCTCGCAAATCGCAAAAGCAATCAATCCGTGCTGGTGGCATTGCGGATGAGCACAGGCAACAAAAGCGTTGAGGCTTTCAAGGCGATGCACCATGCCAAATTCGAGCAGCTTTTCGAGCGCCCGATAGACCTGAAGCGGCGCACGGAAACCGTCGTCACGGAGCTGATCGAGAATTGTATAGGCGCTGAGGGGACCATCCGCCTTGGACAGCACGTTGAAAACGAGCGTCTGATTGCGGGTCAGATCATGCGATGCATGGTTATGATGGTGGTGATGATTGCTCATTGGCCAGCGGTCCGTTTCAGTGATGCCTCCCCTTTATGTAGGGGCAAGAGGCTGAAAATGAAAATAGCAAGTGCGGCAACCACGATCGATGGGCCGGATGGCGTGTCGAACTGGACAGAGCCATATAGCCCGCCAATGACGCCAAGCGCACCAATCAAAGATGCGAGAATGGCCATTCTCTCCGGTGTGGAGGAAAAGCGCCGGGCGGTCGCTGCGGGAATGATCAGAAGCGATGTAATCAGCAGAATGCCGACAATCTTCATCGCAATGGCAATCACAATCGCCAGAAGCAGCATGAAGACGATCCGCGAGACGGCAGGGTTCATCCCTTCTGCACGCGCAATGTCCTCGCTGACGGTTGCGGCCAGCAAAGGGCGCCAGAGCCATGCAATGACACCCAGAACGAGAATGCCGCCGCCATAGATGAAGGCAATGTCGATCCGCGAAACTGCAAGCAAATCGCCGAAAAGGAACGAGAGCAGATCGATGCGCACCCAGGTCATGAAGGCCACGATCACCAGACCAAGCGACAAGGTCGCATGGGACAGAATGCCGAGCAGGGAATCTGCCGATAACGTATGACGTCGCTGCAAAAGCAGAAGAATTGCCGAAATCATGACGGAAACGGCAAAAACCCCGATCATCAGGTTGATGTCGAAGATAAGAGCAAGTGCTACACCCAGAAGCGCTGAATGGGCCATGGTGTCGCCAAAATAGGCCATGCGGCGCCACACAATGAAACAGCCAAGCGGACCCGTTGTCAGCGCCAGACCGACACCGGCAATAAGGGCGCGGGTGAAAAAGTCATCAAGCATGTGGCTTCTCCCCGTGATGCCCGTGATTGTTGTGGCCTTCGTGCCCGTTCCCACCGTGATCATGTTCATGATGATCGTGATGATGACCGTCATCGGCATGACAATGATCGGTTACAGAACCATCGGCATGGAGTACGCGGCCATCGGGCAGGTGGGTATGATCGTGGTGATGTTCATAGACAGCAAGCGGAGCGACCGCTCGGCTGCCGAAAAGTCGCGTATATTCGGGACTTGAGGTCACATCGCGCGGTGTTCCACTGCAGCAGACATGGCCGTTCAGGCAGATAACGCGATCTGTTGCTGCCATCACTAGATGCAGATCGTGTGAAATCAGCAGGACACCGCAACCGGTATCGTCGCGCAGTTTTGCAATCAGCTCGTAAAGTGCGGCTTCACCGGAAAAATCGACGCCCTGTACCGGCTCATCCAATACCATAATGTCGGGTTTGCGTGCCAAAGCGCGTGCCATGAGGGCGCGCTGAAACTCGCCACCGGAAAGATTGGCAATCTCGGCTTTAAGGAGATGCGAAATGCCGACCGCCTGAAGGGCATCCGCAATTTCACCTTTGCCGAGGGGACCAGTCAGCGTCATTAAACGCTCGACCGAGAGCGGCATGGTACGATCAATATTGATCTTCTGCGGCACGTAGCCGATGCGAAGGCCGCTTTTATGGGCGATTGCGCCCTCATCGGGCTTCAAAACGCGCAGAGCCATTTTGGCAGTGGTGCTTTTTCCCGCGCCGTTCGGTCCAATCAGCGTAACGATCTCGCCGCGATGGACGGTAAGATCAACATTGCGCACAAGCCATCGCCCGTCGCGATAAACGCCGGCGCCTTTCAGCTCTATCAATGGTTCCCGCTCTGAATGCGCGGGGAGGGCGGTCTTATGGGCCATTCTAATTTGAGCTTTCGCTGCCTTTAACGATGCTTTTGGTAAAATGAATCGTGCGTTCTAAAATTCTTGTCTCAAGAATTAGGGAGAGTATGCCGATTCGGGTCTGTTTGCCTTGGCCGTCTCTCGGCTGTGCACATTTCTCCAAAAAGAGGTTGTATCTCCTTATTGCAGACGTTATAGCATAACGCAAATGACGTAATAAAATAACATATCACTTATCTATGTTGTTCCCCTCGGCGAATTCTTCAAGAGAGACCCATGAAACATCTCCGCTCCCTGCTTATGGCATCTGCATTTATGGCGGTTTTCGGCACAGCGGCATCAGCCGCCGAGCGCGAAGGCGTCGTTATTTCCATCAAGCCGCTGCATTCGCTTGTCGCAGCAGTTATGCAGGGGGTGGGCGAGCCGAAGCTCATTGTTCAGGGCGCAGGCTCTGAGCATTCCTATAGTCTGAAGCCATCGGATGCCGAAGCCATTGAACATGCCAAGGTGATTTTCTGGGCCGGGCCTTCGATGGAAACCTTCCTCGACAAACCTTTCGACACATTGGGCGAGGGTGCCAAGGTTGTTGCGCTTGGCGAAGCCGAAGGGCTGACGAAGCTCAAATTCCGCGAAGGCGGCCCATTTGAGGCGCACGATCATGGCGGCGAGGAAGGAGAGCACGCGCATAACAATGAGCATGAGGGCCATAATCACGAAGCTCATGACCATGCGCATGAAAAGAAGCATGACGACCATAATCACGCCGATGAAGCATCAGAAAAAGCCGATGAGCACCACCATCATGGCGAGTATGATCTTCACTTCTGGCTTGATCCACAGAACGGCAAGGTTCTTGTCGGTGATATCGCCAAGGTTCTGAGCGAAAACGATCCTGAACATGCCGCGCAATATGAAAAGAATGCTGCTGACTATGCCGACAAGCTCGATGCGCTGACCAAAGATATCGACAGCGAACTCCAGCCGATAAAAGACAAGCCGTTCATTGTCTTCCATGATGCATATCAGTATTTCGAGAATCGCTTTGGCGTGAAGGCTGCAGGCTCGATCACTGTGAGCCCTGAAAAGGCGCCGGGTGCTGGACGCATCAAGGATATTCACGAAAAGATCAAATCACTGGGCGCTGTTTGCGTGTTCTCCGAGCCGCAGTTTGAGCCAAAGCTGGTCAATACGGTTATCGATGGAACGGATGCCAAAACCGGCACCCTTGATCCGCTTGGCGCGGAATTGAAGGACGGCCCGGATCTCTACCCGCAGCTCATTCGCAATCTGGCCGATTCCCTCAAGAATTGTTTGTCGAAGTAGCACTGGTCGCACCCTTGTTCTGGGGCCCCACCCAGAAGCGACCTGTTGTGGTGCCGGGCTGTCTGTATGGGCGGTCCGGCATCTTCGATAGGCGATGAATGCTTTGTAAAGCCGGGCATTCAAGAACAGGTCGGGATTCTGCAATGTATTGCCGCGACACAAATTCCTGCTCACGCGGGATCATCTGTCGAGTGTTTTTCTTATAGGATCTCTCAAAAGGTGGCTTTGCCGCCTCTTTTTAGCCAAACGAATGTAATGATATAACATTAATAGCCAGCAACGCTGCCACTGCAGCGTATCTCACAACCGCCAGCAAAGGAGTTGCCATGAAAAGGCTTCCCGTCACTGTACTCTCCGGCTTTCTCGGTGCAGGCAAGACCACCCTTCTCAATCATGTTCTCAACAATCGCGAGAACCGCCGTGTTGCGGTGATCGTCAATGACATGAGTGAAATCAATATCGATGCGGCCCTTGTGCGCGAGGGCGGGGCCGACCTATCCCGAACCGAGGAACAGCTCGTTGAAATGACCAATGGCTGCATCTGCTGCACTTTGCGGGATGATCTTTTGAAAGAAGTAGCCCAGCTCGCGGCTCAAGATCGTTTCGATTATCTGCTGATCGAATCGACGGGCATATCGGAGCCTCTGCCGGTGGCAGCAACCTTTGAGTTTCGAGATGAAAAGGGCGAAAGCCTGTCCGATCTGGCGCGCCTTGATACGATGGTCACGGTGGTTGATGCAGCCAATCTGCTGAAAGACTATTCTTCAAATGATTTTCTGCGCGACCGCGGTGAATCGCTGGGCGATGAGGATGAGCGTACGCTGGTCGACCTGCTGGTCGAACAGATCGAGTTTGCAGATGTCGTGATACTCAACAAGATTTCGACTGCAAGCGCGGAGGAGCGAGACCTTGCGCGCAAGGTGATCCGGTCGCTCAATCCAGATGCTCAAATTGAAGAAGTGGATTTCGGTCAGGTTGGGCTTGATGCGATCCTCAATACAAGACGCTTCGATTTCAATCGCGCCCATGAGCATCCCCTTTGGTATAAGGAGCTTCACGGCTTCAACGATCATGTGCCTGAAACAGAAGAATATGGCGTGCACTCTTTCGTCTATCGTGCTCGACGTCCCTTCGATCCAGCCCGCTTTCAGGCCTTTATCGATAAGAGCTGGCCGGGTGTTGTCCGCGCCAAGGGTTTTTTCTGGCTGGCGACAAGGCCTGATTATGTAGGAGAACTCAGTCAGGCCGGTGCGCTGGTCCGTACCAACAAACGTGGTCGCTGGTGGTCTGCAGTTCCGCGCAGCTATTGGCCGGCTGAACCGGAATGGCATCGCGCAATGCAACCCTATCTCGATGCAGAATGGGGTGATCGTCGACAGGAGATCGTCTTCATCGGCGTTGATCCAATGAACAGGGCCGCAATTACCGCCGAACTTGATGACTGTCTGGTGCCGGAAGAGGTGTTCAAACCGGAAAGCTGGCTACGCCTGAGTGATCCGTTTCCAAGCTGGTCGGTCGCAGCGTAGAAACTACTCAGCCGACAGCGCGGCGATTTCGGAAGCCCTGCTGTCGGCAAGCGTGCGATGATCGAGCACATTGGCGATTGCTTCACGCACGTCGAGCATCATGTGCCGCACTTCACATTCGGTCTCGTCGCAGTCATCGCAGGGCTGGTAGTCGGTCTTGCTCGCGCAGGCGATTGGTGCGAGTGCGCCGTCCAGTGCCCGGATAATATTGCCAATATGAATTTCACTGGCGGGACGCGCCAGACAAAAGCCGCCGCCCTTGCCTTTGCGACTCAACACAAAGCCCGCATTGCGCAGTTCGATGAAGATATTATCGAGAAACTTACGCGGGATGTGATGTCTTTCGGCAATCTCACTTGCGGAAACTAGCTGCCCATTAGACACACCGGCAAGATGCACCATGGCTTTCAGGCCGTATTTGCCTTTTTTGGTTAGCATAGCATCCCTGCTGCAATGTCCTTCGGACGATCCAATCCCAATGCGTATTCCCAAAAGAATTAGGGAGGAAAGCACCTTGCGGCAAGTTACTTTCGCGTCGCAGTCGCTTGATCTCTGTAGTTTTGTAAGGCCAGAGCCAAAGCGCCTTGCAAACTGTCGCCCTTTGCCGGGGTATAAAACTCTTTATACGGTAGCAAATCGAGCGCAGCATAAGATGCCGCCAAACCGCCGGTTATACTGAAACGCCCCAGTGCTTTGATATCTAAGGCGCGCAGGTTCCGCTCGATCATGACGCAGGCATCGGAAACAAGTTTCATGCCGAGAGGGTCCCCCTTTTCTGCAAACTCAAACACCATGGGGGCGAAGGCCGCATAATCAGCGGCTGTCGCCGTGCGGGAAAACTGCGTGATCCGCTTTGCTTCGTCACCAAACTTGCCGAGAGTTTTTCTGGTCAATTCCGTTTCGTCGTTGATTCCATCTGAAACCAGCAATGTCTGCTCAAGAAGATCACGGCCAAGACGGGCTCCGCCTGCATGATCGCTGAGCATAAAGCCGCGCCCGCCAATAACATCGACCGTGTCGCCGGTTCTTTTCACAAATGCCGAGCCGGTTCCGAGAATCGCAATGGCACCGTCGCCATTTCCAAGCGCGCCCTGCAGCGCTGTTACCGTATCGGAAACAATACTGCTTCTGCCGAACGGCAGTTGCTTATAAGCGGCGGCATGGTCGGTAAGTGAGTTCGCACCGGCAAGGCCAAGTACGGCAACGCTCGTTATATATATAGAAGAAGGCAAGCCGACCTGAAGACGCGCCTGCTCGGCTGCTTCCTTTATATGCAGGATGGCATTTGCCGTATCCGCTCCTATATTAGCGGGACCGGATACTCCCTTTCCGAGAATGGCTCCGTTTCCATCGGACAGCACTGCGCGGCATCCGCTGCCGCCGCCGTCGATTCCGAAGTAGTAATGCATTGGCTTGTCATTTCATTGTCGTAAAAATGGGAATCAGCCCGCCGCAGCGGTTGAAATTCAGTTAAAAGCCACCATATCCCCTGTGGAAAGAAACTTTGTATTTTTTTATGAATGAACGTTGACAGATTTGTTGAG
>NZ_DAMBKZ010000014.1:0-38227 GCF_032066345.1 Brucella sp.
CATTCTGTCGCTTGCGACGATCGCCGCCCTCGGTGAGCGCCATATAGACCCCACAAAGCAAAACTGTCAACGGGCTTTTGCGTCTAATTTGAATTTTTTTTGACAGACTTCCACAGTTGCCAGGTTTTCCACGGTATACGCTTATATACAGAACTCTGACGCTGCTCCTTATAGATAGGGGCGAGCCACAAACCGGCCTCATTATTGGAATAGCGTCCCGCGAACTGAAAATTGGCTTGCAAACCGCTGTGAATAACGAAAGACGATCCGCTTATCGTTGACTTACGTTGTCGTGGCAGGCAAAACTCAGTTACCCGCTTGAGGGACTTCCATAATAAGGGAAGACACCATACGTCGGACGGCAGCTTTGCTGCTCTCTGAAAAATGATGTTCACGCACCTTTTATAGAGTGCAGCCAGATTTGCAGAAGGGCCTACAAGAGCAGCATGAAAGAAATGGGGCCGAATAATCTCGATCCGGGTGACGAGCCCCCGCTCACAGTAGGCGGCAGGCGGCGACCACCGGATAGGCGTGAAGTTTCTGCCCGCTGGCTTGCTGGTACGTTTCTTACCGGTGTTACATCTTGTATGCTTATTGGTGTCGCGCTGTTCGCGGCACTTGATGGTCGCGAACAATTGGCGACACCACCCGAAATTCTCGCACGCAATGACATGCCGGGTATCGCCAATGATACGAGCGTCACAAAGGGCGCTCGACTTGTAAGCACGATATCAAAGCAGAAGGCCAATGATCGTCGCCGTTTCGATCTCTCGACCATGCAAAAAGTCGGTGAGCGGGAAGTCATTCGCACGCGGCCTTTCGAGCTGGTCAGTATGACGTTGGCCGTAGACCATCCGACAAGCCGAAAATACCCAGCATTTGATGCTATGGCTATCTTCTCGGAAGGCCCGGCAGCGGCGCTACCAGCCGATACCGGGCAGATATATGGAGCGAAGGTTGAAAGCGAAGTCAGCCTACGCGTAGAGGATTTCCCATTAAACAGCGTTGCATTTGATGCATCGAACGACTTGACCGTAGATGAGGTCGAAAAAGTCGTACGCGACACAGGCGTTCTGTTGACTGATGGCGATGTTCAGGTTGCCTCACTGCATTATGTGGATCCGGCCCGCTTTGGTGGCACGGATTCTTCTTTTGCACTGAGCCCTGCTCTTGGCGTGAAGATCACTCAGGAAAATGTGAGCGTCGCACAACGTGCCGACGACGAAGAAACCGGCAGCGGCTTTTCCGAAGAACTGATTCCTTTCCATCAGACGATGGAAATCGACCAGGCATTGGAAAGCGCTGGCTATTCAGGTGAAGACGCCACCAACATGGCGAGCGCACTTACAAAACTGCTCAATTCGCCTCGCCTAAAAGAAGGCAGCGTTCTGCGAATTGGAACAGAAACGCGAGATGATGAAGATCGTATCGTACGTGCTAGCGTTTATCATCGCACCACGCATCTTGTGACCATCGCATTGAATGATCGACAGCAATATGTGCCGTCGGATCAACCGGAAGAAACACCGCTTCTTGCATCCGCTTTTGACGGCGATGCACCGCCAGCTGCGATTCGCGGCAATCTGCCGAGTGTTTATGACGGCATAAGTCGTGCAGCGCTCGCTTATGGCATGACCGAAACCATGCGTGAGCAGCTGGTAAAAATGTTGGCAACCGATGTCGATCTGCAAGCGCGACTCTCACAGAGCGATAAGATCGACGCCTTCTTCTCGTTGCCAGACGACCCAGAGAAGCCAGATGGTGAGTCGCAGCTTCTTTATGTGGCTGCAAACTTCAGCGGGACAACGCGCAAGTTCTATAGGTATCAGGCTCCGGACGGTGCTGTTGATTACTTTAATGAAGACGGTAAGAGCGCAAAGCAGTTCCTGCTTCGCAATCCAGTTCCTAATGGCGTGTTCCGTTCTCCGTTCGGCATGCGGCGCCATCCAATTCTCGGTTATAGCCGTATGCATACGGGCGTCGATTGGGCAGCACCGCGTGGAACCCCCATTATTGCGTCAGGTAATGGCGTTGTTGAGAAGGCCGGATGGACAAACGGCTATGGCAATCAGACTTTGATTCGTCATGCCAATGGGTATGTCAGCAGCTACAGCCACCAGAATGCCATCGCCCGCGGCGTGAGCGCCGGTCAGCGTGTTCGTCAGGGCCAGGTCATCGGTTTTGTCGGATCGACCGGACTGTCGACCGGTCCCCACCTTCACTATGAGCTGATCGTCAACGGAACCAAGGTTGACCCGCTTCGTATCCGCCTGCCCGATAATAAAGCCCTGCAAGGCAAAGAACTTGAAGCTTTCAAGCAGGAACGCGATCGCATCGATACGCTGCTGAATAATGATGATGCAGATACAAAGGTTGCATCGAGCGGATCGACGAAGAGCTAAGGCACTTTCTTCGTCTACAAATTGAGCTACTTTTCGCAAATCAACGGAAAAGCGCGACGCAATTTGAAACTGCGCCGCGCTTTCTTGTATCAGGAGTTTTGCGTGTTCGAAAAGTTATTCCGTGAACTCGACCGTTACGCCCGCTTTCACCAGCTTTGCCAGCTCTTCCGCATCCCAATTGGTCAGGCGCACACAGCCATGGCTGGAGGTCTTACCAATCCGCGAAGGCTCAGGCGTTCCGTGAATACCATAGGTCGGCTTTGACAGTGCGATCCAAACCGTACCAACCGGACCGTTTGGACCAGGTGGAATGGTCAGCACTTTATCATTGCTGCCCTGCTTAAAGTTGATCTTCGGATTGTAGGTATAGTTGGGATTGATCGCGATGCGCTGAACCTGAACAATACCAGATGGCGAAGGCGTATCGGATGAACCGATCGTCGATGGATAGGCAACGACAAGCTTGCCGGTTTCATCATAGCCACGAACCTGCTTGCGGCCCTTATCGGCAATGATACGTGCAACTTTGGAGCGGACAGGCTTGCCAAGATTAGGCACCTTCACAACCGAGCCCGGCTGATTGAAGTTCACACCCGGATTGATTTCTTTGAGATAGGCTTCATCGATGTGAAACTTCTCACCGAGCATTTCGGTCACAGACGTATAGGCCATGGCGGGAAGCTGCGCTTTATGCGCGTAATCGTCCGGAATCGATGCCACATATTGGCGACCGACATCTTCGTTCGTAATCGTATATTCGGTGAAAGCAGCGCCGCCGGTTGCTTCAAGCTCGGCATTGATCCCGGCTTCATCGGTTGGATTGAGGAACTTGCCCGTCATCTCGCCATAAGCTGCAGCGGCCTTATCCACATTGCTGCCCGAACGACCATCAATCACACCCGGAGATGCACCTGCCCGATCAAGCAACACCTGATAGGCTGCAATTTTCTGCTTTGCGCCCTGCCCTTTCGGCATTTCGATAGCTGGCGTCATATCGTCCGTATTTGGCACGGCATGAGGCTGCATCGACGGCTGCTCATAACCGGGATCGCGATTGATGCTGGCAGTCGGTGATTCTGTATCGGGATATTCGGTGCCTGCCGGAGGTAGCTCCGAACGCTGCACCTGTCCGTCACGGTTATTGTCGTAGCCCGGAGCCGAAGGGGCATCCGGATAATAGTTTGGGTCCTCTGGCACATTGCCGAAACCATCATAAGGGGCGCCGCCGCCCACTGGTCCGTCGGACCAGCCGCCATCCTGCTGACCACCACTCGCATAGCGACCGGAATCGCGAGGGTCTTCAACATGCAGGACCCGTCCGCGACGATCGACTGTTATCTGTCGACCATATTCATCCGTGTAAACGCGCACTCCCCGGTCGCGACCACGCTCATGGCCCCAATCGAATAGCTGTGCCAGTTGCATAGGCTGCGAAATACTGGTCGTCGCATCGCGCGTTTGCGCAAAGGCAGAACCGCCTGCTGCAATAATGATTGCAGAACCAAACAATCCGAAGCGAAGCATGCGTAAGAGATGCGACATACAAGAAACCCTGAATTACCTTAGGATAAGGGATGCAACTATATGGTTAACAATTGATTACTCAATAACAGCAAATGCCAGATGAACTGGACATGAAGATGGCCATGAAAGTGGCCGCCTCTGCACAAAAAGAAAAAAAGCGCCGCAATCGGATGAGTGCGGCGCTTTTTACAACAGAGTTTAAGGCTTAGGCCTTTTCGTCTTCCTTCACCGGTTCCCCTTCACCCATTACACGGATAGGGCGAAAGTTAAGCCGGTCCGAACCGGGCAAGATCTTGACGATTGAACCGTCAAGAATATCACCAAGCAGGATGCGTTCGGCCAGCGGGTCCTGAACTTCCTTCTGGATGACGCGCTTCAACGGGCGCGCACCATAAGCCGGATCATAACCTTTGTTTGCCAGCCATTCGCGAGCATCGTCTTCAAGTTCCAGCGAGATTTTGCGATCATGCAGCAGAGCCTGCAGACGCTTCATCTGGATATCGACAATCGAACCCATGTCGTCGCGGCGCAGCCTGTGGAACAGGATGATTTCATCAACGCGGTTCAGGAACTCCGGACGGAACGCAGCCCGCACAACACCCATCACCTCATCACGAACGCTTTCGACATCGTCTTTCTCACCAAGATTGACGAGATATTCAGCACCGAGGTTCGAGGTCATGATGATGACCGTGTTGCGGAAATCGACAGTGCGCCCCTGACCATCGGTCAGACGACCATCATCGAGAACCTGCAACAGCACGTTGAACACATCTGGATGTGCCTTTTCGATCTCATCGAACAGGATCACCTGATATGGCCTGCGCCGCACGGATTCCGTCAGAACGCCGCCTTCCTCATAGCCGACATAGCCGGGAGGTGCGCCAATCAGTCGGCTTACAGAGTGTTTCTCCATAAATTCCGACATATCGATGCGAACCATTGCCGTGTCGTCCTGGAACAGGAACGAAGCCAGCGCCTTGGTAAGCTCGGTCTTGCCCACGCCTGTTGGTCCAAGGAAGATGAACGAGCCAATTGGCCTGTTCGGATCCTGAAGACCTGCGCGGGCACGACGAACGGCCTTGGAAACAGCCTGAACCGCTTCACCCTGACCGACAACCCGCTTTGCAAGTTCGTCTTCCATGCGCAGAAGTTTTTCGCGCTCGCCTTCCAGCATCCGTTCAACCGGAATACCGGTCCAGCGGGAAACAATCTGCCCAACATGGTCAGGCGTCACGGTTTCCTCAAGCAACGAGCCTTTGTTCTCATTGCTTTCAGCGTCACCAAGCTGCTTTTCGAGCTGCGGGATCGTGCCATAGGCAAGTTCGCCCGCCTTCTGGAATTCGCCACCGCGCTGTGCAATCGCCAAAGCGTTGCGTGCTTCTTCAAGCTGACGCTTCAAGTCGGCCGCAAGTCCCAACTTCTGCTTTTCAGCCTGCCATTTCGACGTCAGCTCCGCTGATTCTTCTTCAAGATCAGTCAGTTCCTTTTCAAGACGCTGCAGCCGATCAATTGAAGCAGTGTCGGTTTCGACCTTCAGCGCTTCACGCTCGATTTTAAGCTGCATCACGCGGCGGTCGATTTCGTCGAGCTCTTCAGGCTTCGAATCCACCTGCATACGCAGACGCGATGCGGCCTCATCGACAAGATCAATCGCCTTATCCGGCAAAAACCGATCCGTGATGTAACGGTTAGACAAAGTTGCGGCTGCGACAAGTGCCGAGTCGGAAACCCGTACCTTGTGGTGCTGCTCATACTTTTCCTTCAAACCGCGAAGGATCGAAATCGTGTCTTCCACCGTTGGCTCATCGACGAATACCGGCTGGAAACGACGTGCAAGGGCCGCGTCCTTCTCAACATATTTGCGATATTCCTCAAGTGTGGTCGCACCAACGCAGTGCAGCTCACCGCGAGCCAGCGCAGGCTTGAGCAGGTTCGATGCATCCATTGCACCATCCGACTTACCTGCACCGACGAGCGTATGCATTTCGTCGATGAACAGGATGATCTGGCCAGCGGCCGTCTGCACCTCAGAAAGCACAGCTTTCAGACGTTCTTCAAACTCACCGCGATATTTCGCGCCGGCAATCAGCGCGCCCATATCGAGTGCCATCAGCTGCTTGTCTTTCAGCGATTCCGGCACGTCGCCATTAACAATGCGCAGGGCCAAGCCTTCGGCAATTGCGGTCTTACCAACGCCCGGTTCGCCAATCAGCACCGGATTATTCTTGGTGCGGCGTGACAGAACCTGAATCGTGCGACGAATTTCTTCGTCTCGACCGATGACCGGATCAAGCTTGCCAGCACGCGCATCTTCAGTCAGATCACGCGCATATTTCTTGAGTGCATCGTAATTGCTCTCAGCGGAAGCAGAATCGGCTGTGCGGCCTTTACGCATGTCATTGATGACCTTGTTGAGCGCGGTCGGTGTCACACCGGCAGCAGCAAGAATTTCAGACGTCTTTGCAGATTTCTCGATTGCAAGTGCCGTGAGCAGGCGCTCAACCGTGACAAAGCTGTCGCCAGCCTTGCTCGCAAGCTCTTCGGCAAGGGTGAAAACCTTTGCCAATGGCTGTGCAAGATAAAGCTGATCGTTACCGCCGGTCACTTTCGGCAGTTTTTCCAAAGCTGCCTGCAAACCTATGCGCACATCGGAGATGCGGCCGCCGGCACGCTCGATCAGCGACGCGACAAGCCCCTCATCATCATCGACAAGGACTTTGAGAAGGTGTTCAGGCGTAAACTGCTGATTGCTGGAAGAAAGGGCAAATGTCTGGGCCGACTGGATGAATCCCCGAACCCGTTCGGTGTATTTCTCAATATTCATGATGTCTCCTTTTCCCTCCGACCCATTCTGGCATCGGAAGACTTCTGGTGACGGAGCCCCCGTATTCGGCTGGCTCCTTATCCAAGGAAGCATATGGGAACATCGAGCGGTTTCGGCAAGACCGGAAAGTCAGCTAAAACACAAATAAAAATGGCGAGGAAAACCTCGCCATCTTTTTGAAATCAATCATATTGCTGTTTCAGCAATTATGCATCGGAATCCGCTGTTTCAGCAACTTCATCCTTCGGAACGCGGCGCGGACGACCCGGGCGGCGCGTAGCGCGGACTGGCTTCTCTTCAGGTGCAGCTTCAACCGGTGCTTCTGCTGCGGGAGCAGCTTTTTCAACAACGGGTGCTGATTCTTCTGCAACCTTTGCAGGCTTCTCAGCGCGCGCTGGCTTTTCAGCAACTGGCGCCGGAACCGGTTGTTCGTCGGCAACAGCGGCAACTGGTGCTTCTACAACTGGCTGCTCGGAAGATTCATCTGCATTGAAACGTTCGCGCTGTGGGCGGCGACCGCGACCCAGGCGACGATCACGGTTTTCACGGCCTTCGCGTGGCTGCGAACGGTTATCCTGGCGACTGTCGGAACGATTGTCTGAACGACCCTCATTGCTTTCTTCGCCATAAACAACTTCAGCAGGCGTGCCTTCGATTACCGGCTGTGGACCAGAACCATTGACAGGCTGATGCACCGGAGCAGCAGGCACGAAGCCGCCTTCATCCTCATCACCACCATCGCTGTCGAAGCTTTCTTCGCGCTGATACGGGATATTCTGCTGCGCCATGGCAGCCATGATGATCCGGTTGTAATGTTCTGCGTGCTGAAGATAATTTTCAGCCATGACACGATCGCCAGACGCCTGCGCGTCGCGAGCCAGTGTCGTATATTTTTCTGCAATATGTTGAGCATTGCCGCGGATCTTTACGTCCGGACCATTGCTTTCATAATTACGCGACAGAGGATTGGGGCCCTTGCGGTTATTGTTGTTATTATTGTTATTCCCCCGTCCGCGCATGCGCCTGTTCTGCTGTGCTGGCCTCATCGTCTTCTCTTTTCAGATTAAAGGGCGTCAAATTCCCGTAGCCTAAAGCCACCGGCGTCGCATTATCGAGCCATGGAGGAAGCACACCCTAAAACTTCCCACACATCGAATGGTTCTGAGTTCCGTACTGTCAGAAAGACAACACGAACCTTTCGGATTGGCATTTGCAAGACCTACCCGAAAAGACAAACTCTTCGGAATTATTTTTGAAAGTCGTGCACTTCCGTACAAACCATCCCATGAGAAAAACCCTCACGGGAGCATGACCTAAATTCGTCATGGAGCATTTCCGCCACCGCCCTCAAGCGGGCAAAACCATTCTGGCTCTATACGGTGGCTGGAAACTAAACGGCTTCGCCGCAAATTCCAAGCGCTTTTTTGAGGTCATCGAGCGTTTTTTAGCACTCAGTCCGTCAAATACCCGCAGCAGCTTTATGTATGAAAACCATGGCCCTTCTATGGCCACCGAGATCACTTGCAACATTGGTCAGATGGAAATCAGCGCTTTCAAAAATGGCGCTCACATCGTCAAATTGGCCTGCGCCAATTTCGACGGCAATCATTCCATCATTATATAGGTATGCGCGAGCCTCACTTGCAAGAGCGCGATAAAAATTAAGTCCGTCGTCGCCGCCATCAAGGGCCGCCATCGGATCATGCTCTCGCACTTCCCGCGAAAGATCTTCGATATCCCTGCTTGGAATATAGGGCGGGTTTGAGACAATGAGATGAAACTTGCCGCTCACATTTGCGAACCAGTCACTTTTGAGCGCCGCAAACCTGTGGCTCACACCATTCGCCACCGCATTGATCCGCGCCATTGCCAGTGCGCCATCAGCGACATCAAGCCCAATACCGTTGAGTTTCTCAAACTTATGCAACAGCGAAATCGCGATCGCACCTGTTCCGGTGCCCATATCAAGCAGCAGTGCCTGACCATGCTGCTCAATCAGCTTGTCGAGATAAGGCGAAACCAGTTCGACAAGTGCTTCTGTATCGGGGCGCGGTTCAAGCGTTTCTGGTGAAAGCCGGAATGGCAGACCATAAAACTCGCGCATTCCGATAATGCGATGCACCGGCTCACCCGCTATGCGGCGCTGCAGCGCTTCGTTTAATTGAGCAACCTTATCTTCATCGATAAGCTTTTCCGGCCATGAAATCAGATCAAGCCGCGTTGCACCGGTCGCCCATTCAACAAGCAATTGCGCATCAAGATCGGGTGTGTCAACGGCCCCTTCCCGCAGCCGTGTGCGGGCTTGAGCCATCAGCTGATCGAGGCGCTCGCCACTCACGCGTTTTCGCCCAGTTCCATCAGAAGTGCGGTCTGATGATCTGAAATCAGCGCATCGACCAGCTCATCAAGCTCGCCCATCATCACCCGATCAAGCTTATAAAGCGTCAGGTTGATACGATGGTCAGTCACGCGGCCCTGTGGAAAATTATAGGTGCGTATACGCTCTGAGCGATCACCGGAACCAACCTGGCTGCGGCGTGATTCAGAACGTTCGCTTTCAGCCTTCTGGCGTTCCATATCATAAAGACGCGCGCGCAGGATCTGCATGGCGCGCGCACGGTTCTGGTGCTGCGATTTTTCCGCCTGCACGACCATGATGCCCGTTGGAATATGCGTGATACGCACTGCCGAGTCAGTCGTGTTGACGTGCTGACCACCCGCGCCTGAAGCACGCATCGTATCAATGCGGATATCTTCGTTGCGGATTTCAATATCGATGTCTTCGGCTTCGGGAAGCACGGCAACCGTTGCCGCTGAGGTATGAATACGACCACCCGCTTCGGTTTCCGGTACACGCTGCACGCGATGCACGCCTGATTCGAACTTCAACTTGGAGAAAACACCCTTGCCCGAAACGGTCGCGATGATTTCCTTGTAGCCGCCGGCATCGCCCTCACTCGAAGAGACCAGCTCGACGCGCCAGCCTTTTTCCGACGCAAACCGCTCATACATGCGGAAAAGATCGCCTGCAAAGAGAGCCGCTTCTAACCCGCCCGTACCAGCACGGATTTCAAGGATCGCATTCTTCTCATCAGCTGCATCTTTGGGCAGAAGCAGAATCTGGACTTCCTGCTCAAGACCTTCAATGCGCTTTTCAACGTCAGGCAATTCTTCGACAGCAAGTGCGCGCATTTCAGCGTCGGTTGAAGCATCATCGCGCATCGCAGCCAGATCACGCGCTTCATTACGCGCATCGGTCAGTTCCCGGATTTTTCCGACAACGTCCTGAAGTTCGGAATATTCCGAAGCAAGCTTCACGTAGGTTTCCGAATCCGGATTGTTCGCCATCTGGCTTTCAATCATCGAGAACCGCTTCAAAAGCTGGTCCATTCGGTCCTGTGGCAATGCGATCATTGGTATATCCTGAAAACTTTAATAGCAGCGCGAATAAGCAGTATTGAGCGCCACGCACAAGGCACGGCACCCAAACATTTCATGCAATTTTCTACGCTATAGCGGAATATCGTTGTCTTCGGCAAATTGAAGCAGCAATTCGCGCAGCGAATGTGCGCCATTTGGCTTGTCGAGCTTCTCATTTAACAAGGCATTGAGCTTGCCTGCATCAAGTGCTGCCAGCATCGCCTTGACCGGACCAATGCTCGCAGCCGACATCGAAATCGAGCGGAAGCCGAGGCCGATCAGTGCCATTGCAGTCAATGGACGCCCGGCCATTTCACCGCACAATGTCACCGATTTTCCATGCCGATTGCCAGCAGCCACAATGTGACGCAGCGTGCGCAGGAATGCAGGCGACAACTGATCGAAACGGCCAGAAATCAGCGAATTTCCACGATCAACCGCCATCAGGAACTGGAACAGATCGTTTGAGCCAACTGAGACAAAATCAACAAGCGACATCAGCTCGTCGAGCTGCCACAAAAGCGCAGGCACTTCGATCATCGCGCCGAGCTTGAGATTGAGCGGCAACGTATGCGCAAAGCGCGAAAGATGACGCACTTCGCGATCAATGATCTCACGTGCAGCTTTGACTTCGCTCACTTCCGTTACCATCGGCAGCATAAGCTTAAGCTCACGGCCACCGGCCGCTTTCAAAAGCGCGCGCAGCTGGGTACGCAGCAAACCAGGCCGATCCAACGTCAGACGGATCGCGCGCCAGCCAAGAGCCGGATTTTCTTCCTGACCCATGGTGCGGAAATAAGGAAGAACCTTGTCGCCACCAATATCGAGCGTGCGGAAGGTGACAGGCTTATTGCCAGCAGCCTCGATCACAGAGCGATAAAGACGTTCCTGCTGTTCTGCACGCGGGAAGGTCGACGCCACCATGAACTGCAATTCAGTGCGGAAGAGACCAATGCCAGCAGCACCTGATGCAGCAAGCTGCGGCAAATCAACCAGAAGCCCTGCATTCATAAGCAAGCCGATTTCAACACTATCCTTGGTCAGCGCAGGCTTATCGCGCAATTCGCGATAATGGGCCTGACGACGCGCCCGGAAGCGGACTTTTTCTGCATAAGCGGTTTCCACATCCGACTGTGGACGCAGATGCACAATACCCTCATCACCATCGACGATAGCGGCATCATTGTTTTCCGCCATGGAAACGGCGCCCTTGGCCTGTCCAACCACGGGAATACCCATTGCGCGCGCAACGATAACCACATGGCTGGTGGCTGCACCATCTTCCAGAACCACACCACGCAAGCGCTCACGCGGGTAGTCGAGCAGTTCGGCAGCACCCATGGTGCGGGCTACGATAATGGCATCCTTGGCCAGTGATTCGGCGATAGTCTTCACATCGCGCCCCATCAGCTGACGCAGCAGACGGTTAGCCAGATCATCGAAGTCAGACAGGCGTTCACGCATGTAAGGATCGGTCAGATGCACCATGCGCGCACGCGTGTCGCTCTGCACCTTCTCAACCGCAGCTTCCGCCGTCAAACCGTTATGGATAGCTTCTTCCAGACGACGCACCCAACCACGATCATGTGCGAACATGCGATAGGCTTCGAGCACTTCGCGGTGCTCGCCTTCCACAGCCACATCACGGCGCGAAAGCATGTCGTCAATGGAAATGCGCAGAGATCCGAGCGCCGTTTCCAGCCGGGTCAGTTCAGCCTGACTGTCTTCATTGAAGAGGTTGGTGACAACGATGCGCGGCTCATGCAGCACGACATGACCAAGGCCGATGCCGTCATTGAGCGCATTGCCTGTGACACTCATCGGACGGCCGAGATCCAGTTCGATACCCGGACGGGCCAGACGAAGACCATCGCCAGTGGCGATAATCTCGGCAAGAACCATTGCTGTCGTCTCAAGTGCTTCAACCTCGTCTTCGCGATATGCCCGCTTGGTCTGATTCTGGACAACAAGAACGCCCAAAGTGCGGCCAGCGCGAAGAACAGGAACACCGAGGAATGAATTATAGGCTTCTTCACCCGTTTCAGGCAGATAGGCGAAGGCTGGATGGCTTTGCGCATCGGTCAGGTTCAAAGGGCGTGCGCTCGCGGCAATCGTACCGACGAGGCCTTGCCCCAGACGCAGCTGGGCCAGGTGAACAGACTGTGGATTAAGACCCTCGGTCGCGTAAAGTTCAAGCACGCCATCAGCACGAAGAATGTAGAAGGAGCAAACTTCCGCGACCATATTTTGC
Organism: Brucella sp.; assembly: GCF_032066345.1. Lineage (NCBI taxonomy): Bacteria > Pseudomonadati > Pseudomonadota > Alphaproteobacteria > Hyphomicrobiales > Brucellaceae > Brucella > Brucella sp. Next base: position 12,425 of record NZ_DAMBKZ010000014.1, read on the forward strand.
GCGATTTCACGGACGATCCGGTCAAGGCGTTCCTGCGGCTCCAATGGTTCCGCCATCAATTCGCGCAACCGCTTCAGCAGCACGCGGGGACCGGTTGTCAGATCACGCATGATCGTCGGAGGCTCCTCATTTGGTACAGGCTCAGCCTTGTCGCAAAGCCGATTCCCTTTACCCGCCTGCGAAGCGTTACGCCAAATCCTTTTTGAGCATTTTTGACACGCGCGTCTAGTCTAATCGTCAGAAAATCTGACAACTTATATAATAAGCAAATGCCGCCCACTATTTCTAGCGGGCGGCATTGTTCCAAAATGGACCGGACAGAGCCGGCTAATAATCTGTCTATCGACCGATTACTTATCGAGACCGTAAACGCCGTGCAGCGTGCGGACAGCGAGTTCCGCATAAGGCCCGTCAATCAGGATGGAAATCTTGATTTCCGACGTGGTGATCGCGCGAATGTTGATGCCTTTTTCAGCTAATGCCTTGAAGGCGGTGGCGGCAACACCAGCATGGCTGCGCATGCCGATACCGATCACGGAAATCTTGGCAAGACCCGTTTCAGACTGGATATTGTCCGAGCCGATTTCACCCTTCACTTTATCGAGAACACGCAGTGCCTTGTCGATATCGCCGGTCGGGATCGTGAAGGTCATGTCGGTTTTCGAGCCGTCTTCCGACACATTCTGGACGATCATATCGACATTGATGTGCTCTTCGGCCAGAGGGCCGAAAATTGCTGCCGAGATACCTGGCCGGTCGGCCACGCGTCGGAGCGAAATCTGAGCTTCATCCTTCGCATAAGCGATACCAGTGACGACCTGCTGTTCCACGATTTCATCCTCGTCGCAAATGAGTGTTCCGGGCGGATTGATCGGATCATCCATGCCCGGTGCATTGGGGTCCGTAAAACTTGAGCGCACGAAGGTGCGAACTTTGTGTACCATGGCAAGCTCGACCGAGCGCACCTGCAGAACCTTGGCACCAAGCGAAGCCATTTCCAGCATTTCTTCAAATGTAATGCGGGAAAGGCGCTTTGCCTTGGGTTCAATACGTGGATCAGTCGTGTAAACACCATCGACATCGGTATAGATGTCGCAACGGTCAGCCTTAACGCCTGCTGCAATGGCAACAGCCGATGTATCCGAACCACCACGGCCAAGCGTTGCGATGCGATTATCAGGACCGATGCCCTGGAAACCAGCAACAACGGCAACCTGCCCCATTTCCATGCGGCGGATGATTTCTGATCCGTCGATTTCCTGAATGCGCGCTGCGCCATGCGCATTGTCGGTCTTGATCGGTATCTGCCAGCCCTGCCACGAACGCGCGTCAACGCCAATGGACTGCAGCGCGATGGCCAGAAGGCCGCTCGTTACCTGCTCGCCAGAAGCAACAATCGCGTCATATTCGCGTGCATCGTAAAAAGGTGACGTGCCACCGGCAACCTTGGGCATGTTCTGCACCCAGTTGACCAGTTCGTTCGTCTTGCCCGACATTGCGGAGACGACAACGGCAACCTGATTGCCCGCATCGACTTCACGTTTGACGTGGCGCGCCACATTAGAGATGCGTTCCAGATCGGCCACAGAAGTGCCGCCGAATTTCATCACGATGCGCGCCATTTAAGGATACGTCCCGTCTTTTGAAAAATTACACTAACGCCTGCCGAAACATTATTTTCTTGCGACAGACAAACCCGGGGTCACATAGCTAAAATGTCGCGCTTCCGCAAGGGTGTGATTCCCGTGAAACAATAATCAACGCTTCGGATTCTGGAATTTGATTTGATCCTTGACTTTAGAGCGCTACCTTGAGAGCAGGATTGCACGCGCTTCCGCAGGAGAATGATATGACCGAGACTGCCCGCACCACGATCGATGCTTCCGAAATCGAGCATTTTTCGCGCATCGCTGCGCAATGGTGGGACCCGCAGGGCAAGTTCCGTCCGCTCCATAAATTCAATCCGACGCGCCTTGCCTATATCAAGGAAAAGGTCTGCGAAAAACTCAACCGCGACCCGAACAGCCCGCGCCCGTTTGAAGGTCTGCGCTTTCTCGATATCGGTTGCGGCGGCGGCCTGTTGTGCGAGCCGATGTCGCGTCTGGGTGCGACGGTGATCGGCGCAGATGCATCCGAAACCAATATCGAAGTCGCAAAAATCCATGCAGCCCAAAGCGGTGTCGAAGTCGATTATCGCGCGACCACTGCTGAAGCTCTGGCCGAAGCTGGCGAGAAATTCGATGTCGTGCTCAACATGGAAGTGGTTGAGCACGTCTCTGACGTCGATCTGTTCATGTCCGCGACCAGCGAAATGGTGAAGCCGGGTGGCCTGATGTTTGTCGCCACCATCAACCGCACGCTCAAAGCTTATGGCCTCGCGATCATCGGAGCGGAATATGTGCTGCGCTGGCTGCCGCGCGGCACACATCAATATGAAAAGCTGGTACGCCCGGAAGAGCTCGAAGCAGCACTTTCCAAAGCCGGTCTCAATCTCATCGACAAATTGGGCGTAACCTACAATCCGCTCGCTGATAGCTGGAGCCGTTCACGCGATACCGATGTGAACTACATGGTTCTCGCAGAACGTCCTCAATAATTAGCTAATCAACGTTTTTGGGCTTTTGTCGTCAGCGCCACACCGATGGCGATGACGACAGCGCCGATCCATGTGAGCGGTGGATAGTTTTCACCCAAGAATAACGTGCCGGAAATCAGCCCCAGCGCTGCTGCCACATAACCGATCTGGCTGAGATAGACCGGACCACCAACGGCCTGCAGACGGAAAAACAAGGCAAACATGCCAGCTGACGCAATGGCCTGAGCAACTGCCGTTATCGGCGCGAGCGCCAGTGTCTCAATCGGGAAGTTGCCATTAAATACAAAAATCCCGATCAACAGCATCACGGCTGCAGCCAAGTGACTTCCCGCCGCAAGCTCGGTCGGATCAGCATTCTTCGGCCAGTCGAGAGTGCGATAGACATTCCCCATCGCAAGAAAAACCGGAATGAGAAGTGCAAGCCCGATCCATAGAGGATCGGCTGGCTTGCCAACCTCGCCACGCGTCATTGCAACCATAATTGCGCCGATGAAGCCCACGATAATGCCCGCGATACCCAGACCATTCGGTCGACGAAGACCAAACCCCATCGAAATGAGCAGCGTCATGACAGGCGACAGGGTGTACATGATACCAGTGAAACCCGCACCGAGCCGCGGGATCGCAGACAGGATCAGGAGATTGGGTAGCGCATAGGAAATCGCGGCAGTGCAAATATAATAACGCAGCCTGCCACCAGAAAATCCAACCCGCTTTTTGCTCACAAGCAAAACCAGAAGCAGAATAATCCCCGCACTGGCTGAAAACAGGAATGTCCACATTGCCGGCGGAACACCTGCTTCGGCAGCGATCTTCCCCAGCGGCAGAATAAGCCCCAGCAGTATGCCCGTCGCTATTAGCAGGAAAGGCGCGGAATCCATCAGTTTCATGCGCCTTGTCCCCTTACGCAATCAAAAATCGTTAAATGTCAGTTCTTGTCTTCCGGGAAAACAGGCAAAGGCATCACATCAACGCCGTCTTCGATGAGTGAGTGAACATCTTCCTTGGACGCTTTGCCGTAAATGCCCCGCGCTTCAGTCTCACCAAAGTGGATCTTGCGCGCTTCTTCGGCAAACTGATCGCCAACATAATCCGCGTTTTCGCGGACCTTGCGGCTGAGTTCGCGCATTTGCTCCAACACCTGCTTCTGCGCCTGATCCATGGCAATCGCCACCTGCTCTTTCGAGCGACTGGTGGAGACGGCAGGTGCCATCAGCGACTTCTGGATTTCCGGCGAGTTGCAGACAGGGCAAGAGACGAGTTTCCGCTCCGACTGCCGATCAAAATCGGCATTGTCGCGAAACCAGCCTTCAAATTCATGGCCGTGATCGCAATGAAGCGAAAAGCGGATCATAGATTATGCGTCCTGTTTCTCTTGGGTGACCTTCACCGAAAACTCACGCGCATTCTTGAGGTTCGGCACTTTCGCACGCGCAGCAGTGCTTTCGCTGACGTCAATATCCGCAACGATTACACCCGGCTCATCATGCGCCGCTTCCGCCAGAACCTTGCCCCATGGCGAAACGATCAGCGAATGACCATAAGTCTCGCGACCATCTTCATGCACACCGCCCTGAGCTGCAGAAATCAGGAATGCACCATTTTCAATCGCACGCGCACGCTGCAAAACATGCCAATGCGCTTCACCCGTCTGGCGTGTGAAAGCAGCTGGTCCGGTAATCACATTGGCGCCCGCCAGCGCCTGTGCGCGAAACAGTTGCGGGAAACGAATATCGTAGCAGACCGCCATGCCAACTTTGGCAAAAGGCAATTCGGCAATCACCGTTTCCTTGCCCGGCTCATAGGTTGCCGATTCGCGCCAGCTTTCGCCGTTGTCAAGATCGACATCAAACATATGAACCTTGTCATAGGTCGCAATCTTCTCACCAGAAGGCGCAAAGATACCGCCACGATTGGCAATCTTACCGTCACCGGCTGCAATAGCCGTTGACCCAATATGCAGGAATATGCCGTGCTTCTTTGCAAGTGCCGATGCTGCCTTGAAAACAAGGTCTTCATTTTCATCGCGCAGACTTGCAAAAAGCGCTGCACGATCGCGCATCAGCGCTCCGGTCATTTCAGGGGTTTGCACATATTGAGCACCCTTTGCCACAGCATCGGAAACCAGTTTTTCCATCGCTTCAACATTGCGGGCCACATCGGTGCCCGAACGCATCTGAACGGCAGCGGCGCGAAAAGTGCTCATAGGTGTCTCCCCCATCATGATGTTAGTTCAGTTCGCCGGTCGCAAGCAGGCCATCAAGCTTGCCAGCATTGTCGAGAGCAAAGAGATCGTCGCAACCGCCAACATGCACAGAACCGACAAAAATCTGCGGGAAGGTATTGCGGCCTGAACGCGCCTGCATTTCTGCACGCAGTTCAGGTGTAGCGCCTGCATTGATTTCGTTGAACTCAACGCCCTTATTCTTCAAAAGGCCAACTGCGCGCGTGCAGTAAGGGCAGCCAGGGCGAGTATAGATGGTGACGTCAGTCATATAAAACTCCATTCGTTGGCCTCTATATAAGTGGCAAAACAACGATCTGGAAGCCCCTCATGTGTTCACTAATCCGGCAGAACCCGGCTGAATGTCAGCACATCCACGCTTTTTGCACCACCGCGCAGCAGCGCTCGTGTGGCAGCCTTCACCGTTGATCCCGTCGTATAAACATCATCGATCAGCAACACGCGCCGCCCGCGCACATGAATGTCATGCTCCTTTGGCACCCGGAAGGCGCCATCGACATTCCGCTTGCGCTCTTTCAAACCTAGCCCGATCTGCTGATTGGTACGCCGAATACGCTTAACCGCCTGTGGTGCAAAAGGCTTTCCGCTGAGCTGCGCCAATGCACGCGCCAGCTCTGCCGACTGATTAAACCGACGCGACCAAAAGCGCCATTTGTGCAAGGGTACGGGCAAAATAACATCGCACTCATCCAGCAACTCGCGTCCGGCGCGTTGCATCCAGCGCGCCATCCACGGCGCAAGATCGGTTCGATCATGAAACTTGAGTGCTACAGCCATGCGCTGTGCAGCGCCCCTATGCAACACAGCTGAGCGCAGGCGGCGAAATGGCGGTGGATCGGCGATTGCTTCAGCGCTCATGAAATTCTCGCCAAAATCATGATTGAACGGAATGCCAAGCACCGGACAATAAGGCTTTTCGATAAAGCGCAGCTGCGACCAGCAATGCGGACAAAGCGTCCCGGGTTCGGAAACATGTATGCGGCAACCGATACAGCTCGCTGGAAACAGAATATCGGCAGACATGCGCAAGCCGCTGCGAACAACGCCAAGCACCCCCGATTTAAGCCTGAACAACAAGCTTTGATGCGACCTGTCGTCATCAACCATTGCATTCGCCCCCGTTCGAATGCATCTACGCTCCTATCTATATTACTGACGCATATCCGAAAGAGAAGACGGAATCGCAATGGCTGCCCAATCGTCTGAAAATGCGATTTTTGATCGCGACCTCCAGCTGGCGTTCCGCCGCCGTGCCTTCAGACGTGCGGTGTCCGGTGCGGACTTTTTGCTGCGCAGAGTAGCGGACGATCTGGAAGACAGGCTTGATGCTGTCGAGCGTCACTTCTCCGTGGCGATTGACCTTGCAGGCCATAATGGTCTTGCAGCAGCTGCCATTACACGGTCAGGCAAAGCGGACATTGTTTTGCGCATCGAACGCGATGCAGCTTTTCTCGACGGCCCCTTCCCAGCAATTGTCGCCGATGAAGAAGCCTTGCCGCTCAAACCTCAGAGCACCGATCTCATCGTTTCGCTGCTGTCACTGCATTCGACCAATGATACCCCGGGCGCAATGATACAGATTGCCCGTGCGCTGAAGCCTGACGGGCTGTTTCTCGCGGCGCTCAGCGGCAACGGGACTTTGGGCGAGCTGCGCGAAAGTCTTTTACAGGCTGAAATCGAGCTGACGGGTGGTGCTTCGCCGCGCATTTTCCCTTTCGCGGATGTTCGCGATGTCGGCGGTCTTCTGCAAAGAGCAGGTTTTGCACTTCCGGTGACGGACGTTGATAACGTTACGGTGCGTTATGATAGCATTTTCAATTTGATGGCCGATCTGCGCGCCATGGGTATGCAGAATGTGTTGCGTGATCGTTCACGCAAGCCGGTTTCAAAGAAGCTTTTCTTACGTGCAGCCGAAATCTATGCCGAACGGTTCAGCGATCCGGATGGCCGCATCCGCGCAACTTTCTCGACAATCTGGCTGTCGGGCTGGGCACCGCATGAATCACAACAAAAGCCACTGAAGCCTGGCTCTGCCAAGGCCTCACTGGCTGACGCACTTAAGAACGTCGAATAGAGTGGTTCCAGCAAAAGTGTGATGCAGTTTTGTGTTCGGGAATACGAAACTCAAAACTTATCAGCAATCGCCCGTATGACTGCCATCTGCATCAATAACACAGATCGGGCGAACCGGCGCTTTGCGTATCACAACAGGGTCACGCTTGATTGACCCTGTCATGGTCCGATCAATGCCCTCTGGCAACACCGATTGGGCCGCAACCCTATTCGCCTGATCGTTTAAGACCGGCACAATAATCAGTGCAAGAGCAACAGCTGCCGAGCCGAAAAGAAGCACAACGCGCAAGATGCCGCGACCGGCTTTCGAGAGTGGGCCCGGCGTATATTCATTATGATCTGCACTAAAATAATTATTATCGAAACTCATGGGCTTAACTCCGAGGCACTTAATTCGGAGAATGCCGCAGCGGAGTGAATCATCGATTAACGCGCGTTGTAAATCGTAAGGAATTGTCAGCTATTTTGAGTCTTTCCACAGCTCACAACAAATCAATCAGAAACGGGATCAACGGCTCATCGGCTGGCGGCATCGGATAGTCGCGCATATCCTTTGGGCGCACCCATTTCAGTGCCTGTCCTTCCAGCCCCTGCGCCACGCCTTCAAAGCGGCGACAGACATAGAGCGGCATCAAAAGATGAAAGTCATCATAGGTGTGGCTGGCAAAAGTGAGCGGGGCGAGACAGGCAACCTTTGTCGTCACGCCGATTTCTTCCTGAAGCTCACGGATCAGCGTTTCTTCAGGCGTTTCACCAACTTCTACCTTGCCGCCCGGAAACTCCCATAGACCTGCAAGTGATTTGCCCTCCGGACGCCGTGCAAGAAGCACGCGACCATCAGCATCAACCAGCGCACAGGCTGCAACCAGTATTATACGGCGGGATTTAATCTCGCTCATTTCTCATTGCTCTCCCGATAGGCGTAACGATAGGCTTCCTGAAAGCCAAAGCGCTCATAGAGTGCCAGTCCCGCAACATTATCCGCTTCTATCTGCAGCCAGGCAGTTTTTGCGCCAAGCGACTTGGCCCATTTCAGCGTCGCACCAATCAATACACGGCCATGTCCCTTACGGCGCGCTTCAGGCAAGGTTCCAACGTCAAACAGGCCTGCCATCGCACCATCCTGCACGCAAAGCACATTGGAGACTGCGCGACCTGCTTCTTCCAGAACAAACATCCCCTTGTTAGGACGAATGCCATCCAGCAATTCCGAGAAACCTGGACGAAGTTCTGTCGGGCGACCATGAATAGCGATCGAAGCATCGACAAAACGACCAATGTCTTTCAAGGGCGTTTCATCGCGCTCAGCTGTAAGATCAAGCTCGCCAAGATTGGCGGTCATGACAATGGTTTCATCCTTGCGCTGCCAGCCGAGACCTTCGAGATAATTTTCAAGCTCGACAGGAGCCAGCGGCGAAAGCCTGAAACAAGGAACCCGGCCATAAACGCGAAACCGCTGCGCTGCCTGTTCGATACGCGCCGGGATATCGCGCGTATCGCCCGGATCAAGCGGATTGACCGAATTGAGCCGCTTCGAAGGATGTGCTGCCGTCATGCGTATCGCCCATGTTCCATCATAGTGAACAGACGTCGCGGGCCAGGCACGGAAACCAACGGCCTCCAACTGGCGAACGATAGCAAGATTTGACATGTTCAAATTCTCTCCTCCGTTTCGGAGTTCCAGTGTGCCGAAAATGTTGATCTTCGAGAATCGGAGCGGAGTGTAATTAAAGCTACATGCGCACCGGAAGCGAAGAAGAACGCTATTTGCAGGCCACTTTACTCCGAAACATTAGCTTCTGTAGTCGCCGTTAATCGCCACATATTCCTTGGTCAGATCGCAGGTCCAGACAGTTGCCTTGCCCTTTCCGATCCCCAGATCAACGCGAATGAGAATGTCCTCGCCCTGCATATAAGCAGAGGTCGCTTCTTCGGAATAAGCCGGGTCACGCTCGCCCTGATGCGCCACGCGAATATCGCCAAACCAGATAGCCAGCAGATCGCGATCAGCCGGTTCACCAGCCTTGCCGACAGCCATGACGACACGGCCCCAGTTGGCATCTTCACCGGCAACAGCGGTTTTTACCAATGGCGAATTGGCAATTGAAAGTGCAATCTTTTTGGCAGAAGCAGCCGACTTCGCGCCGGTCACTTCGACTTCGACCATTTTGCGGGCACCTTCGCCATCGCGCACGACCTGAAGTGCCAGCGACTTCAACACGCGAGCCAGAGCCTTTTTGAAATCACCCAAACGCTTGTCGGAAGCGTCCGTAATTTCAGGAGCGCCGCGTTCTGCCGCCGATCCTGTTGCAAACAGCATAAGCGTATCAGAGGTGGATGTATCGCTATCAACCGTCACTGCATTGAACGTCGAACCGACGCCCTTGGAAAGCAGGCTCTGCAGCACGTCCGCCTTGATCGGCGCATCCGTAACAACGAATGAAAGCATCGTCGCCATGTCAGGCGCGATCATGCCTGCACCCTTAGAGATGCCATTGATCGTTACCGGAACCTGTCCGAGCAGAACCGTTTCGGTCGCAACTTTCGGATAGGTATCGGTCGTCATGATTGCTTTGGCAGCTTCAGTCCAGAAATTGTCGCTGGCAGATTTTGCCATGTCGTCCAGAAGACCGGAAAACTTGGACGCATCAAGCGGCTCGCCGATAACGCCGGTGGACGCAAGAAACACATCCGTAGTGTTGCATCCGACAGCCTTGGCTGCGGCTCGAGCAGTTGCTTCCGTTGCCTCACGACCTTTCAGGCCGGTGAAGGCATTGGCATTGCCCGAATTCACTACAACGGCGCGTGCCTTGCCGTGTACGAGGTTCTGACGGCAGAAATCCACAGGTGCGGAAGGGCATAGTGAGCGAGTGAAAACACCTGCTGCTTCGGCAGGCTTGTCAAACACCATCAGCATGACATCCGTGCGGCCCTTATATTTGATACCGGCTGCAGCTGTTGCGATGCGGACGCCGTGAATGACCGGCATTGATGGATAATGTTTTGGAGCAAGCGGTGATACGGACGCAGACATGATTGCCTCAAGAGATGCGATTTGATTCTGCTGCATTGGAAAGGTTTGCAGCACAAAATCAAGCGATAACTAAAGCATTTCCAGCAAAAGTGCGAAGCGGTTTTGCGAAGGACAATGCGACTAAATAAAAAGATCGAGCGGTTTCATAATTCCATCTTGCTGCAAACCGCCCGATATCCAAATAAAAAACGCCCCGGAAATCCGGGGCGTTTTCATGAACTCAAAGCTTACTGCTGCGGCTGGGCTGCATCCGGCGCATCGCCGTCGTCACCCTGTTCCTGTGCCGCTGCGGCTTCCTTCATGGCTTTATCGACAGCAGGATCCTTGTATTCGATCTTCATGCCATCACGCAGCTTCTTGACCATTTCGACATAACGCTCACGCATGATGATCGAACGGATCTGCTCGGAAACCTGATCGAATGCCGGTGGCTGCTTGGTGCGACGATCTTCAAGCTGAATGACGTGGAAGCCAAACTGCGACTGCACCGGTTCCTTGGTGTATTCACCTGGCTTCAATGCAAAGGCAGCCTTTTCAAATTCAGGGACCATCTGGCCTTCGGAGAAGTAGCCAAGATCACCGCCATTGGCAGCGGTGCCATCGGTCGAGCTTTCCTTGGCGAGATCTTCAAACTTCGCGCCGCCTTCAAGCTTCTTGATGATGGCTTCAGCTTCTTCCTTCGTCTTCACGAGAATGTGACGTGCGAGCACTTCATTCTGTGGAGGGATCGCTGCGATTTCCTTGTCATAGCGGGCGCGAACGTCGGCGTCCGAAATCTTGTCGACAACCGTATCCTTGAAATATTCGTTGTGCAGTGCGCGTTCACGCAGGAATTCCATGCGCTTCTTGAAATCGTCGCTCTGATCAAGCTTTTCTTTCGTTGCTTCGCCAGCCATCGCCTTGATGTCGATGAGTGCTGCGAGAGCTGCCAGACGGCGCTGCTCGGCAGGAAGGCGCGCGAACTGCGGATCGAGGTCGCCAGCGGCCTGATCGACTTCACCGACGGTGATATCCTTGCCATTGACGGTGGCAAGAACCTTTGCCGGATCTTCGGACGCTGCGGCAGAAGTTGCTGCTTCAGCGGGTTTAGCTGCATCCTGCGCAAAGACAGCCGAACTGCTGAAACCAGCAAGCGCAACCGAAGTTGCGAGGACAGCAAGAGCCTTGCGATAAGGGGCTTTGAGAATGGCTTTCATATGAGATTCTCTCCTTCGAGACCGTCTACCGGCCCCATGAATGCGGCGGAATTTGGCCCGAAAACACTATTATCCGCGAGAAAAGACAGGTTTTCCGGCCTGTCGAGCAACATTGACATCGCTTCAAGCCCCTCTTATCTGTCCTTCGGCTTGGCGTCCAGTAAGCCACGGGGGAATTGCGTGAAAAATGCGCCGTATTTGGCAGCTTTTACAACGTAGTTTTCTTGCATTTGTTTCAATACGCGTGAATAAAGCATTCGACATTGCCGGAAGCGCTTCCGGCCGAACGGACAGGAAAGGACCAGGAATGGTCAGCTTTGGCGGCCTCGCCCGCAAGATATTCGGTTCATCAAACGACCGCCAAGTGAAATCACTGCGGGTTCGTGCAGAACAGATTACTGCGCTTGAGAAGAATTACGAAGCACTCACCGATGAACAGCTTCAGGCGAAGACTGCGGAATTCCGCGCTGAACTCGCTCAGGGCAAGAAACTGGATGCATTGCTTCCCGACGCTTTTGCGACGGCTCGCGAAGCCGCCAAGCGCGTTCTCGGTATGCGCCCATTCGACGTGCAGCTGATCGGCGGCATGGTGCTGCATGAACGCGGCATCGCCGAAATGCGTACCGGTGAAGGCAAGACGCTGATGGCGACGCTGCCTGTTTACCTCAACGCTCTTGAAGGCAAGGGCGTGCATGTGGTGACGGTCAACGATTACCTCGCTACCCGCGATGCCGAAACCATGGGCAAGCTTTATAACTTCCTGGGTCTGACCGTGGGCGTTATCAAGCATGGTCTCGACGACAATGAGCGTCAGGCTGCTTACGGCTGCGACATCACCTACGGCACCAACAACGAGCTCGGCTTCGATTATCTACGCGATAACATGAAGTACGAACGTGGCCAGATGGTCCAGCGCGGTCACAACTACGCCATCGTCGACGAAGTGGATTCGATCCTCATCGACGAAGCGCGTACGCCGCTGATCATTTCCGGTCCGCTTGAAGACCGCTCGGATTTCTACAACCTCATCGACACTTTCATTCCTGCTCTTGAGCCGGAAGATTTTGAAATCGATGAAAAGCAGAAGACCGCGATCTTTACAGAAGTCGGCACCGAAAAGGTTGAACAGCTTCTTGAAGCTGCAGGGCACCTCAAGGGTGAAAGCCTTTACGACATCGAAAACGTTGCTGTCGTTCACCACCTGAACAACGCGTTGCGTGCACACAAACTGTTCCAGCGTGACAAGGACTACATCGTCCGCAATGACGAAATCGTCATCATCGACGAATTCACCGGCCGTATGATGCCGGGCCGCCGTTTCTCGGAAGGTCTGCATCAGGCACTGGAAGCCAAGGAACACGTCACAATCCAGCCTGAAAACCAGACGCTGGCTTCGATCACCTTCCAGAACTATTTCCGTATGTACACCAAGCTCTCCGGCATGACCGGTACAGCTGCGACGGAAGCGGAAGAATTCGGCAACATCTACGGTCTGGAAGTTCTGGAAATTCCGACCAACCTGCCGGTCAAGCGTCTCGATGAAGACGACGAAGTTTATCGTACGGTTGAAGAAAAATACAAAGCTATCGTTCGCGACATTCAGGCTTCGCACGCAAAGGGCCAGCCGGTCCTCGTCGGCACAACGTCGATTGAAAAGTCGGAACTTCTGGCAGAGCGACTGCGCAAAGAAGGCATCAAGGGCTTCCAGGTTCTGAATGCCCGTTATCACGAGCAGGAAGCCTTTATTATCGCGCAGGCTGGTGTTCCGGGTGCAGTGACCATCGCCACCAACATGGCAGGCCGCGGTACGGATATTCAGCTCGGCGGCAATCTTGAAATGCGCATTCACGAAGAGCTTTCGGATATGCCTGAAGGCGCAGAGCGCACTGCAAAAATTGCCGAGATCAAGGCTGATATTGCGAAGCTGAAAGAAAAGGCTCTCGCTGCTGGCGGTCTTTATGTTCTTGCCACCGAGCGTCACGAAAGCCGTCGTATCGACAACCAGCTGCGCGGTCGTTCGGGCCGTCAGGGCGATCCGGGCCGCTCAAAGTTCTTCCTGTCGCTGCAGGACGATCTGATGCGCATCTTCGGCTCCGACCGTATGGACGGAATGCTGCAGAAGCTCGGCCTCAAGGAAGACGAAGCCATCGTTCACCCGTGGATCAATAAGGCGCTTGAAAAGGCGCAGACCAAGGTTGAGGCCCGTAACTTCGAAATCCGTAAGAACCTGCTCAAGTACGACGACGTGATGAACGATCAGCGTAAGGTGATCTTCGAGCAGCGCCTTGAAATCATGGACGAAGAAGACCTGACCGAGACCGTGAATGAAATGCGTCACGAAGTTATTGAGGACATGGTTGCTCTTCGTATCCCCAAGGATGCTTACGCAGAAAAGTGGGATATTGCCGGTCTTAAGGACGATATTCTTACCAAACTTAACCTCGTCCTACCGGTGGAAGACTGGGCCAAGGAAGAGGGTATCGCCGAAGAAGAGTTTGAAACCCGTATCAAGGAAGCAGCTGACAAGGCCGCTGCCGAGAAGGCAGAGCGCTTCGGTGCGCAGATCATGACCTACATCGAGAAATCGGTGATCATGCAGTCGCTTGATAACCTCTGGCGTGAGCATCTGGTCAATCTCGACCACTTGCGTTCGGTCGTTGGTTTCCGTGGTTATGCTCAGCGCGATCCGCTGAACGAGTACAAGACTGAAGGCTTCGAGCTGTTCCAGGCTCTGCTTGCCAATCTGCGCGAAGTGGTCATCACGCAGCTGATGCGCGTTGAAATCGTTCGCGAAGCTCCGCCAGAGCCTGAACTTCCGCCGATGACCGGCCGTCATATCGACAGCACCACCGGCGAGAACGACTTTGATGAAAATGCATGGGCTGAACATCAGCAGGATGAACGCGTCATCCCGGCTGGCGATCGTGATCCGGCAGACCCGACCACATGGGGCAAGGTCAGCCGCAACGAAGCCTGCCCTTGCGGCTCAGGAAAGAAATACAAGCATTGTCACGGCGCGTTTGAATAAGCGCCTCAAAGCAAGCTATCAAACAAAAAACCCGGCGCACAATCGCCGGGTTTTTTCTTTTCGCTCCACAATTGGCAACCTAACTTGAATAAAATCCAGCACAGCTTTCCGGGGCCCTTTCTGTTTGTCGACACTATTTCAGTAGTTGCGCGAAAACTGATACGTTCAGAAAGTAATTACCATCTCTTTCAATTTGGCTTCGCTTTGACAGGAGGGGCCGTTTCTTTTTACCTTTTTAAAGAACTGCCATCTAATGTTCGGCTACTGCGGTCCGGCACAGTGCGGAATGCAGATACACGATGGTCCTTCAGAAGATCAGCAGAAATAGCGGATACCTAACAGGGGCCGCGATAAACAGGGTTGGCAAAGAGTGCGCTTTTCGGCAGCAAAAGCAGCGAGCCGGGTTCTACCTGGCAGGATCGCAGCTAGGCTTCGTCCCGTAACGGAGCGGGTCGATGCTATTCTGCTTGGCTCTGGTCCGCAGGCCGATGCGCAGCGCGCTTCGCTTCTTGCCTTTTCCGTGCGTGTTGCAAGTGCAGCGATTGCGCTTATTTCTCAGGTTATTCTGGCGCGCTGGATGGGTGAATTCCAATACGGGATTTTCGTTCTGGTGTGGCTTTCCATGATCATCATCGGTGATCTCGCCTGCTTTGGTTTGCACACCACCATCATCCGTTATGTGCCTGAATATGTTCAGCGCAATCTGTTTAATCCACTTCGTGGTATTCTGTATGCTGGCCGTCTTTTTGCTCTTGGCTCAGCGACTGCAATCGCCTTGTTTGGCGCGGTACTGCTATTGCTTCTGAAAGATCGGATCGAGACCTATTATCTTATCCCGTTCATTCTCGGCTTTATCTGCCTGCCAATGATCGCACTTGGCAATATGCTTGATGGCATCGCTCGTTCGCGCACATGGATCATGATGGCGCTCACACCAAGCTATATCATCCGCCCTCTGCTTGTACTGATCTTCATGATCGCAGCTCACGCAGCCAGCTTGCCTTCCACAGCCACCACAGCTCTTGGAGTTTCTATCGCCGCTACATGGGCGACTACGGTTGGGCAATGGCTGATGCTTGATCGCTCCTTGAAGAGAGACATCCCATCAGGAAAAAGAGAAATACTGTTCGCCCAATGGATGAAGGTCGCCTTACCGATCTTCCTCGTTGAAGGCTTTTTCTTCCTGCTCATCAATATCGACGTGCTGATGGTCGGCCATGCTATGGACCCCCAGCATGTGGCGATCTATTTCGCTGCTACCAAAATCATGGCGCTTGCACACTTCGTCTATTTTGCAGTCAAAGCTAGCGTGGCGCAGCGCTATTCCGATCTTCTTCACAGTGGCGATCATGCTGAATTTGCAAGCTTTGCAGAAGCCTCAACACGCTGGACATTCTGGCCGACACTGTTTCTAGGCCTGTTCATTCTGGCGCTAGGCTATCCGCTGCTCATGCTGTTCGGCAGTGCCTTCACCGAAGGCTATCCGCTACTTTTCATTCTCATCATCGGCGTGATTGCGCGCGCAAGTGTTGGACCTGCCGAAAGCCTGCTGAACATGTCAGGCAAACAGAATATCTGCGCTCTGCTTTATGCGGTTACACTTGCAGTCAACGTTGGCCTCAATCTGGTTCTCATCCCGCGTTTCGGTCTGATGGGCGCGGCTTTCTCGACCGCTTTCTCGATGCTTCTTGAAGCCATTCTGCTCTCAACCGCCGTGCATAAAACGATGCATATCACTATGTTTATTCTCATTCCCCGAAATCGCGCTTCTGACGCCCGCAGCAATAGCTCGGAGGAGATTTTCTAATGGCCGCAAAACCTTTGCTTGAGGAATCCGCAGGCGGACATACGGCTCGCATCATCTCACAACTTTCCGACAGCGTCGCTGCAATGGATGCCACCAAACGTCTGGAGGAAAGCCTGCACAGCAGTCGCGATATTCCGCGCAAGCTTGCGATCTATGGTGCATCGGCCGGTTTTGAGCTGCGCGACGAACTCGATCACTTAAGCAGCCGGACAATCGAACCCAACATCTTTTTCAATGCGCGCTTCCTCGCACCAGCGATGCCGCGTCTGGAAGATCGTGAAGTGCGATTCATGGTCATGCGCGACGAAAACGAAATCCGTAGCCGGCTGCGTTTCGTCATGCCTTACACGATTGAACGCCCCGGACTGCCACTCTCATCTCCTGTTATTCGCGCATGGGCAACACCGTTCGGCCCACAGGGCACACCGCTAATCGATCACGACGATCCTGTCGGCGTTGTCGAAGATCTTTTCGATATTCTGGCGCGTGATCATATTAAAATGCCGGACGTGCTTGTTCTTCCTGAAATGCGCGCCGACGGTGCCGTCGCAAAGCTCATTCGATCCGTGGCAGTTGGTCGTCAGCTACCAATCGTTTCCATAGAGCAAAAATCGCGTCCATTTCTTCAGAGCGAGCTTGATGGGGAAACCTATGTCAAACAAGCGATTGGTCCGCACCATCGCCGCGAATATAGCCGCCTATGGCGCCGTCTCGCCGAACAAGGTGAACTCGCACATCGCATTGCGCGCACACCCGACGAAGTGCGTTTTGCATTCGAGCATTTCCTGACGCTTGAAGCGAGCGGATGGAAAGGACGCCGCGGTACAGCCATGGCAGTCGACCGTTTCCGTGCAGCCTTTGCACGCGAAGCAGTTAACAATCTTGCAGAGCGCGATTGTGTACGCATCCACACACTTGAACTCGATGGCCGCGTGATCGCGATCCTGATTGTCTTCACGGTTTCTGGCGAAGCATGGACATGGAAAACCGCCTATGACGAAACCCTGCAAGCCTACTCGCCCGGCATGTTGCTGATGATCGAGGTGGTGAAAAACCATCTGGAAGACACCAATATCACGCGGACTGATTCATGCGCCGTGCCGGATCATCCTGTCATGTCACGCTTGTTTCAGGAGCGAGAAACCATCGAAACTCTGGTAATTGGTTTGACACCGGGAGTAGACAAGCAGGTTCGTCAGGCGGCATCGCAAATCCATCTTTATCAGCGTACACGCAATCTGACCCGTATCATCCGAAATCGCATCCGAAATTTTACGGAACGGAAATAAAGCCGGCTTCAGCAAAAAGAAAAATAGAACAAATACTTGAGAAAAAAGCGCACTGTGCTATCCTTGCTTGTGGGAGAGCGCCTGAAATCAAGCATGACAGGCGAATAATGAGGGTTTGAGTTGGTCGCTTTGAGGTTTTTACTCCAAAGCCATCAAGTATATGAATTAGCACGACCCTCATTCGCCGCTTCAAAATTCCAAAGCGCCTCCCTTGGGAAGGAGATGCGCTATGTTGGAATATCTCTCTTATCTGAAGACAATTGATCTCATCGTCTTGGGCTTCATTGCCTTTCTCGTCTGCTGGAATATCGTCGAGTATAATCTTCGCCGCTGAGATTATACCGAAACTCCATGAGTATGACTCATGGAGTTTGGTTAAGCCCGAGTGACGATTGAGCTTTTTCGAGGCGTGATGCGTCAGCATCTTGAGCTGCCCTGGTATTAGAGCGCATTTCGAAGAGTGCGTAGAGGTTTTGCGTCGGATAATGCGTAAAACCAAACCGTTACAGCGGTTCCAACGATTCAGTCTTAACTGGAACCGCTGTAAGAACAGGCACCTGATAGCCGCTTGATGCAAGCTCGGTCGCCTGTCCTGTTTATATTTGCGCTTGGCTGTAAGTATAATCAGTCAAGCGGCTTGAGGGTAATTGACCTCGTTTCGTTTAGCCGGTATATCCCTCCCCGCTGTCCGTTTTTGGACCATATCAAACTGCTTCGGCAGTCATGTGCGGGTGTGGTGGAACTGGTAGACGCGCCGGACTCAAAATCCGGTTCCGAAAGGAGTGTCGGTTCGATTCCGACCACCCGCACCATCATCTCACCAGCCTCTATTCACGCAGCTTCCAGTGCCTGAGTCAGATCAGCAATCAGATCATCGGGATGCTCGATACCAATCGACAGGCGAATAGTTGATTCCAGCACGCCGATGCGTTCACGCACCTCAATCGGAACGCCTGAATGTGTCATCGCTGCCGGATGGCTTGCAAGCGATTCCGTTCCACCAAGGCTGACCGCCAGTTTCAAAATCTGCAATGCATTGAGAAAGCGGAACGCCGCTGCCTGACCACCTTTGATATCAAATGAAAAGGTTGACCCTGCTCCTCTGCATTGGCGTTTGAACAATTGACCAACATCGGATGCTGCATCTTCAAAAGGCAGATAATGCAGCTTCCCGACCTTGGGATGGTCACGCAGGAATTCGGCTATCGCCAAGGCGTTCTTGTCAGCGCGATCCATGCGAATGCCAAGCGTTTCCAGCGAACGGCCAAGCATCCAGCAGGAATGCGGGTCCAGCTGTGTGCCAATGGCACCGCGCAGCGCCTTTACCTGTTTAACGACCGCCTTTGCGCCAAGGACCGCACCGGCAATCAGATCGGAATGGCCTCCCACATATTTCGTCAGCGAGTAAAGCGACAGATCTGCGCCATGATCGAGTGGCTTCTGGAAAACCGGGCCAAGCAGAGTATTATCGCAAACGATAACAGGACGATGCCCGTTCTGCTTTTCTGCAATCTTGTCTGCGACACGCCGGATCGCGGCAATATCAACAAGGCTATTGGTCGGATTGGCCGGTGTTTCAATCAGAACGACTGAGACGCGTCCCTTCTGTAGTGCTTCATCTGCAGCTTTCTCAATGGAAGCCTCATGCACGCCATCGGCAAATGCCACAGCTTCCACATTGAAATTATGAAATGTCTTGGCTAGCAGCGTTTCTGTGCCGCCATAAAGCGGCTGAGAATGCAGGATCACGTCGCCCGGTCGCGCAAATGCAAAGAGCGTCGTAGCAATCGCCGACATTCCGGAGGAAAACAGCGCGCAGCTTTCCGTGCCTTCATAAACGGCCAGACGATCTTCCACGATCTCGCTGTTAGGATGATTGAAACGCGAATAAACGAGACCGGCCCCGACACCCGCTGGCGGCTCCTTGCGTCCAGATACAAAATCAAAGAAATCGCGCCCATCTTCGGCGCTTTTAAAAACAAAGGTCGATGTCAGAAATACAGGCGGCTTGACGGCTCCCTCGGATAGTTCGGGATCGTAACCGTAATTAAGCATCTGCGTTTCGGGATGAAGCAGATGATTACCAATGCTGGTCTTGGATGGACGCGGCGCGGTCATAATAATCTCCTGAAAAACTCCTCCAGCCCTATAAGGGCTAAAGAAGTCTAACAGAGATGCGCGGCAATCTTCTTGCGTTGTTAGACGCTTAAGCGATTGAGAGCGAACACTATCGCGTGTTCTGCATATCGCAGATTACGTGGCTTACTTAACCACGAGCACAGGCACAGAGCTCAATGAAAGCACTTCAGCAGCCTGACTGCCGAGCAGCAGCTTGTTGACGCCGCGACGGCCATGCGATGCGATCACGATCAGATCACTGCCTGTCTGCTTGGCGGCTTCAATAATGCCCTGTGCTGGTGACTGGTTCTCAATGTGCAGAGTTTCAACATCAACGCCAGCAGCTTCCGCCTTGGCTTTTGCTTTGGCGAGCAAATCGGCTGCCGCTTTGGTGATTGCCTCGCGATATTCCTGGAAGGCGGCAGGGCTGGATGCCCATTCCGCAGCAACGACGATGCCATAGGATGGCAGAAGCTCGGTCACAGAAACCAGCAGCACCTTCGAGCCAAACTGCTTGGCCAGAGCCACACCCTGTTCGACGCCCTTGTCGGCAAGTTCAGATCCATCGGTTGCAATCAGAATAGTCTTATACACGGCCCAAGCCTCCAGTTTGCGATCACGATCCAACCATGCGCGCTCCTTTTGACAAGAGCATTGATGCGGATCAATCAGACAGCAAAAGCTTATAGACATGAAAAGCTTATCGGAAGGGTGAGTGATCTGTTTTCGCTCAAGGATCGGGCGATTTTCAAACAAATGATCGTGCGCTTTATCAGTACCCAATTGCTTGGAATTATCTTCTAAGGATATTGGCTTTAAAGAATATAATTCCAAATTTATGCAATCCGAAGCATGGACCCAGCTATGCTTTTGCGCCATTTCCTCATAAACTTCACTTCAAACAGAAGGAGATTATTCCATGAGCAAGCCCCTTGGCGGAAAAGACGGCGAGACCGCAGGACGCGGTCGCATCTATAATTCCATTCTCGATACGATCGGCAATACACCGCTCGTGCGCATCGACAAGTTTGCCAAGGAAAATGGCGTTGAAGCCAACCTTCTGGTCAAGCTCGAATTCTTCAATCCATTGGCGAGCGTCAAGGACCGTATCGGTCTTGCGCTGATCGAAGCGCTTGAAGCACAGGGCAAAGCTGTTCCGGGCAAGACCGTATTTGTGGAACCTACTTCCGGCAATACCGGCATCGCACTGGCTTTTGCGGCAGCCGCCAAGGGTTATCGCCTCGTTCTGACCATGCCTGAAACCATGTCTGTTGAACGCCGCAAGCTGCTCAAGCTGCTCGGTGCAGAACTGGTTCTGACGGAAGGCGCAAAAGGTATGAAAGGCGCCATTGCCAAGGCAGAAGAAATCGCCGAAGGCAACCCGAATGCCATCATTCCACAGCAGTTTGAAAATCCGGCTAACCCTGAAATTCACCGCCTTACCACGGCTGAGGAAATCTGGAACGATACCAATGGCGAAGCAGACATCCTGATTTCCGGCATTGGCACCGGCGGCACCATTACCGGCGTTGGTCAGGTCATCAAGGCACGTAAGCCATCCTTCAAGGTGATTGCTGTCGAGCCCAAGGATTCGCCAATTCTCTCCGGCGGTACACCTGGCCCACATAAGATCCAGGGCATCGGCGCGGGCTTTGCACCAAAGACGCTCGACACCAGCGTTTATGATGAAGTCGTGACCGTTTCCAACGAGGATTCCTTTGCCAATTCCCGCCTGATTGCGCGCATTGAAGGCATCCCTGTCGGCATTTCTTCAGGTGCAGCGCTCACTGCAGCTATCGAAGTCGGCAAGCGCCCTGAAAACAAGGGCAAGAACATTGTCATCATCATTCCATCATTTGCAGAACGCTATCTTTCGACGGCGCTGTTTGAAGGTCTGGAATAAGCGAGAGCTAAGGTTCGGAAAAACAAAAGCCAGAGCGGTCGCCCGCTCTGGCTTTTTTATATCTATTCTTTCGGGATTTGCCCGAAAATCAGCTAGCCGTGCGTGCCGCGCAAGCCGGGCCCGGTCCGCGCATGTAATGGCGCTCGGGCCTGTAGCTTGGTGCGACGAATTCACGAATAACATTAACGCTGTCACGCAGCTGAACTATAATGTTCATCGTCTTCACCTTTCCACCAAATTGCTTTTCGAAGATGATGCCCGTCGCAACTTGTTAGGGTTGGTGAAACAATTAATGTTTCCGAACATCTTAATGAAAACTTTAACAATTAAAGATGAACAACTTCTGAATCGCCTTGGTTAAGGTTAAGTTAACGGTAAGGATAAACAAGTTTTCCACAGCCGTGGAGAATTGGCCACTATGCTGCTTGCGGCCCGTTTAAATGGCTAGCGCCCGTGATCTCCACCAGGCCCTTGCCTAAAACAAAAAAGCCGGTGTTGAACACCGGCTTTGCAAAAATCAAAGGTTCGCTTAACGCGTTGGAACCGGGTTTTCACCACGATAATCATAGAAACCACGGCCAGTCTTACGACCAAGCCATCCAGCTTCGACATATTTGACCAGCAACGGGCATGGGCGATACTTCGAGTCCGACAGGCCGTCATGCAGCACCTGCATGATCGAGAGGCACGTATCAAGGCCAATGAAATCCGCGAGCTGCAAAGGTCCCATCGGATGGTTTGCACCAAGCTTCATGGCGGTGTCGATGGCCTCAACGCTGCCCACGCCTTCATAGAGCGTGTAGATCGCTTCGTTGATCATGGGCAGCAGAATGCGGTTGACGATGAAAGCCGGAAAATCTTCGGCAACCGTTACAGTCTTGCCAAGTGCGGTGACAAAATCCTTCGACTTGCGGAATGTGTCTTCCTCAGTCGCGATACCGCGCACCAGCTCAACCAGTTTCATGATTGGCACGGGATTCATGAAGTGAATACCGATGAAGCGCTCTGGACGGTCAGTGGTCGAAGCGAGACGCGTGATGGAGATCGACGACGTATTGGTCGCAACAATGGCTTCAGGATTTAGCACCGGGCAAAGTTGGGCAAAAATCTTGCGCTTGACGGTTTCGTCTTCGGTAGCGGCTTCAATTGCCAGATCAACGCCTGCAAGGTCTTCCATCGAAACAGCAGGACGGATCAGCTTCATTGCATCGGCACGCTGCTGTTCTTCCAGCTTACCGGAAGATACCTGTCGCGCCATATTGCCGTTGATTGTGGCAATGCCCTTTTCCAGCCGGTCCGCAGCCGCGTCGTGCAGAAGCACGTCGTAACCTGCCAATGCGCACACATGAGCAATTCCGCTGCCCATCTGACCCGCGCCAACAATACCTACCGTCTTGATTGCCACAGTTCCAACTCCTTCATGCTCTCGCCGATGGCGAGGTCTACCGCCGCTTTCGCGCTTTTCCGAAAGCCTGCCTAACAAGACAGTTACAGCCGAAAAATGCAAGACCACCATATGAATAACCCGCCCGAGCGCCAACTAAAGTCAACGCAGGACGGGTGTGAAAAAGGCGGCAGGTTATCCCTGCCGCCTTTTCAATTTATCAGAGCGCTTTCTGCAGCTCTGGCAGGATCGTGAAGAGATCACCAACGAGACCATAATCAGCCACCTGGAAGATCGGTGCTTCTTCGTCCTTGTTGATCGCAACAATCACGCGGCTGTCTTTCATTCCGGCCAGATGCTGGATCGCGCCGGAAATACCAACTGCGATGTAAAGTTCCGGTGCAACCACCTTGCCGGTCTGGCCAACCTGCCAGTCATTTGGTGCGTAGCCCGCATCAACCGCCGCACGGCTGGCGCCAACGGCAGCACCAAGCTTGTCGGCAACAGGAAGGATCACTTCCTCAAACTTCTCCGACGAACCAAGCGCACGACCGCCCGAGATGATGATCTTGGCAGAAGTCAGTTCCGGACGATCGGAGTCCGAAAGCTTGTTTTCAACAAAGCTCGACAGTGCCGGATCAGCAGCCGCATTGATGCTTTCAACCGAAGCCGAACCACCCTCGCCCGTCGCCGAGAAAGAAGCCGTACGAACCGTGATGACCTTCTTGGAATCGGTCGACTGCACGGTCTGGATCGCATTGCCTGCATAGATCGGACGCTTGAAGGTGTCAGCGGACACAACTTCCATGATTTCCGACAGCTGCATCACATCAAGCAGTGCTGCAACGCGCGGCAGCACGTTCTTGGCCGAAGTGGTGGCTGGTGCAATGATCGTGTCGTAGTTTCCTGCGAGTTCAACGATTGCTGCAGCCAGTGGCTCGGCCAGACGGTTTTCCAGCGCATCGCTTTCAGCCAACAGGACCTTGCGAACGCCAGAAAGCTTTGCGGCTGCATCGGCGGCTGCTTTCGCGCCCTTGCCAGCAACCAGAATATCGACATCGCCACCGATCTGGGCAGCAGCAGTCAGAGCCTTTGCAGTCTGGTCAGAAAGGCTTGCATTGTCGTGTTCGGCAATAAGAAGAATAGCCATGTGTTTGTCCCTTAAATCTCTCGGTTTGCGAAACCTGTCAGGCCTTGGCGAAAATGGTGGGGTGCGAGAACCGGAGCGGAGCGTACTTTTCGTACGTGAGCACCGGAAGCGCAGCAACACGCCATTTGCAGACGGGCCTCACGGGTTTCCCTCAAAGTACGCCGTCAGCTTTAAGCTTCTCAACCAGCTCGGAAACCGAACCAACCTTCACGCCAGCCTTGCGGCCACCCGGTTCTTCAGTTTTCAGAACCTTGAGACGCGGCGCAATGTCAGCGCCGAAATCGGCAGGCGACTTCTCATCAAGCGGCTTCTTCTTGGCCTTCATGATGTTTGGCAGCGAAGCATAGCGCGGCTGGTTCAAGCGAAGATCAACCGTGACAATGGCTGGAAGCTTCACATCAATGGTCTGAAGACCGCCATCGACTTCGCGCGTCACCTTGGCAGAGCCGTCAGCAAGCTCCACCTTCGAGGCAAAAGTTGCCTGGCTCCAGTTGAGCAGTGCCGAAAGCATCTGGCCGGTCTGGTTGCTGTCGTCGTCAATCGCCTGCTTGCCGAGGAAAACGAGGTCTGGCTGTTCAGCATCAACCACGCCCTTCAGAACCTTCGCAACACCAAGTGGCTCGACGGTTTCGTCAGTCTTCACCAGAATTGCACGGTCAGCACCCATGGCAAGTGCGGTGCGCAATGTTTCCTGCGCCTGTGCCGGACCGACCGAAACCACGACGATTTCCGTGACCTTGCCTGCTTCCTTCAAACGGATCGCTTCTTCAACCGCGATCTCGTCAAAAGGGTTCATCGACATCTTGACGTTCGCAAGCTCAACGCCCGAACCATCTCCCTTAACACGGATCTTTACGTTGTAATCTACAACCCGCTTTACTGCGACAAGGACTTTCATCCGCGATTACCTCTTCAATGACTTTTGCGACACGACTATGCCGCCGTGAATCTTTGCCCGCATGTCAGAATCCGACATGAAAACGTTGCTGACAGAAACGCCGTTAAAACCGGCACTTCCCCGCAACATCAGGAACCGGCACGAAACCTAAAGACGGTTGACGTGCGCGTCAATCGCGGATGGCCGGCAATATCGATTTAAATGAATATATTCTGACAGATAGTCATTCCAATTTCGCACTAACACACATCAAGCCCTATCTCATCCACGTAATGCTCTTTGATGCCTTTCCTTCATGCATGGCTCCTCGCATTTTCGTGGCGTTTACAAGCCCGGTCTCATGCGGTAGGAGAGCCGCGTAAACATCCGGTCGCAGCCTACCCGGTCAAAACAAGGACTCAAACTATGAAGACGCTTGTCATCTGCTCCGGTGGATTGGACTCCGTTTCGCTCGCGCATAAAATCGCGGCGGAACAACAGCTCACTGGCCTGATCTCTTTTGATTATGGCCAAAGGCACAAAAAGGAATTGAGCTTCGCGGAAGCCTGTGCAAAGCGGCTCAATGTTCCACATCAGATCATCGATATCCGCCCGATTGGCGCCAGTCTGACCGGCTCGGCTCTGACAGATGATGTCGATGTTCCCGATGGTCACTATGCCGAGGAAACGATGAAAATCACCGTCGTTCCCAACCGTAACGCCATCATGCTGGCCATCGCCTTTGGCGTCGCAGCAGCCCAGAAGGCCGATGCCGTGGCGCTTGCCGTTCACGGTGGCGACCACTTCATCTACCCCGATTGTCGTCCCGGCTTTATCGACGCTTTCCAGACCATGCAGAACCATGCGCTGGAAGGATATGCCGATATTCAGGTGCTTGCGCCCTATGTGCACAAGTCAAAAAGCGACATCGTTTCGGATGGTGTAAAATACAAGGCACCGTTTGAAGCAACATGGTCCTGCTACAAGGGCGGCGAACATCATTGCGGGCGTTGCGGCACCTGTGTCGAACGTCGCGAGGCTTTCCATCTGGCGGGCGTCACAGATCCTACCCACTATGAGGATGCAGATTTCTGGCGTGCCGC